>NZ_JBIVKQ010000036.1:0-68234 GCF_044750845.1 Streptomyces sp. NPDC088766 | reverse complement strand
TATCGGGGCGACCCTCCGCCTTGCGATCGCACGCACCGGACGCCGCCGGGCCTGCCCTTCGGGCAGACGACGCCACTTTCGAAACACGCCCTAGGTCGCCGGGAGCTGCGCCAGCAGGAGGGTCACGTCGTCGTTGTGGCTCTCGGGGTCCGGCAGGAGGCCGGCGAGCACCCGGTCGGCGGCCTTCTCCAGGCAGGGCATGTCGGTGAACAACTCCTCCAGCAGGAAGATGAGTTCGCCGATGCGCAGCTCTATGTCGCTGCCCGGCGTCTCGATCAGGCCGTCCGTGTACAGCACCAGGGTGGCTCTCGGCGGTATCTGCGCGCGGGCCTGCTCGAACGGGCCGTCGCCGATCCCGAGGGGCATGTTGACGGGGCAGTCGAGCGCCCGCACCCCCTTGCCGGCCCCGGCGACCAGGACCGGCAGATGGCCTGCCGAGCAGATCGTCACCGTGCCCGTCTTCGGGGCGATGACCAGGTAGCAGCAGGTCACGAGCTGGTCGGGCACGTCCAGGTCGGCGACGCAGGTGTCCAGCGCCCGCATCAGCTGCCGCGGCTGCATGCCGGTCTTCGCCAGCGCGTGCGCGGCCGAGCGCAACTGGCCCATCACGGCGGCGGCCTCCAGACCCCGCCCCATCACGTCGCCTATCAGCACCCCCACCCGGCCCCCGCCCAGCGGCACGAGGTCGAACCAGTCGCCGCCCACCCCGGCGCCCTGGGTGGCGGGCCGGTAACGGCTGGCGGTGGCCAGGCCGGGCAGCGCGGGCGGGGTGCCCATCAGGCTGCGCTGGAGCGTGAGGGCGATGTGCCGCTGCTGCTCGTACAGTTCGGTCAGCTCCGCCTGGGCGCGCTTGCGGTCGCTGATGTCCCGCACGATCGCGCACGCCCCGACCACCGTGCCACGGGTGTCCCGGGTCGGCCACAGGGTCACGTCCACGTCCAGCAGCGCACCGCCGCTGGTGACCTTCAGGGTCTCGAAGTGCTCCACCTTCCGGCCCCGCCGGAGCTGCCGCAGCAGCGCCCTGACCTCGCCGCGCAGCTCGGGCGGGGCCAGCAGGGAGACGTGTTGGCCGATGGCCTCGTCGGCGGTGTAGCCGTACAGGCGCTGCGCCGCCGCGTTCCAGTAGGTGACGTACCCGTCCAGGGTGTGGGCGAGGATGGCGTCCTGCGACGACTCCACGAGGGCGGCCAGCTCGTTGATGCGGGCCTCGGCGGCCTTGCGGTCGGAGACGTCGCGGACCGCCGCCGACACCAGCAGCCCGTCCGTGGTCTCCAGGGGGCTCAGGCTGATCTCGACGGGGAACTCGGTGCCGTCCTTGCGCAGCCCGAGCAGTTCGAGTCCGGCGCCCATGGGCCGGACCTGGCGGTTGGCCGTGTACCCGCTGCGGTGCCCGGTGTGCTGCTCGCGGAAGCGGTGCGGCAGCAGCAACTCGACCGGCTGGTCGAGGAGTTCCTCGCGGCGATAGCCGAAGAGTGCCTCCGTCTGGGCGTTGACGAGCCGGATGGTCCCCCGGTCGTCGACGATGACCATCGCGTCCGGTGCCGCCTCCAGCAGCCCCCGGAACCGTTCCTCCGCCCCGCCCGGAGCCTTCTCGCGCACAGGGGCGCGGCAGCCGTACCGTCGTTCCACCGGTTCCGCCTGCACCAAGTCGGCCATGTTCCACCTCACCTTGCGCGACGATTCAAGACATCTCAGCGCCTTCGCACCCGCCCCGCTCCGGGATGTCGCTTACTGACCGTTCACGCCCGAAGCTGGCCGATCGCGGTCCGGGTGTGGGGCACGAGCCGTTCGGACGTCGTTCCACCGCCGGTCCGTCAGGTATGGCACGGTTTCGTACCACCGGCCGGACGGGAACGGACCGGTTCGATCAGGAATCGGCAAGCGCCGGGCCGCGGGCGCCACATAGCGTGGGAGCGATACCCAGGAACACGGACGGAGACCGTTGATGAGCCCCGCCAACAGGACGGACGACCGGTCGTCCGCGCGACACGCCGCCGACACCCACGACGTGATCCGTGTGCACAGCGCGCGCGTGAACAACCTCAAGGACGTCAGCGTCGAGATCCCGAAGCGCCGGCTGACCGTCTTCACGGGGGTGTCCGGCTCGGGCAAGAGCTCGCTGGTCTTCGACACGATCGCCGCCGAGTCGCAGCGGCTGATCAACGAGACGTACAGCGCCTTCGTGCAGGGCTTCATGCCGACGCTCGCGCGGCCCGACGTCGACGTGCTCGACGGACTGACGACCGCGATCATCGTCGACCAGCAGCGGATGGGCGCCGACCCCCGCTCCACGGTCGGCACCGCCACCGACGCCAACGCGATGCTGCGCATCCTCTTCAGCCGGCTCGGCGAGCCGCACATCGGCCCGCCCGGCGCCTACTCCTTCAACACCGCCTCGGTGCGGGCCAGCGGCGGCATCACCGTCGAGCGCGGCACCAAGGAGACGGTGAAGGCGACCTACCAGCGCACCGGCGGCATGTGCACCCGCTGCGAGGGCCGGGGCACGGTCTCCGACATCGACCTCACCCAGCTCTACGACGACGGCAAGTCGCTCAACGAGGGCGCGCTCACGATCCCCGGCTACAGCGTGGACGGCTGGTACGGCCGTATCTTCAGCGGCTGCGGCTTCTTCGACCCGGACAAGCCGATCCGCGAGTTCACCGAGGAGGAACTGCACGACCTCCTCCACCGGGAACCGACCAAGATCAAGGTCGACGGCATCAACCTGACGTACGAGGGGCTGATCCCGAAGATCCAGAAGTCGATGCTCGCCAAGGACGTCGACGCGCTCCAGCCCCATGTGCGCGCCTTCGTTGAACGGGCGACGACCTTCACCGTCTGCCCAGAGTGCGACGGCACCCGGCTCAGCGAGGGCGCCCGCTCGTCGAGGATCGACGGGATCAGCATCGCCGACGCCTGCGCGATGCAGATCACCGACCTCGCCGCATGGGTCCGCAAGCTCGACGTGCCGTCGGTGGCGCCGCTGCTCACGGCGTTGCGCCAGACCCTCGACTCGTTCGCGGAGATCGGCCTCGGCTACCTCTCGCTCGACCGGCCGGCCGGCACCCTGTCGGGCGGCGAGGCGCAGCGCGTCAGGATGATCCGCCACCTCGGCTCCTCGCTCACCGACGTCACCTACGTCTTCGACGAGCCCACCACCGGCCTGCACCCCCATGACATCCAGCGGATGAACGACCTGCTGCTGCGCCTGCGGGACAAGGGCAACACCGTGCTCGTCGTGGAGCACAAGCCGCAGACGATCGCGATCGCCGACCACGTCGTCGACCTCGGCCCCGGCGCCGGCACCGCGGGCGGCACCGTCTGCTACGAGGGCACCGTCGAGGGGCTGCGGGCCGGTGACACCGTCACCGGCCGCCACCTCGACGACCGGGCCGCGCCGAAGGGCTCCGTGCGCCGGCCGACCGGGGCACTGGAGATCCGCGGCGCGACGGCGCACAACCTCCAGGGTGTCGACGTGGACATCCCGCTCGGCGTGCTCACCGTCGTCACGGGTGTGGCCGGCTCCGGCAAGAGTTCGCTCGTCCACGGCTCGATGCCCGCCGACGCGGGAGTGGTGACGGTCGACCAGAGCCCCATCAGGGGGTCGCGGCGCAGCAACCCGGCGACCTACACCGGACTGCTCGACCCGATCCGCAAGGCGTTCGCCAGGGCCAACGGCGTCAAGCCGGCCCTGTTCAGCGCCAACTCCGCGGGCGCCTGCCCCACCTGCAACGGCGCGGGTGTCGTCTACACCGACCTGGCGATGATGGCCGCCGTGGCCGCCACCTGCGAGGACTGCGAGGGCAAGCGGTACCAGGCGGCGGTGCTCGACCACCGCCTCGGCGGCCGGGACATCAGCGAGGTGCTCGCGATGCCGGTGGCCAGGGCCGAGGAGTTCTTCGGCTCCGGCGAGGCACACGTTCCGGCCGCGCAGCGCATCCTCGGCCGGCTCGCCGACGTCGGGCTCGGCTATCTCACCCTCGGCCAGCCGCTCACCACGCTGTCCGGCGGCGAGCGGCAGCGGCTCAAGCTCGCCACCCGCATGGGCGACAAGGGCGGCGTCCACGTCCTCGACGAGCCGACCACCGGCCTGCACCTCGCCGACGTGGAGCAGCTGCTCGGACTGCTGGACCGGCTGGTCGACGCCGGCAAGTCGGTCGTCGTCGTCGAGCACCACCCGGCGGTCATGGCGCACGCCGACTGGATCATCGACCTCGGTCCCGGCGCGGGGCACGACGGCGGCAGGATCGTCTTCGAGGGCACCCCGGCCGACCTCGTCGCCGCCCGCTCCACCCTCACCGGCGAGCACCTGGCGGCGTACGTCGGCGCCTGACGCCCCGCCCCGCCGTCGCCGAGGCACCGTGACCCCGACCCCGGCCGGGGAACCGGGTCGACGCCGTACTTCCGGGCCCGCGCCCCCGGAGACGCCGGGGTCCGGGCGCACCGGCCCGGACCTCGGCCGACGTGGCTGTGGACGGAGGGCCGCGCCCGTCGATGCGGCCGTGGACCGCTCCACGTCCGGTCGCCCGTGGGCCCGCCCCGCTGGTCCGGCGTGCCGTGCGGCGGCGGACCGAAGGGCTGCGGCGGGGCCGCCGGCGGCCCCGGGGAACCGGGGCGCCGCGTGGACCGCTGCGGGCGCGGCGCGCCCTGGTCACCCGCGGCCGGCTCCCCGCCCGCCTCCGGCTGCTCCCGGCGGGACGTCGGAATCCCGGTCACGGGCACAGGAAGGATCAGTGCCCGCCCAGGCCGCCCCCGCCGAACGAACCGCTGCTGCCGCGACTCCAGCGCGGCCGCGACTTGGACGTGCTCGGCCGGGTCTGCATGTTGGTCAGTTCGTACGGCGTGAGGGCGTGGCCCCCCTTCCCGGTCCGGGGTACCTCGTCGGGCTCCCGGGCCTCCTGGACCTCGCGCACGGGTCCCTCCGCGGGCAGGTGCGGCTGCTCGTCGGGGCGCGGCCGGGGCAGCTCGCGCTGCTTGACACGCGCGCCCAGCCAGAAGCTGCCGGCGAGCAGGCCCACGAGGGCCGCACCGACCACGAACAGGGCCACGCTGAGCAGGCCGCTCGCAGCGGCCAACTGCATGTTTGCGCTAGTCATATCAGGCGAATACCCCATCAATCGGTCGCGAACCGCTTCACGAGGCCCGTCGCTCTCCGTGCCGGGCGACGTCGCTCCGGCGCCGGACCGGCATCGCGTCCGGTGCGGCCCGCCTGCCGCCGGGTTTGGCGAGGCTCGCCGCGGCTACCCGCGCTGTGTGACTTCGACGACATCCCAGCAGGAACTCTTCCGGTTCCTGGAGGACCGCTTCGCATGCGCCCAGGCGTGCACCGAATGCGCGCGGGCCAGCGCGCTGTACGCGAGCCTGGTGAATCCGGACGGAACCGAAGGCCAGGAATTCGTGCGCCGCAAGGGGATCATGTGCGCGGAGGTCTGCGACGCGACCTGCCGCGTGCTGTCCGAGGACAACCGGGTGGACGAGGCGGGCATCCGGGTCCAGGTGGAGTGGTGCCGGACCGTCTGCCTGGAGACCGCGCACGCCTTCGACCGGCACCCGGGCGCCGAGGACGGCGCGGCGGCGTGCCGTGCGTGCGCCCGGGCCTGCAGCGACTTCCTTCAGACGCTGGAGTGAGGCGGTGTCCCCTTGTCGACGGCGCTCGACACCGTTCGACCGCGCTCGACACCGTCGGCCCGGCCACCGCTCAGCCGTGATCTTCACCTGCGGCGGCGGCGACAACGGGATCCAGCGGTTGGCCGTCTCCGGGATCGGCCCGCGACCGCACCGTGTGTGACGCCGACTCCCGTCCGGCAGGAGGATCGGCGCAGGCCCGCGGGCGGGACCGCACCGGGCCGGGCCCTCCTCCGTCCGCGCCGTGGGCCGCCGCGACGTCGGTCGCCGCGCCGCGCACCGCCGCACCGCACCGGGCGGGGGTCGGTCGGCCCCACCCCGGGACCAGTGGCCCCTGCCCCGGCAACGCCCCCGAGGGCGACGCTGGTACCGGGCCCTCCCGTCCCGGATCCCTTGTCCCGGATCCTGAGCCCAAGATCCCTCGACGAGGAGGTGGGGATCATGCCCCGCACCGTCACCGTAGGACTCGACGGCTCGCGCGAGAGCCGCGCCGCCGTGGAATGGGCGGCGCGCGAGGCGAAGTTGCGCGGCCTGCCGCTGAAGATCGTGCACGTCTGGCAGCCGGTCCCGGAGCCGATGGCCCAGGCACCGCTGCTCGGCGGCGAGACGCAGGCGCACTGGACCGAGCGCATTCCCCGGGAGGCCGCCGTGGGCGTCGGCCTGCGCCATCCCGGTGTCGAGGTGATCAGCGAGCAGCTCTGCGGACAGGCCGGTGACGTCCTCGCCGAGGCGGCGAAGAGTGCCGAACTGCTCGTCCTGGGCTCCCGCGGCCTCACCGGGATCGGCGGGTTCATGATGGGCTCCGTGGGCCTGTCCGCCCTCGCGCACGCCGACCGCCCCGTCGTCCTGGTCCGCGCACTGGAAGCGGCCGCCGACGAGCACGTGCCGGACCCGGCGGGGATACCGTCCGCCGCGACACCGTTCCGGCCCGTGGTGCTCGGACTCGACGTCGACCACCCGGACGAGGCACTGATCGAGTTCGCCTTCGCCACCGCCGGGCTCCGCGACACGTCCCTGCGGGTCGTCCACGGCTGGAACCCGCCGCCGTACGCGTACGCCATGCCCGCCAGCCCCGCGCGCCACGAGGCCCTGAGCCTGAGCGCGTCCGAGGCCCTCTCCAAGGTGCTGCGGCCGTGGCGGCAGAAGTTCCCGGACGTCGAGGTCGTCGAGACGTCCCGCCACGGCAGCGCGGCCGTCCACATCGTGGACGCCGCCCGTGAGGCCTCGCTCGTCGTCGTGGGCCGCCGGATCCGCCGCAGCCCGTTCGGCGCCCACATCGGGCACGTCACGCACGCGGTGCTCCACCACTCGGCGGCCCCCGTCGTCGTGGTCCCCCACGCCTGACCCTCCCGAGGAGGAGAAGCCATGAACGCAGCGGTCGTCCGAGCGTTCGCCGAGCCCCTCGCCGCCGGGGTCCGGGCCCGCGCCGTCGTCGTCTTGGACGAGGGGCGGTGAGCACGATGGACCTCCCCCTCGTGGTGGGCGTGGACGGCTCCGAGCCGAGCCTGCGGGCCGTGGACTGGGCGGCCGACGAGGCCGCCCTGCGCGGGGTCCCGCTCCGACTGGTGTACGCCTCCCTCTGGGAGCGGTACGAGGGCGACTCCCTCGCCGAGGACCTCACCGACGACCTGGACGCATCGGCCGAGCAGGTGACGGCCGAGGCCATCGTGCGGGTCGCCGCGAACCGGGCCGCACTGCGCCGCCCCGACGTCGAGATCTCCACCGACGTGCTGCCCGAGGAAGCCGAGTCCGCGCTCGTCCGCGAGGGACGCAACGCCTGCGCCCTGGTACTCGGTCACCGGGGCCGCAGCGGCCTCGTCGAGGTGCTGCTCGGCTCGGTCGGCCTGAGCGTCGCCGCCCACGCCGACTGCCCGGTGATCGTACTGCGGGGCAGTCACGACAACCGGGTCCGGGCCGGGAGGCACGGCCGCGTCGTCGTCGGCATCGGCGACAAGGGCACGGACTCCGCCGCGCTGCGCTTCGCCGTCCAGGAGGCCGGGCTGCGCGACGCGACGCTGGAGGCCGTACGGGCCTGGCGGTCTCCCGCGCACGAGACCACCGACCATCCCCTGCTCGTCGGGAAACCCGCCGGAGCGCACGAACTGCGTGCCGCCGAAATCCTGGAGCGGGCACTCGAGGACGTGCCCGCCGACGTGGAACTGCGCCGCCGCACGGTGGAGGGCCCGGCTCGCAGGGTGCTCCTGGCGGCCTCGTACGAGGCCGACCTGCTGGTGGTCGGTGCCCGGCGCAACCCGGGACACATCGGACTCCAGCTGGGGCGCGTCGCCCACTCGCTGCTGCACCACGCCGCCTGCGTGGTGGCGGTCGTACCCGAACGGCCGTGAGAGGCGCGGCCGGCCGGGCCGGTCGGCGGGGCGGACCGGCCGGCGGGGAGGGCCGGCCGGCCCCGGTCCGCCCCCGGGCAGCACCTGTGACGCCCCTCCGCCGCGCCGGACGATCTCGGCGACGAAGTGTCGCAGGCCGGGGAGGAGGGACCCGCGACGACGGAGGGCCGGGTGCCCGGCCTCGCCGGCGCGCCGGCCCACGGGCAGGGGGAGCGGACCCGGCCCGCCCCTCGCGGCCTCACCCGAGCGGGGACGGATCCTGCGCCGTCAGGCGGACCCCGGTGACCAGATCGGGGCCGATGCGGACGGCGTGATCCATCCTCTGTGTCGCCCAGGGCCGCAACAGGGCCCGGTAGCGGGCGAGTTCGTCCGGGTCGGTGACCAGCCGCGCATAGCCCGTGACGACCACGCTCCAGCCGAGGTGGGTGTCGGGGTCGATGTCGTCGGCCTCGTAGGCGACGACGGCCCCCTCGGCCCCGGTCTGCCGGGTGTACCGGGTCAGCGCTGCGTCCCCGTGGGTGCGGATGACGATGTCGCCGTCGACCAGGACGTGGTTGACCGGGCGGACGGTCGGCAGCGCGTGCCGGGTGAAGACGATCCGTCCCAGGGACACGCCGCCCAGCAGCCGCAGCGCCTCGGCAGCGTCCAGCTCGACACTCGTCCGGGTCTCCGGGGTGTTCGGCCGGCCGTCGTCGCCGGCCGTCGCAGGTATCCGTATCGTCGGGTCCATCACAGGTCTCTGTCTCCCGCAGCCGCGCGTGCGCCTGACCGGGCCATTCGAACCGGGCGGACGCCCGCCTCACCAGGGCCGACCGGCCCTGCGGGGCGTCCGATGGTCCCGGCCGGGCCGGACGGCCGGCCGGCCCGGCGGGCGTCAGCCGTTCGCCGAGTCCAGCGCCGACTGGAGCGACTGGCGGTAGCCCTCGCTGGTGTAGGTGGCTCCCGACACCGTGTCGATGTCGGCGCTCTGGGCGCTGAGCGCCTCCCTGGTCAACTGGGGGACGGCGTAGCCGTTGATCTGCTGGTCCCTCGGGTTCTCCTGGGGGTAGGCGACCGCGGTGACGTCGGTGAGCCTGCCGTCCTTCACCGTGACGCGGACCTGGACGGGGCCGTAGCGGGTCTGGACCGAGTCCCCGGTGAGCGTCCGGGTTCCCGTGACCGCCGATCCGCTCGAACCCCCCGATCCGGCCGTCCCGCTCGACGCGCCGGAACTGCTGGACGCCGCGGGAGAGGGGGCGAGCCCGGCGACGGCCGGCGTCGTGTGCGGCTTCAGCGACAGCACCAGCACGATCCCGGAGACGGTCGCGGCGCTCGCCAGCACGATGCGGCGCAGCGGGTGGTTCTTCCTCAAGGTGTGCAAGACGGCCTCACAGTTCGAAGGACTCGTGGTGGATGCGGCGGTCCGGGACCCCCGCGGCGCGCAGCGCCTCGTACAGGTCCCGTGCGAACCCGTGCGGGCCGCACAGGTACACGTCGTGGGCGGCCAGGTCGGGCACGGCCGCGCGCAGGGACCCCGCCGTGAGGTCCGGACGCCGGCCGTGCGGGCCGTTGAGCGCGTAGAGCACCTTGGCCCCGCGCCACCGTGCGACGGCCTCCAGCTCCCCGCCCAGGGCGAGGTCCTCCGCCGTGCGGGCCCGGTAGACGAGCGTGACGTCGCCGGGCAGCGTCTCGAACAGGGCCCGCAGCGGGGTGATGCCGACACCGCCCGCGATCAGCAGGGACTTGGGCGCGGACTGCCGGTCCGCGGTCAGCGCCCCGTAGGGGCCCTCCGCCCACACCCGGGTGCCCGGCCGCAGCAGGGCCACGGCGGCGCTGTGGTCGCCGAGCGCCTTGACCGTGATGCGCAGCAGGTCCGGACGCGGCGGCGCCGACAGGGAGTAGGGCGTCGAGGTCCAGCGCATGCCGTCGGTGAGGAAGCGCCACCGCAGGAACTGGCCGGGCCGCGCGCCCATCTCGTCCAGCCGCCGGCCGCGTACGACGACGGAGTACACGCCCGGCGCCTCCCGGTGCACGGAGTCGACGCGCAGCCGGTGACGCAGGTTGAGCCGGACCGGGGCGAGGATCCGGAACCACAGCACCAGGGCGGCGGCCCCCAGGTACAGCGCGTACCAGGCCGCCCGGGCCCACCCGTTGCCGGTGAAGTCGGACCCCAGGGCGAGCTGGTGGCCGAAGGAGAGGAAGACCGCGGCGTAGGTGAGCAGGTGCACGTAGTACCAGAACTCGTGACCGACCCGGCGGCGCACCGCACGGGCCGAGACGATCCCGACCGCGAACAGGACGACGGTGCCGGCGGTGGCCTTGAGCATCTCCGGATAGTTCAGGACCACCGTGATCGTCTCGTCCACGAGGGAGGAGCGGTCCTGGGCGGCGTACCCGAGCAGGATCAGCACGACGTGGGCCGCCAGCAGGCAGATCGTGTAGCGGCCCGCCATCGCGTGCCAGCGCGTCACCCGGTCCGACCCGATCCGCCGCTCCAGCAGCGGCACGCGGGCCATCAGGGCGACGAGCACGGCGCAGGCGTACCCGGACAGCAGTCCCGCGATCCGCCCGGCTCCGGTCAGCCAGCCCGCGGTGCCCACGACCGATCCCGTGTCGTACCACCACAGGGCGACCACGGCGGCGGCCCCGCCCCACAGGGCGGCCAGCACGGGGCCCGCGGGGGAACGCCTGGGCGCGGGAGGCACGGGAGGCGCGGGAGCGACCCCTGGTCGCGCGTACATCGTCGTCATCCGTGTGTTCCTTCGGCTTTTCCGTACGTCCGCTGCGGCCGTACGCAACGACACTGTGCCGACGCAACCTCTGAGCCCGCTCTCAGCGCTCGGCGCTGCGGCACGGTTTTTTCGCAGGTGGGAGGGGGTGCCGAGGCGGCCGGGCGGAGCGGCGGCAGGGCGTACTCAGAGCCGACTCAGAGCGAACTCAGAGGTCCGGGAGGCAGCTCCGGCCGCTGCGGGACCGCATCCTGGTACGTGAGATGAACACTCCCCGCCACCGCGGCTCCGGCCGCCCCGCCCTCACCCGCACCGACGGCACCCCCATCCGGGTCCTCGTCGTCGACGACGACCCCGACCTCGCGGAGGTGCTCTCCGGCGCCCTGCGCTACGAGGGCTGGGAGGTGCGCACGGCCGGCGACGGCGTCTCGGCCGTCGCCGAGGCCCGCGAGCTGCTCCCCGACGCCGTCGTCCTCGACGTGATGCTCCCGGACACCGACGGCTTCTCCGTGCTGCGCTCGCTGCACGGCGTACGCCCCGACGTGTGCGTGCTCTTCCTGACCGCACGGGACGCCGTCGAGGACCGCATCGCGGGCATCACGGCGGGCGGCGACGACTACGTGACGAAACCGTTCAGCCTGGAGGAGGTCGTGGCCAGGCTGCGCGGTCTGCTGCGCCGGGCCGGCATGGCCCGGCAGAGCGAGGACGGGCCGCGGCTGACCGTCGGCGACCTGGTCATGGACGAGGAGGCCCGCGAGGTCACCCGCGGCGGCGACCTCGTGGAACTGTCCCCGACCGAGTTCGAACTGCTGCGGCTGCTGATGCGCAATCCGCGGCGCGTGCTCAGCAAGGCGCAGATCCTCGACCGCGTGTGGTCCTACGACTTCGGCGGCCAGGCCCACGTCGTCGAGCTGTACATCTCCTACCTGCGCAAGAAGGTGGACGCGGGCCGCCCGCCCATGATCCACACGGTGCGGGGCGCCGGGTACGTGCTCAAGCCGGTGACCCGGTGAGCACGGGGCCGCGGCAGACCTCCGCACGCCGACCGCGCCCGCCCGGGACGAGGCGGCGGCTGCCGCGTCCGCCCTGGCCGCACACGCTGCGGGCGCGGCTCACCGCCGGACTCGTCGTGCTGCTCGCGGTCAGCTGCGCGGCCGTCGGGGTGGCGGCGGTGCTGGAGCTGAACGGCTTCCTCACCGGCCGTGTCGACCAGCAGCTGCGGGAGGCGGGCGCACGGTTCCCGGCCAGCCTGGAGCACGTCGGGACGCTGCCCTCGGACCGCGACGGCGACGAGGACGGCGACGGCGACACCCGCCGTCAGACCGTCGGAACCTTCGGGGCCCGGCTCGTCGGGGACACGGTCACCAACGCCGCGGTGGTGGCGTCCGGCGGCCGCACGGGCACGGTGAGCGTGTCGCTCGGGGCGCGCGACAGCCGTCGGCTGGCCGCGCTGCCGGCCGACGGCGACGGGCACACGACCGAGCTCTCGTCCCTCGGCGAGTACCGCCTGATGGCGTTCCGGGGCGTGGACGGCGACGTCCTGGTCACCGGCCTCCCCATGGAGCCGGTGGAGGCCACCGTCCACCGGCTGGAACTGGTCGCCGCGGTCGTCTTCGGCGCGGCGCTGGTCGTCGCCGGCTTCGCCGGGGCCCTGTGGGTGCGCTGGTCGCTGCGACCGCTCAGCCGGGTGGCCGCGACCGCCACCCGGGTCAGCCGGCTTCCGCTGTCCAGCGGTGAGGTGGGGCTCTGGCCCCGTGCGCCCGAGGCCGACCCGCGCAGCGAGGTGGGACGGGTCGCCGACGCCTTCAACACCATGCTCGGCCACGTCGAGGACGCGCTGACCAAGCGGCACGCGAGCGAGGAACGGCTGCGCAGTTTCGCCGCCGACGCCAGCCACGAGCTGCGCACACCCGTGGCGACGGTCCGCGGCCACGCGGAGCTGGCGCTGCTGCACCCCGGTCCGGTGCCGCCGAAGGTGGTGCGGGCACTGGAGCGCATCGAGGCCGAGGCGGCCCGCATGGGCGAGATGGTCGACGACCTGCTGCTCCTCGCCCGCCTCGACGCGGGCCGTCCCCTGGAGCGACTGCCCGTCGACCTGACCCGGCTGGTCCTGGACGCCGTGACGGACGCACAGGCCGCGGGTCCCGGACACCGCTGGGCGCTGGAACTGTCCGAGGAACCGGTGACGGTGACGGGCGACGCCCACCGCCTCCACCAGGTACTGGCCAACCTGCTGGCCAACGCACGCCTGCACACACCCGCCGGCACCACGATCACCATCTCGGTGGAGACCGACGGCACGACGGCGGAGCTGAAGGTCCACGACGACGGCCCCGGCGTCCCCGCGGACGTCCGCCCCCGGGTCTTCGAGCGCTTCACCCACGGGGAGCGCCGCCGTGCGGAAGGCACGCCGGGCGGCACCGGCACCGGCCTCGGCCTGTCGATCGTGGCCGCCGTGACGGAGGCCCACGGCGGCGGCGTCACCCTCGACAGCGTGCCCGGGTCGACCACCTTCACCGTACGGCTCCCGGCCCGGCCGGCAGCGGCCGATCGCCCGTGACGGACGGCCGGACGCCGGCCTGCGGTCCCGGGCAGAGCGGCCCTCACGGACCCGGTCGGCCCCTCGGCTCATGCGGCCCTCAGCACCGACGCGGGTCCTCGCCGGTGCCCTCGGCGGGTTCGCCGTCCGGCTGCCGAGCCCCCGCACGGCCCGCGGCCACACGTGCCGCACGGCCCGCGGCCACCCGTGCCGCACCGGCCCCGGCGCGTCACCGCCGCGCGGGCGCGCACCGGTGACGCGCCGGGGCCGTTCGGCTCCCGACGGGGACCTCCGGCCCTGCCGGCCCGCACGCGTGGCCCGCCAGACTGGGGACGCGCCCTTGAAGGAGGTCCGTACATGCTCGCCATCACCGTCGGTCTCGACGGCTCGCCCGAAAGCCTCGCCGCCGCCGACTGGGCCGCTCGCGAGGCGGCACAACGGGAGACGACCCTGTGCCTCCTGCACGCCGGGGAATCGCCGCGCCCTCTCCACGCGCCGCTCGCGGGCCTTCCGGCACCGGGCGTGCTCGACGCGCAGCGCGCCCGGGCGACCCGGCTGCTGAGCGAGACCGCCTCCCGGCTCGCGGAGCGCCACCCCGGCCTGCGGATCACCACCCGGCAGACCGAGGGGCCGGTGGTGCCCGCCCTGCTGGCGGCCGAGGAGGACACCGAACTGCTGGTCCTCGGGTCCCGGCGCCTCGGCACGGTGTCGGGCTTCCTGGCCGGTTCCGTCGCCCTCGCCACGCTGGCGCGTGCCGAACGCCCCGTCGTCCTCGTACGGGCCGACGGCCACCCCGAGGACGAGCACCTGCCGGACGCCACGGGCGCCGGCGCGACCACCACTCCCTACCGCGAGGTCGTGCTGGGGCTGGACCCGCGGAGCCCGGCCGACGCCGTCGTCGAGTTCGCGTTCGAGGCCGCCCGGCGTCGTGCGGCGGGCCTGCGGGTGGTCCACGGCTGGAACCCGGCGGCCGACCAGGGCTACGGCGCCGTCCTGGAGGCGGGACCCGACGCCGGACCGACGGAAGGGGCACGGCACGGACTCGGCGACGTCCTGCGGCCCTGGCAGGACAAGTTCCCGGGCGTGGAGGTGCGGGAGCAGGCCGTCATCGGAGGTGCCGGCCGTCACCTCGTGCACGCGTCGAGGGACGCGTCCCTGGTCGTCGTCGGACGCGAGCGGCGCCGGGCACCGGTCGGCGGACGCATCGGTCCGGTGACACACGCGGTGCTGCAGCACGCCTCCGCGCCGGTGGCGGTGGTCCCGCACGACTGACCCGCAAAGGAGGGCCGGCTCCGGCGGACCGCCCACGCCGGCGCGGGGCGCCTGGGCCGGACGTCCGCAAGTCCGGGAGTCGGCAGGCCCTCACGTCCGGCAGCCCAGGGGGCCGGCAGCCCAGGGGTCCGGGAGCTCGGGAGTCCGGATGCGGTGCACCGGGGCGAGGCCGGACCACGGCGCTGTCGCCCGTGCGTGCGGCGCCGCGGCCGGGAGGTCCGGCGGGGCCCGCCGGACCGTTCGGCCCGGACCCGGAGGCGCCGCAGCACGGCCGCCGGTGCCCGGCGGCGTTCCCGTGAGCCGCCGGCCGGCTCGGCGTTCCCTCCCGCCCGCGCCGGCGGGCCCGGCGTTCCGCCGCCCCGCTCCGCCGTCCGTCCCTCCCGCGCCCTCCCGTGCCGCCGGTACGCGGGCCCGGCCGGAACTGCGGTCGGGCCAGCCAGTCCTGACGGGGTGTCACGGAAAAGGGCCGGACGGCCCCCCGGAGGGGACCGGGCAGCCTCTGCCGCCGCACCGCCCGCCGGGCGACGCTGGCACCGTAAGACAGAGCGAATGTGGGAGGTGCGGAGATGCTTCTGCCCGTGACCGCCGGAGTCGACGGATCCGCCGAGAGCCTGGCCGCCGCTGCATGGGCGGCCCGCGAGGCCGCCCGGCGGGACCGGCCACTGCACCTGGTGCACGCCCTGGCCTGGCAGCCCCGGCACCAGGACGACGACAGCACGGGCGCCGCCCGGCGGCATCTGGCCCGGCGCGCACTGCGACGGGCGGAGGAACGGGTCCGCGCCGAACGCCCCGGTGTGCGTCTCACCGACGAGCAGTCGGAGGGCCCGGCCACCGCCGCCCTGCTCAAGGCCGCCGACCGGTCCGGCCTGTTGGTCCTCGGCTCCCGCGGGCTGAGCGGTTTCACCGGATTCCTCGTCGGCTCCGTCGCGCTCGGCGTGGTCGCGAGGGCCGCGTGCCCCGTCGTCCTCGTGCGGGCGGACGAGGAGGCGGCGGACGAACACCTGCCGGCCGGCGACGGAGGAGCCTCGACGGACACCGGGTACCGGGACGTCGTGCTCGCCGTCGACCTCGGCGAGGCCTGCGACGAGGTCGTCGAGTTCGCCTTCGAGGCGGCCCGGCTCCGGAACGCGCGCCTGCGCGCCGTGCACGCCTGGCACACGGCAGGCCCGGTCGGCCTCGGCACCGGCGACATCGGCCTGGTGCGGGAGTCCCGGCAGGGCGAGGAATGGCTGGGCTTCCTCAAGGCCGCGCTCCAGGTGTGGCGCGACAAGTACCCCGACGTGGAGGTCCTGGAGACGGTGGTGGAGGACAGGCCGTCGAGCGCGCTCGTGAGGGCGGCGACCGGAGCCGGCCTCCTCGTCGTCGGCCACCGCGTCGCCGAACGCCCGGCCGGCCCCCGTACCGGGCCCGTCACGCACGCCGCGGTCCATCACGTCGGCTGCCCGGTGGCCGTCGTCCCGCACGCCTGAGGGAGCGCCCGCACCGTATTCGGCCGGTTCGGACGGTGGCGTAGGCCGCTCGTCCCGGCCACACTGCCGGTATGAGCGCCGACCCCGGTTTGTACGGCCCGGCCAGTGTGACGTGGCAGGCGCACGGCGATCCCATGATGTGGGTCGCCGGAATCCGCGCGCTCCACCTCCAGGCGCTGCACCCGCGTGCGGTACGCGGCGTCATGCAGAACTCCGACTTCCGCCGCGACGCCTGGGGACGCCTCATGCGCACCGCGGACTTCGTCGGCACCATCACCTACGGCACCGCCGAGGAGGCCGAGAAGGCCGGGGCCCGGGTCCGCCGGATCCACCGCCTGCTGTCCGCGAACGACCCGGACACGGGGGAGCGGTACGGCATCGACGACCCCGCACTGCTGCTGTGGGTGCACTGCGCCGAGATCGACTCCTACCTGCACGTTCTGCGCCGCTCCGGCTACCCCCTCACCGACGCGGCAGCCGACCGCTACCTCGCCGAACAACGCGTCGCGGCCCGCCTGGTGGGCCTCGACCCCGACGCCGTACCCGCCGACAGGGCGGCGATGGACGCCTACTTCGAGAAGGTACGGCCCGAACTCGCCGCCGGGGACGACGCGCACGCGGTGGACGACTTCCTGCGCCGCCCGCCGACGCACCCCCTGCTCGTCCCGGCCCGCGCCGTGCTGTGGCGGCACGTGGCGGACCTGGCGTACGGCTCCCTGCCGCCGTACGCGCACGAGTTGTACGGCCGGGCGGCCCCGCCGCCCGCGACCGTCACCCGGCGGTTGCGGGCCACGGGCACCGTCCTGCGCGCCGTTCCGGCACGTCTGCGGTGGCAGGTGCCGCCCCGGCACATCCTGCGGGCCGTGGCACGGCTCGGCCCCGAGGCGCGTCCGGCGCCGGACGGAGCCGCACGGTAGGCCGGGCGCCGGGGGCCACCACCGAGGCAGACCACCGCCGGCTCCCGCCCGCGGCGACCGGCCGGGAAGCGGTGCCGCGCCGGTGGCGGTCCGCCTCTGGCCGGTCCTGATCGCCCCGTGTTACGAAGAACCATGCCTGCACACGAGGGAGACCCCGGACGTCGTTCCTACGACGTCGTCATCGTCGGCGGCGGTCACAACGGGCTGGTCGCCGCCGCCTACCTGGCGCGGGCCGGGCGGTCCGTGCTGGTGCTGGAGCGGCTGGACCACGCCGGGGGCGCCGCCGTCTCCACCCGGCCGTTCGCCGGCCTGGACGCCCGGCTGTCGCGCTACTCGTACCTGGTCAGTCTGCTGCCGCCGAAGATCGTGCGGGATCTGGGGCTGGACTTCCGGGTCCGGCGGCGCACCATCTCCTCGTACACGCCCGTGGAGCGTGACGGGCGGCCGACCGGGCTGCTCGTGGGCGGCGGCGAGGCACGCACCCGTGAGGCGTTCGCGCGGCTGACCGGCGGCGAACGGGAGCACACGGCCTGGCAGCGCTTCCACGGCATGACCGGGCGCCTCGCCGAACGCGTCTTCCCGACGCTCACCGAACCCCTGCCCACCCGTGAGGAGCTGCGCCGGCGCGTCGACGACGAGGAGGCCTGGCGGATGCTCTTCGAGGAGCCCGTCGGCGTCGCCGTCGAGGAGTACTTCACGGACGACCTGGTGCGGGGCGTCGTCCTGACGGACGCGCTGATCGGGACCTTCGCCGACGCCCACGACGCCTCCCTCAAGCAGAACCGCTGCTTCCTCTACCACGTGATCGGCGGCGGCACCGGCGCCTGGGACGTGCCCGTCGGAGGGATGGGGGCGCTCACCGACGCCCTGGCCGATGCCGCCCGGAGCGCGGGCGCCGTCCTCGCCACCGGGCACGAGGCCGTCCGGATCGACACCGACGGCCGCAGCGCCGAGGTCGTCCACCGCACCGCCGACGGCGAGAGCGTCACCGCCGCCCGGCACGTCCTCGTCAACGCCTCCCCGCAGGAGCTCGCCGCCCTCACCGCAGGCACCCCGCCGGCCCCCGCCGAGGGCGCCCAGCTCAAGGTGAACATGCTGCTGAGACGGCTGCCCCGGCTCCGCGACACCTCCGTCGACCCGCGCGAGGCCTTCGCCGGCACCTTCCACGTCGCCGAGGGCTACGCCCAACTGGCCGCCGCCCACGCCCAAGCCGCGGCCGGCGACCTGCCCACCGCCCCGCCGTCGGAGATCTACTGCCACTCCCTGACCGACCCGACGATCCTCGGCCCGGACCTGGCCCGGCGGGGCTTCCAGACGCTCACCCTGTTCGGCCTGCACACCCCCGCCCGGCTGTTCGAACGGGACAACGACGCCGTACGCGAGCAACTGCTCGAGGCCACCCTCGCCCAACTGGACGCGCACCTCGCCGAGCCGCTCGCCGACTGCCTGGCCACCGACGCCGACGGCCGCCCCTGCATCGAGGCGAAGACCCCGCTGGACCTGGAGCGCGAGCTCGGGCTGCCCGGCGGCCACATCTTCCACCGCGACCTGGCCTGGCCGCACGCCCAGGACGGCGTCGGCCGCTGGGGCGTCGAGACCGCGCACGCCAACGTGCTGCTGTGCGGCGCCGGCGCGGTGCGCGGGGGAGGGGTCAGCGGGGTGCCGGGGCACAACGCGGCGATGGCGGTCCTGGAGGACCTCGCCGAACGGGGCCTCTCCGGATGAGGCCCCGCCGGGCGAAACCCGCCCGCACGGCGGGCCCCGTTCCGAAGCGACCCTTCAGGACCGCATGCCCCCGGCCGTGAGCCCGGCCCCGCACTCGCCGCCCGCCTCCTCGCCCCCTGTGCCGGCCGGCCGGCTGCGAACGGTCCCGGGCCGTCGACCTCATCGCCTGGACGCCCCGCGACCCCGACGGCAAGCCCTACGAGCGGCGGCCGCGGGAGCGGTACCGGGAGGACCGCGCCGGGCCCCGGTGAGGATCACGGGTGTGCGGGTCACCGGTACCCGCCCACCCGGACCGCCCGCAGGGCGGGCGAGGGCGTGCGCGGGCCGGGCGCGGGTCCGCCCCCGCTCCGCCGGCTTGACCTGTCCCGGCGGCCCGCCGAGGATCATGTGCCATGACGCCCGGACACGGCAGCACCGTCGACGGGGTGCTGCGCCGCAGCGCCCGACGCACTCCCGCACGCCTCGCGGTGGAGTACCGAGACCGCACCTGGACCTACGGGGAACTCGACGAGGCGGTCTCCCGCGCGGCGAGCGCCCTGCTCGGCCAGGGCCTCGCCCCCGGCGACCGGGTGGCCGCCTACGGCCACAACTCCGACGCCTACCTCATCGCGTTCCTGGCCTGCGCCCGCGCCGGCCTGGTCCACGTCCCCGTCAACCACAACCTCACCGGCGACGACCTCGCGTACGTCGTCGGCCAGTCGGGCAGCACCCTGGTCCTCACCGACCCCGGCCTCGCCGGCCGGCTCCCCGACGGCGTGCGGACCCTGCCGCTGCGCGACGCCGACGACTCGCTCCTCTCCCTGCTGGCGGCCGCCCCCGCGTACGACGGCCCCGAGCCGCGCGCCGAGGACCTGGTCCAGCTCCTCTACACCTCCGGTACGACGGCCCTTCCCAAGGGCGCGATGATGACGCACCGCGCCCTGGTCCACGAGTACCTCAGCGCGATCACCGCCCTCGACCTGAGTGCCGGCGACCGCCCCGCGCACTCGCTGCCCCTCTACCACTCGGCGCAGATGCACGTGTTCCTGCTCCCGTACCTCGCGGTGGGCGCAACCAACCTCGTCCTCGACGCACCCGACGGCGACCGCCTGTTCGACCTGATCGAGGCGGGCCGGGTCGACAGCCTCTTCGCCCCGCCCACCGTGTGGATCGGCCTGGCCGACCGGCCCGACTTCGGCACCCGCGACCTCGGCGGGCTGCGCAAGGCGTACTACGGGGCGTCGGTCATGCCGGTCCCGGTCCTGGAACGGCTGCGCGAGCGCCTGCCGAAGCTCGCCTTCTACAACTGCTTCGGGCAGAGCGAGATCGGCCCCCTCGCCACCGTCCTGGCCCCCGACGAGCACAAGGGCCGCATGGACTCCTGCGGCCGCACCGTCCTGTTCGTGGACGCGCGCGTGGTCGACGGGAACGGCGAGGACGTGCCCGACGGCACGCCGGGCGAGATCGTCTACCGGTCCCCGCAGTTGTGCGAGGGCTACTGGGACAAGCCCGAGGAGACCGCCGAGGCCTTCCGCGACGGCTGGTTCCACTCCGGTGACCTCGCCGTACGGGACGCCCACGGCTACTTCACGATCGTCGACCGGGTGAAGGACGTCATCAACTCCGGTGGGGTGCTGGTCGCCTCGCGGCAGGTCGAGGACGCCCTCTACACGCACGAGGCCGTCGCCGAGGCCGCCGTGATCGGCCTGCCCGACGAGAAGTGGATCGAGGCCGTCACCGCGGTCGTCGTCCCCCGCGGCGAGGTCACGGAGGACGAACTCGTCGCCCACGCCCGCGAGAAGCTCGCCGCGTTCAAGGCGCCCAAGCGGGTGCTGTTCGTGGACGGCCTGCCGCGCAACGCCAGCGGGAAGATCCTCAAGCGGGAGCTGCGCGACCGCTTCTCCGGAGCGTAGGAGCGCAGGCGCGTCGCCCGGCCGTTCCCTGCCCCGGCCGCCGCTACCCGCGCGGGCGCAGGTCGACGATCCGGCGGATCTTCCCCACCGACCGCTCCAGCGACTCCGGATCCACGACCTCGACGGCGACCGAGACCCCGACACCGTCCTTCACGGCCGCGGCGATCGAACGGGCGGCCGTGTCACGGTCTCGGGGCGAGGCGTCGGGGCGGGCCTCGGCGCGGACCGTGAGGGCGTCGAGGCGGCCCTCGCGGGTCAGCCGCAGCTGGAAGTGCGGGGCGACTCCGGGGGTGCGCAGCACGATCTCCTCGATCTGGGTGGGGAAGAGGTTCACCCCGCGCAGGATCACCATGTCGTCACTGCGGCCGGTCACCTTCCGCATCCGCCGGAACTGCCGTGCCGTGCCCGGCAGCAGCCGGGTCAGGTCCCGGGTCCGGTACCGGACCACGGGCATCGCCTCCTTGGTGAGCGAGGTGAAGACCAGCTCGCCCTCCTCGCCCTCCGGCAGCACCTCGCCGGTGAACGGGTCGACGACCTCCGGGTAGAAGTGGTCCTCCCAGATGTGCAGCCCGTCCTTGGTCTCCACGCACTCCTGGGCGACGCCGGGGCCGATCACCTCCGACAGCCCGTATATGTCGACCGCGTCGATCGCGAACCGCTCCTCGATCTCCCGGCGCATCTCCTCCGTCCACGGCTCGGCGCCGAAGATCCCCACCCGCAGGGAGGTGCCGCGGGGATCGACGCCCTGCCGCTCGAACTCGTCCAGGAGGGTGAGCATGTAGGACGGGGTCACCATGATGATGCCCGGCTTCAGGTCCTGGATCAGCTAGACCTGACGTGACGTCATGCCGCCGGACGCGGGCACGACCGTACAGCCGAGCCGTTCGGCGCCGTAGTGGGCGCCCAGGCCGCCGGTGAACAGGCCGTAGCCGTAGGCCACGTGGACCGTGTCGCCGGGGCGCCCGCCCGCCGCCCGGATCGAGCGGGCCACCATGTCCGCCCACAGGGACAGGTCGTTCTCCGTGTACCCGACGACGGTGGGACGGCCGGTGGTGCCGCTGGAGGCGTGGATGCGGCGGATCCGCTCGCGCGGCACCGCGAACATCCCGTACGGGTAGTTCTCGCGCAGGTCCGCCTTGGTGGTGAAGGGGAACCGGGAGAGGTCGGCGAGTTCGCGGCAGTCGTCGGGGTGGACGCCCGCCTTGTCGAACGAGTCCCGGTAGAACGGCACATGGGCGTACGCGTGCCGCAACGAGGACCGCAGCCGCTCCAGTTGCAGCGCACGCAGCGCCTCCGGGCCGAGCCGTTCGCCCTCGTCCCGCGGGTCCCTCGCAGCCACCACGGACGCCTCCTCGCCAACCGTGCCGATCCGGACGACCGATCATTCGGTCGACGCCTCACGGGCCATTGATCCAGACGCGCGCCGGTGAGGCAAGGGGCCGGGCCGTACTTTCGGGACCTCGGGGAACGCCGTTGCGCCCGGACCCGGACCGGCCCCGAGGGTCTGGGCATGCCGATCCTCACCGCACCCGACGGGACCCCGCTCGCCCACCATGTCCGGGGCGAGGGCGAGCCCCTCGTCGTCCTGCCATGCGGGCCCATGCGGGCCCATGCGGGCCTCGGAGCACCTCGGCGATCTCGGCGGTCTCACCGCCCGCCGCCGTCTGATCCTGCTCGACCTGCGCGGCACCGGCGACTCCTCGGCCCCGGCGGACCCGGCGACGTACCGCTGCGACCGCCAGGTCGAGGAGGTGGAGGCGCTCCGGATCCATCTGGGCCCCGAGCGGACGGACCTCCCGGCCCACCCGGCGGGTGGCAGCCCCGCCATGCTCCACGCGGCCCACCACCCCAGGCGCGTGACCCGGCTCGTCCTCGTGACCGCCGTCCCCACGGCGGCGGCCGAGGTCCTTCTCCCCGTGGCTCGTGGGAGGGGCGCCGCCGCAGTCCCGGAAGGTCCCCCTCACGTGCCCTGTCGGCGCCGGGGACCGGTCGCTAGGCTGGCCGCGGACGACGAACCGGGAGGAGCACGGACGTGGCCGAGAGCACGATCCAGCAGCAGCCGCTCGCGAGCTGGGACAAGCCGGAGCTGGACCTCAGCAACGCCGAGTGGCAGTCCAGCAGCCGGGGCCGGGGTGATGTCCAGATCGCCTTCGTCGAGGGATTTGTCGCGATGCGCAACAGCGGCCGTCCCGAGAGCCCTTCCCTGATCTTCACGCCCGCCGAGTGGGGCGCGTTCGTCTCGGGGGCACGCGAGGGGGAGTTCGACCTGACCTGAGACCCGTCGACCGCGCCGGCCCGTCGACCGCGCCGGCCCGCCGACCGGGCCGCCCCGCCCACTTCGCGGGACGGGCCGGCCCGGCCCGGGAGCCGCCGCGCCCGGCCGGGCGGCCGGATCGCCACCGCGGCGGGCCGAACCGGCGGTGTCATCCCTCGTTCTCCGGACACGCGACCGTGGAGAGCCTGCCGGAGCCGATGCCTGAGCCAGGCTGGCCCCAGCAGGACGACGCTCGTATCCCGGAGGTGAGGACCATGAGCACGCTGCCGGTCGCCGTGGCGGTCGACGGTTCCGAGGACAGCCTGCGGGCCCTCGACTGGGCCGTGGACGCCGCACGCCGACGCCGGACGGCACTGCGCGTCTGCCACGTCCGCCACTACGCCGCGTGGACGCAGCCCGGTGTGCCCATGACCCTGCCCCCGCCCCCGGACGAGGACCCCGTCCTCAGCGACGCGCGCGCCCGGCTGGAGAAGACCGCGGACGGCACGGACGTGGAGTACGTCGGTCTCGACGGGGCGCCGGGCGCGCTGCTGCCCGAACTGGGCGCCGAGGCCGAACTCCTCGTGCTCGGGTCCCGGGGGCGGGGCGGTTTCCGGAGCCTGCTGCTGGGCTCCAACGGCATGACCGCCGCCCGCGACGCCGAGTGCCCGGTCGTGATCGTGCCCCGGCCCGGCCGCGAGGTGGACGGCCCGCCGCCCGGGCCCGGCCCGCGGGTCGTCGTCGGTCTCAACGTGGACAGCCCCGACGACGCCACCCTCGCCCTCGCCTTCACCGAGGCCGCCCTGCGGGACGCCCGCCTCCAGGTGGTCGCCGCCTATCCCTGGCCCGTCCAGACCTGGGCCGCCCCCGGCGAACTCCTCCCGACCGACATCGACCAGGGCGCCCTCGAACGCGAGACCCGCACCCTCGCCGACGGCTTCCTCGCCGCGCACCGGCAGCGCCACCCCGAGGTCCGCGTGGAGCCGTACCCCGCCCCAGGCGACGCGGCCGGCCACCTCGTCGCCGTCTCCCGGGACGCCGAACTGGTCGTGGTGGGCCGCCACCGCCGGCGCCTGCTGGCGCCCGCCCGCCTGCTGGGCTCCGTCACCCACGCCGTCCTGCTGCACGCGGCGAGCCCGGTGGCGGTGGTGCCACCGACACCCGCGGAGGAATGAGACGCCCCTGCCGGTGGCTGCATGCGGCCTATCATCGGCCGCATGCAGGACGCGCTCCCCGCCGACAGCCGCCTCGCCCTCGACCTCGTGCTGACCCTCCGGCACGACGGTCACGGCCAGGTCGCCGACGACCTCACCGACCCAGAGGAACTCACCGCCTGGGTCCGCGCCCACGCCGACGTCCTCCCGGTCTCCCCGGGCTACGCCGCCGACGCCCGGGGCGTCGCCGCCGTACGCGACCTGCGCGCCGCCGTCCGCGCCCTCTTCGCGCACGCCGTACGCCCCGGCGCGCCGAGCCCCGCCGACGCGGCCCGGCTGCTGCCCGTGGCCGAGGCCCTGGACCGTCTCAACACGGCCGCCGCCCGCCTGCCCACCGTCCCCGTCCTGCACTGGAGCGACGGCGCCGGTCCGCGCGCCGGCCGGCGGGCCGTGCCGGACGGCGACGACCTCGACGCCGCCCTCGCACAGGCCGTGATCGCCTTCCTGGCCGGCCCGGACCGGCAGCGCCTGCGCGCCTGCCACGCCCCGCGCTGCGTCCGCTACTTCCTCAAGGACCACCCGCGCCAGGAGTGGTGCAGGCCGTCCTGCGGGAACCGCGCCCGCGTGGCCCGCCACCACGAACGCCACAAGCAGGCCTCGTAGCCCGGAAGGCACCGCACCCCGACGAGAGCCGTGCGGCCACCCCGGACGGGCGGCCGCCCGCAGGACGCCGACGGCCCCCGTACCCGTACCATGGCCCCATGTCGTTCCTCCGCCGCCGCAGTGCCACGCCCGCCGGGCCCGACTTCGACGTCCTGGCCATGGATCCGGGTGACTGGCCCGGCAACCTCGGCGCCGGCCTGCTGCCGGCCCCCGACGGCACGTGCCAGGGCGTCTTCCTGCGCTACGACCTCTTCGGCGGCCGCGGCCCCGCGATGATCATCGGCAACCTTCCCGAGGGCTCGCCGGCCCGCGAGGTCGCCCGGGACGAGGTTCCCTTCGAGGTGGCCCAACTGCTGCTCGCGCTGGAGAACGAGGAGGAGGTGACCGTCGTCGGCACCGAGGACATGCCGGTGATGCAGGGCGACAACCTCCTCATCGTGCGCCGCCTCAAGCTCTCCGAGAGCCGCATCTCCTGCGTGCAGTTCGACCGCAGCGACAACGTCCTGGTGACCATCGCCGCCTGGGACCGCCCCATCACCGACGACCTGTACGCCCTGCTGAAGCCGCTCCCGGCGGAGCTTTTCCAGCAGGGCTGACCGGACCTACGGCGTCGACAGCCGTACGTCCGCGGCCCGGACGAACGCCACCCGGTGCCCGTACTGGATCTCGTAGTACAGGTCCTCGCCGACGACCACCCGGTGCGAGTCGGCGGTGAAGTCCACCGCGTAGTAGTACTCGCCGGGCACCCTGTCACCGACCACGTACTTCTGTCCCGCCGGCAGCCGGTACGGCAGCGGCGACACCGACTGGACGGGCACTCCCGCCGGGTACGCCGACGCCTCCGGGTAGGCGCGCCCGTAGACCGGCACGCTCTCCGCACCGTCCTTCGCCGTCACCAGCAGCCCCTTCGCGGGCACGGCCGTCGGCTGCGCCGCGGGGTTGCGGAACCAGGCCTTCTGGCCCAGGTACCAGATCGCCGTCCAGTCGCCGAAGCGGTCGGCGACCGCGTACTGCTGGCCGGTGGAGACCCGTGAGGAGATGTCGTTCACGCCCGTCGTCGGGGTCGTGCCCAGGCCGGCGTCCGTGATCAGGGCGGAGTTCTCGTCGTGGTCGGAGTACAGCCGCACCGCGCTCGACCCGTGCGCCGCGCACGGTTCGTCCTTCGCCGTGCAGCCCGCGTACACCGGCCGGTTGGCGGAGTAGTCCGGCAGGATCGTCACCACCCCGGCGTTCTTGCGGGCCGTGGCCTTGAAGGGCCGGCCCAGCAGTTCGAAGTAGTGCCGCCAGTCCCAGTACGGCCCCGGGTCGGTGTGCATGCCCGGCACGGTCGCCGCGGTCGGGCCGGGCACGGTGTCGTGCCCCAGGATGTGCTGCCGGTCCAGCGGAATGCCGTACTTCTTCGCCAGGTACGTCACCAGGCGCGCCGACGACCGGTACATCGCCTCCGTGTACCAGGAGTCCGGGGAGGCGAGGAAGCCCTCGTGCTCCAGGCCGATCGACGTGGCGTTGACGTACCAGTTGCCCGCGTGCCAGGCCACGTCCTTCGCCTTCACGTGCTGGGCGATGTGGCCGTCGGTGGAGCGCAGCGAGTACTGCCAGGACACGTAGGTGGGGTCCTGGACCAGGTTCAGGACCCCTTCCCAGCCGCCCTCGGTGTCGTGCACGACGATGTACTTGATCGACTGCGACGCCGGGCGGTTCCCCAGGTCGTGGTTGCCGTAGTCGTTGTCGCCGAACTGCTCGTACGGCGCCGGGATCCACTCGCAGGAGACCGACGCCGGGCACTCGGTGCCGGCCGCGGACGCCGCGCGCAGACCGGCCCGCCGCAGTTGCCCCGTGTCGGGTGCCAGTTCCGGCCGCGCGGCCAGCGCCACCAGCTGGCCGGCGTCCGTGGTCCGTTCCTGTCCGGTGCGGATCACGTCGTACACGTCGTTCGCGTACGTGGCGGCCGTCGCGGTGTCGTCGGCGCCGGAGAAGCGGGCCACCGCGCCGTACCAGTCGGCCGGATCGTCGGTCAGCGGCTCGCCCAGGTCCCGCTGTGCGGCGGCGAGCAGGGCGGCGCCGCCGGCCACATTGGCGGCCGGGTCGGTGCGCAGTTCCTCGGGGCTCAGACCGGTCAGCTCCGCAGCCTCGGGGAGCGTGCTGAGGCGGGCCGGGATCGCGGTGCCGGACGGGAGCGGCGCCTTCGGGCGCAGGGCGGCGCGGGCGTCGTCGCCGCGCGGGTCCTCCGTGCCCTCGCTGTGGTGCGGGGCGCCGGCCAGGGCGGTGCGGGCGTCCGTGAGGTGCATCGGACCGTAGCCGCCGGTCACGCTCGGCGCGCCGCCGTGCGCGTCCCAGCGGGACTGGAGATAGGAGACGCCCAGCAGCACGCTCTGCGGCACGTCGTACTCGGCGGACGCGGCGGCGAACGCCCGTTGCAGCCCCGTCGCCGACCGGTCCGCGGCGCCCGGCGAGCCCGGTGCGGGGGACGCGGCGAGCAGCGGGAACAGCAGAGCCGCCGAGGCGACGGCGCCGGCGGCTCTGCGGGTGCGTGCGGGACCGGTGGTGCGCGCCGGTCCGGGACGGGTGGGGGATCCTCGCAATGCTGACTCCTGGGACGAGCGGGCGGGGCGGGGCGTGCGGGGCCGGCTTGCCGACGATCCGTCAATCATGCCCACGGAAAGGCGATTTCCCATGTCAGCGAGGGGCGGGCGAGTTTCGTGGCGGGTGACCCCGCCGCCTGCGGTCCGTCACCGGCGTACACCAATGGCTCCGGCGCGACGGCGGCCGGTGCACGAAGGTCCGTGGTGCGCCGCCGCTCCGGCGCACCACGGACCTTTCTCCCCTCGGCGGGTGCCGACCGGCGCGGACCGATCCGCACTCGCCGATCAGCGAGTGCCGACCGCCGCCCGGACGGCCCGGCGGGCCAGCTGGCAGTCGTCGTGCAGCCGCCGCAGCAGCAACCGCTGCTCCTCGCCGGACGGCACGGCACCCGGGTGGGCCGCCCCCGCAGCCGCGGGGGCCGCGTCGTGCATCGAACGCTGCACGGCCATCTCGTAGGTGCGGATCTCCCGGGTCAGCACCAGCATCAGGTTGACCAGGAAGGCGTCGCGTGAGGCCGGGCCCGCCGACTGGGCGATCTGGCTGATCTGACGGCGCGCCGCCGGGGCCTCACCGAGGACCGACCACAGCGTCGCCAGGTCGTAGCCCGGCAGGTACCAGCCCGCGTGCTCCCAGTCCACCAGCACTGGACCGGCCGGTGACAGGAGCATGTTGGACAGCAGGGCGTCGCCGTGGCAGAACTGGCCCATGCCCTGCCGGCCCGCGGTCGCCGCGATGCCGTGCAGCAGCTTCTGGAGGTCCCCCAGATCCCGGTCGGTCAGCAGCCCCAGCTCGTGGTAGCGGGAGATCCGGGCCGCGTAGTCGAGCGGGGCGTCGAAGGTGCCGGCCGTGGGCCGCCAGGCGTTGAGCCGGCAGATCGCGCCGAGCGCCGCCCGGATGTCCGCGCGGGGCGGGGCCTCCGCGGGATGCCGTTGCAGGGCCGCCACACGTCCCGGCATCCGTTCGACGACGAGGGTGCAGTTGTCCGGGTCCGCCGCGATCAGCCTCGGCGCCCGCACAGGAGGGCGGTGCCGGACGAACGTGCGGTATGCAGCTATCTCGTGCCGGATCCGCTCGGCCCACGCGGGGGAGTGGTCCAGTAAACACTTGGCGACGGCCGTGCTGCGTCCCGTCGTGCCGACCAGGAGCACGGAGCGGCCGCTGCGGCGCAGTACCTGCACGGGGGCGAACTCCGGGCAGATCCGGTGCACCGACGCGATCGCCGTGCGCAGTTGGGCACCCTGTGGGCCGGACAGGTCGAGTCTCCCGCTGAGGGGCTGTGTGCCGAGCCCCGCGGGGCGCCGGGCGCCGCGGCCCGCGCCGAGCACGGGAGGTGCCGGCCGGGCGGGGTCGAGGTAGGGGCCGCCGCCGCCCGGGCGGGAGTGCAGCGACCGGGGCGGGGCGGACACGGAGGACGATGCTGTGTACATGGGCGAAACAGATCCCTTCGTGTGCCTGCGACATCGATGCGCCGCCCGGCCCGGCCTCCCGGGTGCACCCTGGGGAATGTCCCTCGGCGACCGGGTCGGGGTGGCGCACTCCTACCTGACACCTGTCGCCCAGTGGCACACCATCTGGCGCACCCTGGCGAACCCTGGCGAATAGTCGCCCGGCAACCTGCACGGGGCTACTGTCAACTCAGCCGAGAACCTGGGGGCTTACGTGAGCGGACAACCCAACACCCGCCTGGCGGACCTGTTCGGCCTGGCCGGCTGGTCCAAAGGGGAACTCGCGAGGCTGGTCAACCGGCAGGCGGCGGCCATGGGCCACCCCCAGCTGTCGACCGACACCTCCCGGGTGCGGCGGTGGATCGACATGGGAGAGATCCCGCGCGATCCCGTGCCGCGGGTGCTGGCGGCTCTGTTCACCGAGCGTCTCGGCCGTGTCGTGACCATCGAGGACCTCGGTCTGGTCCGGCACGGGCGTGCGGGGAAACGGCCACGCGACGGGAGTGAGCAGCATCCCGACGGCGTGCCGTGGGCGCCCGAACGGACTGCCGCGGTCCTCACCGAATTCACGGGAATGGACCTCATGCTCAACCGACGCGGCTTGGTGGGCGCGGGTGCCGCGCTCGCCGCGGGATCAGCACTCAGCAGTGCCATGTACGACTGGCTGCACACCGACCCCACCCTCTCCGCCGACGCTTCCGTCGTCGATCACCCCCTCCTGCACGCCGACTCCGCCGGGTTCGACCGTTACGAGGCCGCCCCCGTCGGGACGGAGGAGGTCGACGAACTGGAGCGCTCGGTGGAGGTGTTCCGAGCCTGGGACGCCGCCCGTGGCGGCGGACTCCAGCGCAAGGCCGTGGTGGGCCAGCTCAACGAGGTGGGCGGCATGCTCGCCTACCGCCACCCACCCCACCTCCAGCGGCGCCTGTGGGGCGTCGCCGCCAACCTCGCCGTCCTCGCGGGCTGGATGTCGCACGACGTCGGCCTGGAGCCCACGGCCCAGAAGTACTTCGTGATCGCCGCCCATGCCGCGCGGGAGGGCGGCGACCGGCCCCGGGCGGGGGAGGCCCTCTCCAGGGCGGCCCGTCAGATGGTGCACCTCGGCCGGCCCGACGAGGCCATGGACCTCATGAAGCTGGCCCAGTCCGGCTCCGGTGACGCGGTGCTGCCACGGACGCGTGCCATGTTCCACACCATCGAGGCCTGGGCCCAGGCCTCGATGGGCAAGGGGCAGGCCATGCGCCGCACGCTCGGTCAGGCGGAGGACCTGTTCGTCTCCGGCCGGATCGACGCGGAGACGCCGTCCTGGATGCAGACCTTCAAGGACGAGGACCTGTACGGCATGCAGGCCCTGGCCTATCGCACGCTCGCCGAGTTCGAACCGGGGGCGGCCGTGCACGCCCAGTACTACGCGGAGAAGGCCCTCGCCCTGCGGGTCGACGGGCGGGAGCGGTCGAAGATCTTCGACCATCTGTCCATGGCCTCGGCCTGTTTCATCGCGGACGACCCCGAACAGGCCGACCGGTACGCGCGGCTGGCCCTGATGTCGATGGGGTCGAACTCCTCCCGGCGCACCTGGGACAGGCTGCGCGAGATGTACCGGCTCACCGCCGAGTACGCGAACTACCCGCGGATCAGCGAACTGCGCGAGGAGATCCGGCAGGCGCTGCCGAAGCCGAGGGGAGGGAAGAACAACACCGCTCAGGCGTAGATGAGTTGACGGTTATCGGTCTGTCGGTCACCGGGTGACCCGGGCGACGAGCACGCAGGCGTCGTCCGCGCGGCCGCCGTTGCCGCACTCCCGCGCGATCAGCCGTGCGCAGTCCTGTGCCGTGTGCAGGGAGGCGAGACGCGGGGCCAGGTCCAGGAGGGGGTCCGCGCCGTCGGCGGGGGCCGGCCCGCCGGTGTGCAGCACGAGCACGTCGCCCTCCTCCAGGGCTGCCTCGCCCTGCCCGCGAGCGGCACCCGGGTCGGTGCCGAGGAGGACGCCGTCCGGTGCGTCCAGTCGGCGCCCCCTCCCGGCGCGGAACAGCAGCGGGGCGGGGTGTCCGGCCTGCGCCCATGCCAGGGTGCGGGTGGCCGGCCGGTAACGGCAGTACACGGTGGAGCACCGGACCGACGGGTCGTCGGCGCTCAGTAACTGCTCCAGCCAGGAAAGCAGCCGGGACGGACCGGCGCCGGACATCGCCATGCCGCGCACGGCGCCGAGCGTCGTCGCCGGGGTGGCGGTGGCGTCCGGGCCGTGCCCGGTGAGCACGCCGACGCCCAACAGTGCGTCGCCGTCCGGCAGTTCCAGGACGTCGTACCAGCTGCCGTCGGCCGGGGAACTCGGTGTGGCGGGCAGGCGCCGGGCGGCGAGGTCGAGCGTGCCGGCGGTGCGCGGGAGCCGCGGGGAGACGTGCCGGGAAGACGGCGTGGCCTCCCGCGGCCCGGCCGCGGGCCGGTGCTCGGCCGGTGCCGGGCGCCGTCGCAGGTGCAGCGAGTCACGGGTCGCGCCCACCGCGCGCCGGCTGCGGCGCAGTTCGCTGACGTCCCGCAGCACGGCCCACATCGAGGTGGTGCTGCCGCGGGCGTCGAGCACGGGTTCGCCCATCATGTGCACGGTCCTGACCGCGCCGTCCGGCCGGACGACCCGGAACTCGCCGTCGATGGGCTTCGCGTCGACGAGGCAGCCGGTGACCATGGCGGTCAGGCGCGGGCGGTCCTCCTCGAGGACGAGGGAGGGGAGTTCGTCGAGGGTGAGCGGCGGAGCGGCCGGGTCGCGGCCGACGATGCCGTGCAGCTCCGGGGACCAGACGGCCTCGTCGGTCAGCAGGTTCCACTCCGCGCTGCCGACCCGGCTGAGCGGCGACTCGTGCGGGGGAGGGGACGGCGGGCCGTCCCGCAGTTGCGCCAGGTGCGCGTCGAGGTCCTCGAGTTGGTGCAGTGCCAGGTCGCACAGCGCGCGCTGCCAGCGTCCCCGCGGGTCGAAGGTGTCGTCCTGCGCGCCCTGCCGCACGGCGTCCACGTCGCCCATGAGCCGTCGCGTCTGCGTGATCAGCGCGTCGACCTGGCCGCGTCCGGGCGTCCGGGCGGCTGGGCGGTCCGCGGAGAGGGGGGACGGCATGACGCACTCCGATGGGGGACGGGACGGCCGGACTGACGAAGGGGCCGTTACGACTGTGGCACAGCCCGCGACGCGGTGTAAGGGATTTGGCAACACACGATCCGGTGATGCGTCTGGCATATGTCACAGTCTTCACGGGCAGCTCGGGGGGTGCCGATGACGTAGGCCGCCGCCGGGGCGAGTCGTAGACGGCGTACGTGACTTGAGTGACGTCCGGGGGGCACCGGGAGGCGATCACCCGGGTGTTCGACGGTCGCGTGTTCCGTGCGGGGAGCGGGAAAACGGCGACGGGCCCGGCCGCCGTGACGCAGGTCACAATAATTCACGCGGCTTTCCCGTAATGCGATCGGCCCCTGCGAGGTCCTACAAGCACCACACCGGAAACGGCCGACCACTCACCGCTGCGGAGACCGCCCATGGATCCCACCCACGTCACCGTCGAACAGCCCGCCCGCGCCCGGCTCATCACCGCCGAGGAGCGCGAGCTGCCCGTCCCCGCGACGCTCCGCTACACCTCCGCCGACCCGCTCGCCGTGCACCTCGACTTCCCGCCGGAGGTCTCCCTCCAGGGCGAGGCGGTCACCTGGACGTTCGGCCGCGCGCTGCTGGAGGAGGGGCTGGACGGGCCGGCCGGCGGCGGGGACGTGCACATCTGGCCGTGCGGCCGGTCCCGGACGGTCGTGGAGTTCCACTCGCCGTTCGGGCTCGCCCTGCTGCAGTTCGACACGGCCGCGCTGCGCCGCTTCCTGCTGCGCAGCTACGCCGTGGTCGCAGCGGGCCGGGAGGACGTCGGCGCGGCGGTCGACGAGAGCCTCCACGCACTGCTCGGCAACGTGTGAGGCCGCCCCGGCGTCAGCCGTACAGGGCAGGACGCGGCGCGAGTTCGACGGCCACGCGAGTGCCGTCCGTGCCGTTGCCGAGCGCCCGCACCCCGGCCTCGGCGACGACGGAGGCCGCGTAGCCGTCCCAGGCGGTCGGGCCGGTGACCCGGCCCCGCCGGGTGGCGTCGACCCAGGCCTGCACCTCGCGGTCGTAGGCGTCGGTGAACCGGACGAGATAGTCCTGCGGCACGTCCGTGCCGGCCGAGCCGCGCGCGGTCACCAGGGGACCGTGGTCGTCGCCGATGCGCGCGCTGCCCGCCTCGCACACGGCCTCGCAGCGCACCTGGTAGCCGAAGCCGCAGTTGACGAAGACCTCCACGTCGACCAGGACGCCGCCGTCGGTCTCGAAGACCACGAACTGGGGGTCCAGCAGGCCCTGCGGGGCGCCGGACGACGGGCGGGGCCGCAGCACGGTGACCGCGGTCAGCTCCTGGCCGAGCAGCCAGCGGGCCGCGTCGATCTCGTGCGACACCGAGCTGTCGATCAGCATGGCGCTGGTGAAGCCGGGCGGCGAGGAGACGTTGCGGTGGGTGCAGTGCAGCATCAGGGGCCGGCCGAGCCGCCCGTCCTCCAGCAGCGCCTTGAGCCTGCGGTACTCGGCGTCGTAGCGCCGCATGAACCCGACCTGGGTGAGCCGCCGGCCGAGCCGGGCCTCCGCCTCCAGCACCCGCAGTGCCCCGGCCGGGTCCGGCACCATCGGCTTCTCGCACAGCACCGGAAGGCCGCGGGCGAACGCCGCCAGCAGCGCCTCCTCGTGCGCCGGACCCGGTGAGGCGATCAGGACGGCGTCCACGCCGGGCGCGTCCAGCGCGGCCTCGGCCGTGGTGTGCACCGAGGCCCCCTCGACACCGGCGACGGCTTCCTTCGCACGGGCGGCGTCCGGATCGGCCACGGCGGCGACCCTGGCCCCGCTCACCACCCGGTCGAGGCGGCGTATGTGGTCGGCGCCCATGTGCCCTGCACCCAGCACCGCCACGCCCAGCAGTTCACCCACGCACGCGCTCCCTCCCGGCCGACGATCATGTGTAGCGTACGCCGACCGGGTGGGGGTCTCAGTAGCGCAGCACGCCCGCGATGCCGGCGGCGTCGGTCAGGGTGCCGTCCGGGACGAAGCGGACCTCGGCGCCCGTCTCCAGGCACTGCTCGACGATCTCGTCCACGATGTCGTCGCGGGAGTCGAGGTCGGTGCTCTCGGCCGGGACCAGGTGGTCGCCGTCGTCGCGGACCGTGACGCTGTAGTTCTCCTCCACGGCGAGGAGGCGGACACGGCCCTCCCGGGCGTTCTGCCACAGCTCGTCGACCCCGGCGGCGAAGGTGCGCCGGCCGCGGGCGGAGTCCAGCTCCCGGGCCACGGCGGCGGTGTCCCGGCGGGCCTCGGCGTCGTGCACCGGGCGGACCGCCTCCCACACCGCCTCCGGGGTGGCGTGGGCGAGGCCCCCGTGCGGCACGTGCACGGCGTCACGGGTGCCTTCGCCGATCTCCTCCAGGAGGGACAGCGCCGCCGTCTCGCCGGTGACGTAGAGCCGGCGCGGGGCCTCGCGCAGCAGCCGCCCCATGGCGGTGTCGGCGTCGCGCAGGAAGTGGCGGGTGCCCTCGTCGCGGAAGGTGCTCGGCAGGTCGCCGGTGCGTTCCATCCGCTCGGCGTCGAAGTTCTCCTGGCTCCTGACCAGCGGGAAGCCGTGGGAGTGCTCCTCGGTGACCCGGTCGGCACCGCCGCTCCACAGGGTGACGCGGTCGGCGGAGACCGACAGCACCCAGAACGGCCGCTCGGCGGCCTGCGCCGAGACGAGGTTGCGGGTGAGGAAGGTGTCCGAGAGGACGACGCGCTCCGGGACCGGGCGGGCCAGCGACCACACCTGGTGCTCGCCCGGTGCGGCGAAGATCACCAGGCCGTCCTCGGTGTACGTCAGGTCGACCTCCGCGAGGGCCCGGTCGAGCTGTTCCGTCACGTCCGCGCGGCGCTCCCGGGTGACCGCCGGATCGGCCTCGAGCTGCTTCTTGGCCTCGGCCACGACATTGCGCAGGCGGACCCGGTCCTGGGTGTTGTAGGGCTCGCGGCGATGTGTCGGCGTCAGCACGGACACCGCGGGATAGGGCCGCGGGCGGCGCAGTTCGGAGAGGGTCGCGGGGCTCAGTTCGTGCTCCATACGAGCACGATAGGGCCGAATCGGAGGTAAGGCATTTGGAGCAGCGAATCTGGACGGAACGTCACAGGTGGGCCGGGCTGCCGGGCCGCGGCCCACCTGGACACGCCCCTCGGCCCCCTGGACACGCCCCTCGGCCCCCCTGGACACGCCCCTCGGCCGGGGCGCCGCCCTCGCCGCGTCCGGGCCCGTCCCCGGCTTCCCCGGCTTCCCCGGCTTCCTCGGCTCCTGGGCTCCTGGGCTCCTCGGCTTTCTCGGCGGCCGACGGTGACGCCGCCCCCGTCGGCCGGTTACGGTACGCGTCAGTAACCGGAGGACCGGACGTACCCGCGGGAGACACCCATGCCGCAGCTCGAAGTCGACGGCGCAGCACTGACGTACGACGACGAGGGGCCCCGCGACGGCGGCGGGGTGCCTCTGGTGTTCGTCCACGGCTGGACGGCGAACCGGCACCGCTGGGACCACCAGACGGCGCACTTCTCGACCTCGCGCAGGGTGATCCGGCTCGATCTGCGCGGGCACGGCGACAGCACCGGGGCGGGCGTGCCGACGATCCGGCACCTGGCGGACGACGTCCTCGCCCTCCTCGACCACCTGGACGTCGAGCGGTTCGTGCTGATCGGTCACTCCATGGGTGGGATGATCGCGCAGACCATCGCCCTCGCCCACCCCGAGCGCGTCGAGCGCATGGTGCTGGTGAACTCCATCGGCCGGATGGCGTACAACCGCGGCCGGGGCCTGCTGATGGCCGCCTCCACCCTCGTCCCGTACAAGCTGTTCGTCGCCGCGAACATCCGGCGCGCCTTCGCCCCCGGCCACCCGCCCGAGGAGATCCGCGCCTGTGTCAGGTCCTCCGCGGACACCCCGCGCGAGGTGGTCATGACGCTGTACCGGGCCATGCGCGCGTTCGACGTCCTGGACCGGGCCGGGGAGATCCGCACGCCGACCCTGATGATCCACGGCTACCACGACATCCAGCTCCCGGTGCGGCAGATGCTGCGGATGGCGAAGGCGTATCCGGACGCCACCGTCCGCATCCTCGACGCCGGCCACGAACTGCCCGTGGAGAAGCCGGCCGAACTGACGGCGGCCGTCGACGCCTTCGTGACCGTCCCGTCGGCGGCGGGCGCGGCTAGCTGAAACCGTCCGGGTCCGCCGCCTTCCAGTCCGCGGCCCAGGACTCCGGCGGCCCGGACAGCAGCACTCCCGGCTCCAGCCACTCGTACAGCTCCGCGTACGACCGGAGCGTCCCCGGGGCCGTCCGCCGCACCAGGTGGGCGGGCGTGAGCCCGGCCGGCTCCCGGACGCCCATCGCGGCCATGACCCGCACGGCGTCGCGGACCGTCTCGCGCTGGTAGCGGTGCACCCGCCGGGCCTTGTCGGCCACGTCCAGGGCGCGCACCCGCAGCGGGTCCTGCGTCGCGACGCCGACCGGGCAGGTGTCGGCAGCGCACCGGCCGGCTCCCACGCAGCCGACGGCCCGCATCATCGCGCGCGCCGCGTTGGTGAAGTCGGCGCCCTGGGCGAGCCGCCGGACCACGTCCGTGCCCGTGGCCACCCGGCCGCTCGCCCCGATCCTGACCCGGTCCCGCAGCCCGACGCCGACCAGCGCGTTGTGCACGGTGATCAGCCCCTCGGTGAGCGGCAGCCCGACCTCACCGGCGTACGGCGGCGCCGCGCCGGAGCCGCCCTCCGACCCGTCCACCACCACGAAGTCCGGCGCGACGCCCTCCGCGACCATCGCCCGGCACACCGCGAGGAACTCCCGGCGCGAGCCCACGCACAGCTTGAACCCGGTCGGCTTGCCGCCCGCCAGCTCCCGCAGCCGCGCCAGGAACAGCACCAGCTCCCGCGGCGTGGCGAACTCCCGGTGCCCCGGCGGCGACACCACCGGTTCGCCCACCGGCACCCCGCGCTCCCGCGCGACCGAGGCGCTCACCTTCTTGCCGGGCAGCAGCGCGCCGCCGCCCGGCGCGGCCCCCTGCGACAGTTTCAGCGACACGCACCGCACCTCGGGCAGCGCCGCCTTGTCCGCGAACTCCCGTGCGTCGAAAGCCCCGTCGTCGGTCCGGCAGCCGAAGTAGCCCGTCCCGATCTCCCAGACGAGGTCACCGCCGCCGCGCAGATGGTGCTCGGTCAGCCCGCCCTCGCCGGTGTCCTGCGCGAACCCGCCCAGCGCGGCGCCCCGGTTGAGGGCGTGCACCGCGCGGGGCGAGAGCGCCCCGAAGCTCATCGCGGACACGTTCAGCAGCGCCATGTCGTACGGCAGCCGGCAGTCGGGGCCGCCCACCCGCACCACGGGTGTCTCCTCGGGCGGCTCGACCGGGCCGAGGGACGGCACCAGGAACTCGCGCACCGCGCCGGCCGGCTCGACGGCACCGCGCCGGGGCACCCACGGCAGACGGCCGGTGAGGGGGTACGCCCGCAGCAGCGAGTCCCGGCGCTGCACCAGATCGCGGACTCCGATGCAGGTGAGCGACAGCAGCGGTCCGGCCGCCAGCCACCACCACGCCGAACCGGCGCACGCGGCGAGCGCCGCCCCCAGCGCGCCGACGGCGGCCAGCAGCACCGGCAGATGGCGGCCCACTCAGTCGTCCTCGTCGGCCCCGCAGGAGCTGCCGCTCGGCGGGAGGGAACCGTACAGGAGGAAGTCGTCGACCTTGCGGTGCACGCACTTCGACGAGCCGTACGCCGTGTGTCCCTCGCTGCGGTTGTCCAGCACCACGGCCGACGACCCGAGCCGCTCCGCCGTCTCCACGGTCCAGCGGTACGGCGTCGCCGGGTCCCCGCGGGTGCCGACGAGCAGCATCTTCGGGGTGTCGAGGTCCTTCACCTCGTCGCGTATGTAGTCCGTGCCCCGGGGGCGGCCGTAGCACATCAGGACCTGGGTGAGCCGGTACCGGCCGAAGACCGGCGACGCCTCCTCGTAGTCGGCGCGCAACCGCTTGAGGTCGGCGGCGATCTGCTCGGCGGCGGGGCGGTCGGGGTCGTCGGCGCAGTTGATCGCCATCAGCGCCGCCGGCAGGTTGTCCAGGGGGATCTCCTCCTCGTCGGCCAGCCCCCCGCTCGGATCACCGCCCCCCGGATCGCGCACCGGCAGGGACAGGCCGCCGGTCGCGAACGCCATGACGCCGTTGGTGTCCCCGTTCTCGACGAGCTGGGCCAGTGCCCGCTCCAGGGACGGCCACAACTGCCTGCTGTACAGCCCCTGTCCGATGGCGCCCACCAGGTCCTGCCCCGTGAACGCCTCGCCGAAGTCGGTCGGCACCGGGTCCTCGTCCATGGACCGGACGAGCCGCCGCACCTCCTCGCGGGCGGTGCGCGCGTCCTGCCCGAACGGACAGGCGATGTCCTTCACGCACCAGTCCACGAAGTCGTCCAGCGCCACCTGCTGCCCGCGGGCACCCGCGATGCCCTGCTCGGCGAGCGGCTCGGTGAGCGTGTCCACGCCGTCCAGTACGAGCCGTCCCACCCGGTCGGGGAACTGGGCGGCGTACACCGCGCCGAGCCGGGTGCCGTAGGAGAAGCCCAGGTAGTTGAGCTTCCGGTCGCCGAGGGCCGCGCGGATCACGTCCATGTCCCGCGCCGCGTCCACCGTGCCGATGTGCGGCAGGACCGGCCCGGAGTGCTCGGCGCACGCGGCGGCGGCCTTCTTCAGCTGTGCCAGCAGCGCCCGCGGATCGCCGAGGTCGTCCGGATCGTCGTCGACGGACGCGTACGCCTCGTCCTCGGCGTTCCCGCAGCTGACCGGGGAGGACCGGCCGACGCCCCGCGGGTCGAAGGTCACCACGTCGTAGCCGTCGGTGAGGTCCATGAACTCCTTCCCGCCGTAGGCGAGTTCGGGGACGCCCGGGCCACCGGGCCCGCCGAAGTTCAGCAGTACGGACCCGCGCTTGTCGCCGGTGGCGCGGTAACGGGCGAGCGCCAGGTCGAGGGTGGCGCCGTGGGGGCGCGCGTAGTCGACGGGGACGGTCGCCTTGGCGCACTGGAGGTCGTCGGGCATGCCCTCGCCCGTGCACTTCCCCCACGTGATCTTCTGATCGTGGAACCGGGACAGGTCCGCTGGGCGGTCGGCGTCCGTGTCCGTGGCCGCCGTGGGCAGCCCCGCGCCGAGCAGCGTCAGGGCCGCGACGGCGGCGAGCGCGCCGCGTCGCAGTGCGGGTCGCGTCGACAGCTTGGCCAGCATCAATGCCTCCCAGACGCCTTGCAGCGGACCGGGGACAGGCGCCCCGGCCCACGATAGGCGGGCTCCCCGGGACCCGCCTTTCGGACGCCGGGCGGCCCCGCGCGAGGCCCGCCGGGCGGTCACCGCGAGGGCGTGGTGCCGCCCGTGTCCCGCGCGGACGGCGACGGCGCGAGGTGCTTTGCCACCATTTCGACAGGTGTGACACCCATGGGGGTGAAAGACTTTTTGATCGTGAATCGCATGGTTCCGCGACGTTCCACGGGACGGCGGGCGAGCGCCCGCGACCATGTCTGGAAGGCAGGGACCCCATGAGACGGGCCACCCGAAACGGTGTGATCGCCGTCGCCGCCGCTCTCGTCGCCGCCGCTCTCGTGGGCGCCGCGGCGCTGATCCTCGGCGGAGCGGTCCTCCACCGCCGGTCCCGCCCCGGCGCGGAGCGCTGACCGGCCGCCACCGCGCGGCCGTAGGGCCCCGCGCTGCCCTACGGCCGCTCCGGTTCCGCCCGCACGCCGTGGAACCGCCGGTGCGGCGCCCGCATCTCCCGCGCCGGCCCGGGTACCGGCCCCTCCACCGGCACGCCGGGGGCGATCTCCTGGACCGGCAGGGCCCGTACGGGCGCGGCGGGCACGCCCCACCCGGAGAGCCAGGTCGTGAGCCGGGCGGACGAGGCGGCGTACACGATGCGGCCGAGGCCGATCCGGGAGTGGGCGGCCGCGCACGTCGGGCGGTGCTCGCCGGACGTGTACACCGTGGCCGCCGCCCGTTCCCCGGGCGACAGGTGTGCCGCGGACCAGCGGGCCGGCTCGAACTCGGGGTGGCGGGTGCGGTCGCCGGACGCCACCCGGTTGTGGTCCTCGGCGAGCACGGCCCCCTCGGCCCCCACCAGCACCGAACCGAACGGCCCGTCCCCGGCCCGCGACGCCTCCTCGGCGAGCACGACGCGGCGGCGCGGCGGCGGGACTTCGTCGTCCTTCACCACGACCTGCGGCTCTCCTCGTCCTCGTGCGGGTCTGCCGGCGTCCGGGGCAGGACCGCCGGCCCCCGGTAAATCCGTTGATCGCATCGGGGTGCCCTGCTGGAGTGTCCACCATGGACAACGCCGCGGTACTCGCCCTGTACGACCGGGACATGCGCGAAGGCGCGCTCCCCGAGAGCCCCGACGCACGTGTCGAACGCGTCGGGCGGGTGGTGCGCCACGTCGGCTCCGAAGACGGCTGGAACGGCGTCGTGTGGTCCGACCTGGACTCCGCGGACGCGGACGCGGCGATCGCCGGGCAGGTCGCGTACTTCGGCGCACTCGGCCGGGACTTCGAGTGGAAGCTCTACGGGCACGACCGGCCCGCCGACCTGGGGCGCCGTCTCGTGGCGGCCGGGTTCGTGCCCGAGCCGGAGGAGACCCTGATGATCGGCGAGACCGCCGAACAGCTCGCCGGCGCCGAACTGCCCGAGGGGCTCCGCATCGTGCCCGTCACCGACCGGGCGGGCGTCGACCTCATGGCCGAGGCGAACGAGAGGGCGTTCGGCAGGGGCGCCGACCGGTTGCGGGACCTGATGCGGGACCGCCTCGCCACGGACCCGGACAACGTCGTCGCCCTCGTCGTCCTCGCCGGCGACGAACCGGTCAGCTCGGCCCGCATGGAACTCGTCCCCGGCACACGGTTCGCCGGTCTGTGGGGCGGCGGCACCTCCGAGGCCTGGCGCGGCCGCGGCATCTACCGGGCCCTGGTCGCCCACCGCGCCCGCATCGCCGCCGACCGCGGCTACCGCTACCTCCAGGTCGACGCCTCGGACCAGAGCCGGCCCATCCTGCAGCGCCTCGGCTTCGCGCCCCTGACCACGACGACGCCGTACGTGTACACGCCGTAGGGCCGTCCGTCCGGCGGACCTTCGCCGTGCGCCCGGAACACACCGGCAGCGCGCTCGGCCCGGAGCCGCCGATCCGCCGGTGCGTTCGACGCCCGTACCGCGACGCCGTACCACCCGTTCGGACGCGTGTCGGTTGCCCGTGGGCCGGGCCGCCGGTGGTATAGCGGCGGGGCCGCTGTCGCAGGGCCCGGCTCCCGTCAGTCGCCAGGGAAGGGCCAGCCCATGCCACGGACCGTCGTACGGATGCCGCTCAGAGGGGCCGCCGGTGCGGCGGCCGGGACGTTGGTGATGCTGCTCGCAGCGGTCGGCCCGGCGTCCGCGGGCGGCCCGGGCGGTGACGTCGGGGTCGTCCTGCGGTGGAAGCCCTGCGAGGGGGAGACACAGACCGGGTTCGAGTGCGCGGTGGCCGGCGTGCCGCTCGACCACACCCGCCCCGAGCGCCGCACCATCGAGCTGGCCGTCATCCGCCACCGCGCCGCCGAACCGGCCGGGCGGGCCGGCACGCTGTTCTTCAACCCCGGCGGTCCGGGCGGTCCTGGCACCGTCGGACTGCCGGAACTGTACGAGAAGTTCCCCCGCGAACTGCGCGACCGCTACGACATCGTCAGCTGGGACCCGCGAGGCGTCGGCGAGAGCACGGCCGTGCGCTGCTTCGCCACCGCCGGGGAGGCCGCCGCCTGGCAGGCCGAGGTGCCCCCGTTCCCGGTGGGGGAGCGGGAACAGCGCGCGTTCACCGCCGCGTACGCCGACCTCGCGCGGCGCTGCGAGCGGCGCGACCCGGAACTGCTGCGCCACATCTCCACCGCCGACACCGCCCGCGACCTGGAGCTGCTGCGCCGTGCGACGGGGCAGGAACGGCTGAACTACTGGGGCATCTCCTACGGCACGCTGCTCGGCGCGACCTACGCGAACCTCTTCCCCGAGCGGGTCGGGCGCCTGGTGCTCGACGGGAACGTGGACCCGCAGGCGTGGGTGAACCGGGGCGCGACCGGCGAGCCCGGGCTGAACACCTTCCTGCGGCTCGGCTCCCACGTGGGCTCGGCCGACACGCTGGAGCAGTTCCTCGACCACTGCGGCCGGGCGCCCGTGACGGAATGCGTGTTCTCGGCGGGCAGCCCGGCGGCCACCCGGGCCAGGTACCACTCCCTGCTGCGACGCCTGGCGAAGCGGCCGGTCGGAGGGTGGACGTACGAGCGGACGGTGAGCGAGGTGCGGGGCGGGCTCTACACCGTGCACCCCGGCTGGGCCGGGATCGCGGACACCCTCCAGGGGCTGTGGAACGGCCGGGCGCCCGTCGAGCCCGGCGACGCGGTGGCGCGGCCGGCGCGGTACCCGGGCTTCGAGCAGTCGGTCGCGGTGCTGTGCGCGGAGAGCCCCAACCCGCGCTCGCCGGACCGCTACCCCGCCCTGGAACGACGGGCGGTGGCGGAGGCCGGTGCGCTCGGCAGCTGGTGGGCCTGGGCCAACGAGCCGTGCGCCGGGTGGCCGGCCCGGGCGGCGCGGCCGTACACCGGTCCGTGGGACCGCCCGACCGCCCACCCGGTACTGGTGGTCAACTCGACCCACGACCCCTCGACCCCGTACCGGTCGGGCCGCGCGATGGCCGCGGAGCTGGGCCGTGCGCGCCTGCTGACGCTCGACGGGTACGGGCACACCGCGCTGGACAACCCCAGCGCCTGCGTGGGGCGGCACGTGGTGCGCTACTTCCTGACCGGTGCGCTGCCGCCGGCGGGCACGCGCTGCGCCCAGGACCTCCCGCCGTTCGTCGAGCGGGTCCCGGAGCCCACGGCGCCGTCCGTCCCGGCCGGTACGCCGACGGGGACCGGGTCGCCGGCGGGGCCGCCGGAGCCGGTGCTGCCGGCGTACGGCGTCTGGCCACCGGAGATCGTCTCGGGCCTGCTGCCGCCGCCGTACGCCGCTGCGGAGGCCGGCCGCCGCTGACATGCGGCCGTTGCCCGGCTGCCGGCCGCGCGGACGACGGAAGGCGGCCCGTCCGGACCGCCTTCCTGTCTCCTGTCGTGCCACGGGGTCACGCGCGGGGGACGCTCTTCGCCGCCGTACCGGCGCACACCAGCCCGAGGACCAGTGCCAGAGCCCCGATGACGATGTTGTTGACGATGACACCGGCGTCCGGGCCGTCGCCGACGATCCACGGGGCGACGATCATCCATGTGCCGAGCGCGCACATGGCCCAGCTCAGTCCGTACATACGGGCCGGAGCCGCGGTGAACCCGAGCGCGAGCAGACCGATCGCAATGCCGACGATCAGGTTGTGCGTCACGAGTGCGGGCTGGCTGACGGTGTAGTGGAGTATCCACGGGGACACGGCGCAGTACAGACCGAGCAGGAACACCGGTCCGTCCACGAGCGCCACATCGCGACCACCGAGCATGCGGTCGTACCGAGTCCGCATCTCGGGAACATCCGGGTGAGTCGATATGTCGCCTCTGGAGTGCGAGACGTTGGCCATGACTCATCTCCTTCGACTTGCTGGCCTGACCGCGTGGTGCGGTATGCGCCGCGCCATCCCATTCTGCGCTTATTTTCCATTTATGTGTAGAGTTCGGCGCCTGTCGCTCCCGGACCCGGTCGCAGCTGCTTCCGCCCCGCCCCGTCCCCGTCCGCGGGTGCGCCGCACCCCGCGTCGTTCCGGCGTCGTATCGTCGGCTCATGCGAGAGTCCCCGAACCCCGACGACGTCGGCCTGACGACCGGCACACTGGCCCGTCGGCTGGGCGTGGCACCCACCACGTTGCGTTCCTGGGACCGCCGTTACGGCCTCGGACCGGTGGAGCGCGACGGCGGACGGCACCGCCGCTGGCGCCCGGACGACGTGGCCGTGGTCGAGGCCATGTGCCGGCTGACGTCGGCCGGTGTGCCGCCCGCGGAGGCGGCCAGGGCCGCGAGAGCGGGCGCCGACACGCCGCCCCGGACGGCCGAGGCCCCGCCGGGACGCTCCCGCGCGGCCGGTGCGCTGCCCCTGGGCGCCGACGTCCGCCAGGAGTGCCGGGGCCTGGCCCGTGCCGCGGTGCGGCTGGACGCGCCCGCCGTGGAGGAGCTGCTGGCCGAAGCCGTCGAACGGCACGGGCTGCCCGTCGCCTGGGAGGAGGTGATGGTGCCGGCCCTGCACGCCGTGGGACGCAAGTGGGCGTCGTCCGGCGACCGGTACGTGGAGGTCGAGCACCTGCTGTCCTGGCACGTCTCGACCACCCTGCGCCGCGTCACCGGTCCGCCCGCGGCGGACCGGCGCACGGAGGGTGCCGGGCCCGTGATGCTGGCGTGCGTGCCGGGGGAGCAGCACACCCTGCCGCTGGAGGCGCTCAACGCGGCCCTGCTCGAACGCGGCACGGCCACCCGCATGTTCGGGGCGGCCGTCCCGGCCGAGGCGCTCGCCGCGGCGGTCAGCCGTCTGGGCCCGGCCGCCGTGGTCCTGTGGGCGCAGGCCCGCTCCACGGCGAGCCCCGCACTCGCCCGGCAGGTCGCGGACATGCGGTGGGGCGTCAGCGGCGCGCGGCGCGGGCCGACGGTGGTGCTCGGCGGCCCCGGGTGGGCGGGGCGCTCCGCGCGGGGGCTCCCGCGACCGGCGGGGCTGAAGGAGGCCCTGACCCTGCTGTCGGGCAGGTGAGGACCGCTGCGGATCGGCTGGACCGGGCGGCCTCCCCGCCCGGTCCTGGCGGAGGGCGTCCGGCGCGTCCCGCGGGCCGGCGACCGTGCCGGAAGAGGCGGCCCCGCCCGTCTCGGCGGGCCTTCCTGCCCCGTGGCCCACGGGGCGCGCAGAGCCGCCCGCGAGTCGCGGGGCAGGCCGGATCCGGCTGGTGCGGGGCACCCGGAGGGGGTGTCCGGGGCCCCGCGGAGCCGGCCGGCCGGCGGGGTCAGCCCAGCTTCTTCAGCAGCTCGGCGGCGAGCGGGGCCGAGGAGGCCGGGTTCTGGCCGGTGACGAGGTTGCCGTCCACGATCACGTGCGGTGCCCACGGCTCGCCGATCTGCACGTCGACGCCCGCCTCGGTCAGCCGGTCCTGAAGGAGCCACTTGGCCTTGTCGCCGAGGCCGGCCTGCATCTCCTCGTCGTTGGTGAAGGCGGCGACACGGCGGCCGGCGAAGGCGTTGGTGCCGTCCTCCCGCACGGCGGCCAGCAGGGCGGCCGGGCCGTGGCAGACCACGCCGAGCGCCGTACCGGACTCCAGGGCCGTCGCGAGGATGCGGCCGGAGGTGGCGTCGACGGCCAGGTCCTCCATCGGGCCGTGCCCGCCGGGGTAGAAGACGGCCGCGTAGTCGGCGAGGTCCACGTCCTCCAGGCGCACCGGACGCTGCAGCTCGGTCATCGCCGCGAGGCCGGCCGCGACGTGGTCGGCCCGCTCCTGGCCGCCGTTCGCCTCGGCGGCGAGGCTGCCCTTGTCCACCGGGGGCACCACACCGCCCGGCGTGGCGACGACCACCTCGTGGCCCGCCGCGCGGAACGCCTCGTACGGGGCGACGGCCTCCTCGGCCCAGAAGCCGGTGGGGTGCCGGCTGCCGTCGGCGAGCGTCCAGTGGTCCGCGCCGGTCATCACGAAAAGGATCTTTGCCATGGTGGTCTCTCCGAGGGTCGTTCCTGACGTTCCGGGTGCGGAGCGTCGGTGTGTCGATGCCCCGAACCTAGGCCGTCAAGCCATAGGCAACCAATGAGAATTCCAATGCCAGGTATGGGAATCCCGATGGCCCACACGGAATACTGCGCACGGTGGACCCAAGCCATCACCTGGACCTGAACCTGCTGCGGACCTTCCTCGCGGTCTACCGCTCGGGGTCGTTCACCGGCGCCGCCCAGCTGCTCGGACTCTCGCAGCCGACCGTGACGACACAGATGCGGACCCTGGAACGGCAGGCCGGACGGGAGCTGTTCGAGCGGCTTCCGCGCGGCGTCGCCCCGACCGCCGTCGCCGACGCGCTGGCCGCGCGGATCGCGGCGCCGCTCGACGAGCTGGCCACGGTGGCCGGGCCCGGCCCGGCCACGGCGGGGCGCGCCGATCCCGTGCACCTCGCCGGTCCCGCGGAACTGCTGTGCCTGCGCGTACTGCCCGCACTCGCGCCGCTGGCCGCCGAAGGCCTCCGGCTGCGCGTGGCGCCGGGCCTGACCGAGCCGCTGCTCGACGAGCTGCGGGCCGGACGGCACGACCTGGTCATCGCCACGACCCGCCCGCGCGGCCGCACCCTGACCTCGACGCCCTTCATGGACGAGGAGTTCGTCCTGGTCGCCGCGCCCGCCTGGGCCGGACGCCTCGGGGACCGGCCGGCCGCCGAACTGCCGGCGGCCCTGCACCCGGTCCCGCTGGTCACCTACGCGCAGGACCTGCCGATCGCCCGCCGCTACTGGCGGCACGTCTTCGGCCGGCGGCTGTCCGGTTCCGCCGCCGTGACCGTGCCCGACCTGCGCGGTGTGCTCGCCGCGGTCGTCGCGGGCGCGGGTTTCACCGTCCTGCCGCGCTATCTCTGCCTCGACGAGCTGGCCTCGGGCGCCCTCGTCGCCCTGCACGAGCCGGAGGACCCGCCGATCAACACGGCCTTCCTCGTCCAGCGGCCCGGAGCGGTGGAGAACCCGGACGTCACCCGCGTCCGCGACCGGCTGCTGGACGCGGGCCGCACGTGGTGAGCGGATCCGCGCCCACGGGCGGGAGACGGACGGCCACGGAAGCCGGCGCCGCCGTGACCAGCGGGCCGCGCACACGGCGGCGCTCCCGCGCCGCGACGCCCTACGCCGCCCCGCGCCGCCCCGCCCCGCGCCGCCCCGCCCCGCCGTCCGTCCACCGGCACCGCCCGCACCTCAGTCGAGCCCGCGCGCCCGCCGGAAGCGGGCCAGCCCCTCGGACAGCTCGACCACCGGGTCGGGGTAGCCGCCCACCGCCCGGTCCGGGCCGCGCAGCTTCCACGGCTCGTGCACCGCCGCGCCCTCGATCCCCGCCAGTTCCGGTACCCAGCGCCGCACGTACGCCCCGTCCGGGTCGTACCGCTTGGCCTGGGTGACCGGGTTGAGGACCCGGTTGGGGCGGCTGTCGGTGCCGGTGCCCGCGACCCACTGCCAGTTGAGCTGGTTGTTCGCCATGTCCCCGTCGACGAGCAGTTCCAGGAAGTGGCGCGCGCCGATCCTCCAGTCGACGTACAGCGTCTTGGTGAGGAAACTCGCCGTCAGCAGCCGGCCCCGGTTGTGCATCCAGCCCTCGTGGCGCAGCTGCCGCATCGCCGCGTCCACGATCGGGTAGCCGGTACGGCCCTCCCGCCACGCCGCGATGTCGTCGTGGGCGGTCCGCTCGGTGCGCCAGTCGTCGTGCCGGGGCCGGTAGTCGGCGACGGCGGCCGCCGGACGGGCCGCCAGCACCTGACGGTGGAAGTCGCGCCAGGCGACCTGCCGTACGAACGCCTCGGCGCCCGCGCCGCCCGCCGCACGGGACCGGCGCACCAGTTCCACGGGGGAGAGGGTGCCGAAGTGCAGATGGGGCGACAGCCGGGAGGTGGCGTCGCCGGCCAGGTCGTCGTGCCGGTCCTCGTACGCGGTGATCCCGTGGCGCAGCCAGGCCGCCAGCCGTGCCCGTCCCTCGCGCTCGCCGCCCGCCGCCAGCCCCTCGGACACGCCCGCGTGCGCCGGGAGCTCCTCCGAGCCCACCCCGTCCGGGACGGTGACGGCGCGGGGCGCGTCGAGCACCTCCCGCAGCCCCTCCTGCGACCAGCGCCGGAAGTACGGCGTGAACACGGCGAAGCGGTCCGACCCGGCCGGTGTCACCGCCCCCGGCGCGACGGCGGCCGTCACGGCGTCGTGCACGTGCAGCCGTACACCCCTCGCTTCCAGGGCGTGCCGCAGCCGCTCCTCGCGGTGCTGCGCGTACCGGCTGACGTCGGCCGCCAGATGGACCTCGTCGGCGCCCGCCTCGCCGGCGACCCGGCACACCTCCTCGACGACGTCCCCCGACCGGAGCACGAGCCGTCCGCCCCGTTCGCGCAGCCCCGCGTCCAGATCCCGCAGACAGTCGGAGAGGAAGGCCAGCCGGTTGGGCGCGGCGAACCCGGCGGCGTCGACGGCCCGGTCGCGCACGAACAGCGGGACCACCTCCCGGGCCCCTTCCAGAGCCGCCCGCAGCGGCGGATGGTCGTGCAGCCGCAGATCGGAGGTGAACAGGACGACGGAGACGTTCATGACGTTCACTTCCGACGGGGGTGAGGGGCCACCGGGTGCTTCCGCGGTGAGGCGTCCGGCGGATGCGCGCTCATGCGGCGGACGTCCGGCCGGGAACCTCGGCCGCCGCGGCCCGGGCGATGTTGCGGGCCATGCCGCCGAACACCACCGCGTGGAAGGGGGAGACGCTCCACCAGTAGGCCTGGCCGAGCAGCCCGTGCGGATGGAACAGGGCACGCTGGCGGTAGCGGGTGCCGCCCGTCTCGTCGGTCTCCACGGACATCTCCAGCCAGGCCAGACCGGGCAGCCGCATCTCGGCCCGCAGCCGGAGCAGGCGTCCGGGCTCGATCTCCTCGACCCGCCAGAAGTCCAGCGAGTCGCCGACCCGCAGACGCGCCGCGTCACGCCGGCCCCGGCGCAGTCCCACCCCGCCGACCAGCCGGTCCAGCCATCCGCGCACCGCCCAGGCCAGCGGGAAGGAGTACCAGCCGTTGTCGCCGCCCACGCCCTCGATCACCCGCCACAGCGACTCCCGGGAGGCGTGCACGGGCACCTCCCGGCAGTCGGTGTACAGGCTGCCGCCCGCCCAGTCCGGGTCGGTCGGCAGCGGGTCGCTGGGAGCGCCGGGCAGGGAGGCGGAGGACCAGCGGGTGACGACCTCCGCGTCGCGGACCCGCCGCAGCGCCAGCCGTACCGCCTCGTCGAAGCCCACCGGATGTCCGGGCGGGTCCGGCACGTACCGGGCGATGTCGTGCTCCCGGCACACCACCTCGTGGCGCAGCGACTCGGTGAGCGGCCGCGCGATGGAGGCGGGCACGGGCGTCACGAGCCCCACCCAGTGGCTGGAGAGCCGGGGGGTGAGCACGGGCACCGGGACGATGATCCGGCGCGGCAGACCCGCCACCGCGGCGTAGCGGATCATCATCTCCCGGTACGTCAGCACCTCCGGCCCGCCGATGTCGAAGGCCCGGTTGACGTCCTCGGGCATCCGGGCGCTGCCGACCAGGGCGCGCAGCACGTCCCGGACGGCGACGGGCTGGATCCTGGTGCGCACCCAGCTCGGCGTGATCATGACGGGCAGGCGCTCGGTGAGGTAGCGGAGCATCTCGAAGGAGACCGAGCCCGAGCCGATGACCACGGCCGCCCGCAGCACCGTGGTCGGCACACCCGAGTCCAGCAGGATGCGGCCGACCTCGGCGCGCGAGCGCAGGTGCGGCGACAGCTCCCGCTCGGGGACACCGGCCGGGGTGAGGCCCCCGAGGTAGACGATGCGGCGCACCCCGGCGCCGCGGGCCCCCTCACCGAAGATCCGTGCCGCCCGCCGGTCGGTCTCCTCGAAGTCCCGGCCCGAGCCCAGGGCGTGCACCAGGTAGTAGGCGACGTCGATGTCCCGCATCGCCGCCGCGACCGACGCGGCGTCCGTGACGTCTCCGCGCACCACCTCCACCTCCCCGGCCCAGGGGTGGTCGCGCAGCCGTTCGGGGGAGCGGGCCAGACAGCGCACCCGATGGCCGGCCGCCAGCAGTTCCGGGACGAGCCGGCCGCCGATGTAGCCCGTGGCGCCGGTGACCAGGCAGCGGAGAGGTTCCTGGCCGTGGCCTTGGCCCTGTGCGCTCATGAGTCCTCGGTCCTTCGCGTCGACGTCCCCACTCGGTATGCCTTTCCCCGCGGGGGCGGGCAGCGGATGCGCGACGCGGTCCAAGGGCACGATCGGGTGATCGCGGGCAGCGGCTACGCTGATCGCGTGGCCACAGGGAACGATCGGGACCAGCACGAACGGGGACGGGACGCGGACGCGCCCGCCCCACCGACCGACCTGTACGCCTTCGCGGTCCGGCTGCGGCGGATGAACGGCGAGATCAACCGGCTGGTGCACGGGTTCGCGGGCGACCACGGGCTGCATGCCACGGACGTCCAGGCGCTGGCGGCGATCCTCGACGCCGAGGAGCCCATGACCCCCAAGCGGTTGCGCGAGCGCCTCGGGCTGACCTCCGGTGCCGTCACCGCGTGCGTCGACCGGCTGGAGCGCGCCGGTCACGTCCGGCGGGTCCGCGAGAGCGCCGACCGCAGAGTGGTGCACCTGCACTACGTGCCGGACGCCCGGTCCGCGGCGCGGGCCCATTTCCGGCCCCTGGCCGAGGCCACGCGGGCCGCCCGGTCCCGTTTCACCGAGGAGGAGCTCTCGGTGGTGCTGCGCTTCCTGGCGGCGATGAACGAGGAACTCTCGGGGATAGCCACCCTCGGCCGCTGAGAACGGGGCACGATCCGGCGCATCCGCCGACCCCGCGGGGGCAGAAGAAGGCACGCAGTCTAAGATCGCCTCGTCCATGATGACTCAATGATTGAGATTGTTAGTCATCGAGATATCTGTCCCTTCGCAGCAGGAGAACGATGTCCACCACCCTTCGACGTGCCCGACGGCTCGTCCCGGTCCTGCTCGTCGCCGTATGGCTCGTCCTCGGCGGCGTCCTCGGACCGTTCGCCGGGCGCCTGGGCGAGGTCGCCACGAACGACCAGGCCGCCTTCCTGCCGCGCAGCGCCGAATCGACCGAGGTCATCAGCGCCCAGCGCGCCTTCCGCCAGGACGAGACCCTGCCGGCCATCGTCGTGTGGACGTCGGACCGGGACACCCGGGTGGCGGACCGGCGCGAGGCCGCGGCCCAGGCCCTCGCCTCCCTCGCCGACGCCCCCGGGGTGGCGGGCCGGGTCTCGCCCGCGCTGCTCTCCGAGGACGGCAAGGCCCTGGAGGGCGTGGTGCCGCTGCGTCCCGACCTCGGGGAGGAGCTGGCCCCGGCCCTGGAGCGGATCCGCGCCGCGGCCGAGCGGGTCCCCGGCACCACCGTCCAGCTCGCCGGACCGGCCGCGACCCAGGCCGACCTCTCCGACGCGTTCGCCGGCATCGACGGGCTGCTCCTCGCCGTCGCGCTGGTGACCGTCCTGGTGATCCTGCTGCTCGTCTACCGCAGTGTGCTGCTCCCCCTGGTGATCATCGTCGGCGCCGTCCTCGCGCTCGGCCTCGCCTGCGCCGTCGTCTACGTGCTGGCCGACCACGACGTGGTGCGCGTGGACGGACAGGTCCAGGGCATCCTGTCGATCCTCGTCATCGGCGCGGCCACCGACTACGCCCTGCTCCTGACCGCCCGCTACCGCGAGGAACTCGCCTCCCGCACGGACCGGTTCGCGGCCATGCGGGCCGCGCTGGGCCGGTCCTGGAGCACCGTGGTGGCCAGTGCCGCGACCGTCGCCCTCGGACTGCTCGCCCTGTTGCTCAGCGACCTCACCAACAACCGGGCCCTGGGGCCCGTCGGGGCCATCGGCATCATCGCCGCCGTGGTGAGCACGCTGACGTTCCTCCCCGCCGTCCTGGTGCTGCTCGGCCGTACCGCCTACTGGCCCGCCAAGCCCCGGCCCGCCGACGGCCAGGGTGCCGGCGGCCGGATCTGGCACCGGGTCGCGGCCCTGGTGGACCGCGCCCCCCGCAAGGTGTGGGCGGTGTCGCTGGCCGGCCTGCTCGCCTGCGCGGCGTTCGCGCCCACCCTCACCTCCAAGGGCGTCCCGCTGGACGAGACCTTCGTCAACGACGCCCCGTCCGTGGCGGCCCAGCAGACGCTCGCCCGGCACTTCCCCGGCGGTGCGGGCAACCCGGTGGTGGTCATCGCCGACGCCGACCGGCTGACGAAGGTGGTCGAGACCTCCCGTACGACCGACGGCGTGGCCTCGGCCGCGGCGGTGAGCGCGTCCGGAGCGCCCGGCGGGGAGGCGCTCGTCGTCGCCGGCCGGGCCCGCGTCGACGTCACCCTGAAGGCGGCGGCGGACAGCGACGCGGCCAAGGACACGGTGGCGCGGCTGCGCACCGCGCTGCACGCCGTCCCCGGCGCGGACGCCCTGGTGGGCGGCTACACGGCCCAGCAGTACGACACCCTGCGCACCGCCGAGCGCGACCGCACCCTGATCGTGCCGGTGGTCCTCGCCATCATCTTCGTCATCCTGACCGTGCTGCTGCGCTCCCTGCTCACGCCCGCCCTGCTGGTGGCCACCGTGGGGCTGAACTTCCTCGCCACCCTGGGGGTCTCCAGCCTCGTCTTCGAGCACGTGTTCGGCTTCACCGGCACGGATCCGTCCGTTCCGCTGTACGGGTTCGTCTTCCTCGTGGCGCTGGGCGTCGACTACAACATCTTCCTCATGTCCCGGGTGCGTGAGGAGTCCCTGCGGCACGGGGTCCGCGAGGGCGTGCTGCGAGGCGTGATCAGCACCGGCGGTGTCATCACCTCCGCCGGGGTGGTGCTGGCCGCCACCTTCGCCGCGCTCGGCGTGATTCCGCTGGCCTTCCTCGTGCAGATCGCCTTCATCGTCGCCTTCGGCGTGCTGCTCGACACGCTCGTGGTGCGTTCGCTGCTGGTGCCCGCCCTGGTGCGCGACCTCGGCGCCCGCGCCTGGTGGCCGGGACGGCTCGGCCGTGACGACGACCACGACCGGGACCGCGATCGCGACCGCCGGGATGTCGCCCGGGTGGATGCATCCTGAACATGCTTCGGCCGGCAGCGGGCAGGCGTAGGTGACGGACGTGTTCGTATCGAATCGGGAGGTGTCTGCCGCTATGGGCGCGAAGGTGTTGGAACGTTTCCCCGCGGGAGCCCCGCGCGGATCGTGGCCGGCGGAGGAGTCCGCGGCCAGGCGGCGGGCCGAGGGGGAGCCCGCCACCGTGGTGATGGACCTGAAGTCGGACGCCTTCCTCGTCGTGGTCCAGACAGGTGACGAGGACTGAGACGGGAGCGACGGCCGGCGCCCACCCCACCGGGTGGGCGCCGGCCGTCTCCGTGCGTCCACGCCCCACCGGTCACGGCGCTAGCGGCCCGCCAAGGCGTCGAGGTGGGCCCCGCGGGACTCCCGCGTCTGGCCCTGGACCATGAGGAACAGGGCCTCCCGCGCCAGCCGCTGGGCACGGTTCGTCAGCGACAGGGACCGGCCGCCACCCGCCACCACCGCTGCCGTCGTGGCCGCGTGCAGCACCTCGTACGCCCGGATCCTGACGGCCAGACGCTCCTCCAGGTGTTCGTGCGGCACCGGGTGGTCGGCCAGGGCGTAGGCCCGGTCACGGACCTCGGCGAGGCGGGCGCGCAGGGCGGCCGCCGTGCCCTCGTCCAGCAGGGCGAGCGCCGCCTCCGTCACACCGAACACCGCCGGGTTGGCGGCCACCGTCTTGGGGCGGTCCGTGGCGGCCCACCGCGCGAACGGCGTCCGCAGCGCCACCGCCTCCTCCGGCAGCCGCAGCCCGTCCAGCTCCAGGGAGACCGTGCGGGCCGCGGTCAGCGCGGTCAGCCGCATCGGTGCCGAGGCCCGCAGTCCCGGCTGCTCCCGCGCCTCGGTGAAGGCGAACAGCGCCTCGTCGGCGTCGGTCACACCGGCCAGCAGCATCACGTCGTTCAGCCCCCACCCCGTGTACCAGGGGACCCGCCCCTCGAAGCGCCAGCCGTCGCCGTCCCGGGTGACCCGCACCGGAATCCGCGGATGCGCCCGCAGATGGGCGTAGGCGACCCCCGACAGCAGCTCGCCGCGGGCCAGGGGACCCAGCAGCCGTTCGCGCACCGGGTTCTCGCTCCTGGCGAGCGTCAGGACCGGCGTGTGGTGCTGCGTCTGCACGAACCAGGTCGAGCAGCACGCCCCGGCCAGGATCTCCGCCGTCTCCCGCACCACCGACGCGGGCGCGGCCGAACCGCCGTACTCCTCGGGCGCGTGCAGGCCGAGCAGGCCCGAGCGCCGGATCTTTGCGAGATGACCGGCGGGGACCTCCGTCCGGTCCACCTCTTCGGCGTGCGGGGCCAGGAGGGTGTCCGCGAGGTGCCGGGCACGGGTGACGAGCGGGTGCGGTGCGGTCATGGAGCAGATTCTTCCCGTGCCGGCGCGCGGGGTGTCGATCCGGGGGCGTGCCGTTCGTGTAGGAGGTGAAGGGCACCGCGGCACGGCGGTGCCATGGACCACGTCACGGAGGCCGTCATGAAGTACTACCTGCTCAGCGTGATCACCCCCACCGGCGGAGAGCCCCCCGAGGGGGAGGAGATGGCGCGGATCGGCCGCAACCTCGAGACCTTCCACCAGGAGCTGCGCGAGGCCGGCGCCTGGGTCTTCGCCGGCGGACTGCACGGCCCGGAGACGGCCACCGTGCTGCGGCCCGGGGGCGGCGACGTGCTGGTCACCGACGGGCCGTACGCCGAGGGCAAGGAACACCTCGGCGGGATCTGCGTCGTCAGGGCCCCGGACCTGGACGCCGCCCTGCACTGGGGCCGCCGCGCGACCTGGGCCACCACCCTGCCCGTCGAGGTGCGCCCCTTCATGGGCGAGGCCTGATGCCCCTCGACGTCGAGGCCGTGTTCCGCGCGGAGTACGGCCGTGCCGTCGCCGTCCTCGTCCGCTTCCTCGGCGACATCGACCTCGCCGAGGAAGCGGTGCAGGACGCGTTCACCACGGCCGTGCGCCGCTGGCCGCAGACCGGCGTGCCGCCGAGCCCGGCCGGCTGGATCATCACCACCGCCCGCAACCGGGCGATCGACCGGCTGCGCCGCGAGTCGTCCCGGGACGCCCGGCACGCGGAGGCCGCCGTGCTGCGTGCGTCCACCCCGCCCGCCGAGGAGGGCCCCGTGCACGACGACCGGCTCCGGCTGATCTTCACCTGCTGCCACCCGGCGCTCGCACCGCGGACACGGGTCGCCCTCACCCTGCGGCTCCTCGGCGGACTGAGCACCCGGCAGATCGCCCGCGCCTTCCTCGTGCCCGAGCCGACGATGGCTCAGAGGCTGGTCCGCGCCAAGAGGAAGATCCGCGACGCCCGGATCCCGTACCGGGTGCCCCGCGACGCCGACCTGCCCGACCGGCTCCAGGGCGTCCTGGCCGTCGTCTACCTCATCTTCAACGAGGGCTACACGGGCGAGCCCGGCCTGTGCGACGAGGCGGTACGCCTCGGCCGGCTCCTCGTCGGCCTCATGCCGGACGAGCCCGAGGCGTCGGGCCTGCTCGCACTCATGCTGCTCGTCGAGTCGCGCCGGCCGGCCCGCCGCGGCGCGCACGGGGAACTGGTGCCGCTGCCCGAGCAGGACCGCGGGCGCTGGGACCGCGACCTGATCGCGGAGGGCCAGGACCTGGTCCGCCGCTGCCTGCGCCGCGACCGGCCGGGCCCGTACCAGATCCAGGCCGCGATCCAGGCCGTCCACAGTGACGCACCGACCGCCGGGGCCACCGACTGGGGCCAGATCCTGTGCCTGTACGACCAGCTGACGGCCGTCGCCCCGAGCCCGGTCGTGGCCCTCAACCGGGCGGTCGCCGTGGCCGAGGTCGAGGGCCCGAGCCGGGCCCTCGACCTCGTGGACGCGCTCGGTCTCGACGGCTACCACGTGTGGCACGCGGTCCGCGCCGACCTGCTCCGCCGGCTGGGCCGCACCCCCGAGGCGGCGCGTGCGTACGAGCGCGCGCTCGCGCTCACCGACAGCCCGGCCGAGCGGGCCCACCTCGAGCGGCGCCGCGGCGAGCCGACCCGCTGATCCCGGCGGGAGGGCCGCGCGGGAAAGCGGCCGAGCCGGGGAATATGTTTTGGCGCATGAAAGGTTGGCATATACACCGAGCCGACCGCTCGCCACCCGTACCCAGGGCTGAGAAGCCCGCGCACCACCAGCGAGGCACCGTGACCACCGCCATCCCCGAGCAGCCCGCCGACGTCGTCGCCCGGCTGCGCGCAACCTTCCGCACCGGCCGCACCAAGCCCGCCGCCTGGCGGACCGGACAGCTGCGCCGCCTGCGCGAGATGCTCACGGAACGGGGCGAGGACCTGGCCGCAGCCCTCCACGCCGACCTCGGCAAGAGCGCCACCGAGGCCTACCGCACCGAGATCGACTTCACGATCCGCGAGATCGACCACACCCTCGGCCACCTCGACGACTGGCTGCGTCCCGAGCCCGCCCCGGCCCCCGCCCACCTCGGCGCCGACGCCCGGGCCTGGACCCAGTACGACCCGCTCGGTGTCGTCCTCGTCATCGCGCCCTGGAACTACCCCGCCCAGTTGCTGCTCGCCCCGCTCGTCGGCGCCCTCGCCGCGGGCAACGCCGTCGTCGTCAAGCCCAGCGAGCTGGCCCCGGCGACCTCCGCCGCACTGGCCCGGCTGCTGCCCGCCCACCTCGACACCGACGCGGTCGCCGTCGTCGAGGGCGGCGTCCCGGAGACCACGGCTCTGCTGGCCGAACGGTTCGACCACATCTTCTACACCGGCAACGGCACCGTCGGCCGCATCGTGATGCGGGCCGCCGCCGAGCACCTCACCCCGGTCACCCTCGAACTCGGCGGCAAGTCACCGGCGTTCGTCGACCGCGACACCGACCTCGCCGTCGTCGCCGACCGGCTGGCCCGCGGCAAGTTCCTCAACGCCGGCCAGACGTGCGTCGCCCCCGACTACGTCCTCACCGACCCCGCGACCGCCGCCGCCCTGGAACCCCTCCTCGCCCAGGCCGTCGAGAAGGTCTACGGCCCCGACCCGCAGGCCTCCGGCGAGTACGGCCGGATCGTCAACGAGCGCCACTTCGACCGGCTCACCGGCCTGCTCGACTCCGGCCGCGTCGTGGTCGGCGGCGGCAGCGACCGTGCGGACAAGTACATCGCGCCGACCGTCCTGGCCGACGTCGACCCCGCCTCGCCCGTCATGGGGGAGGAGATCTTCGGCCCGATCCTGCCGATCGTGACCGTCGACGGCCTCGACGGGGCGATCGCGTTCATCAACGACCGCGACAAGCCCCTCGCGCTGTACGTCTTCTCCCGGTCCGAGGAGACCCGTGCGCGCATCGCCGCCGAGACCTCCTCCGGCGGCCTCGGCCACGGTCTGCCGCTCGCCCATCTCACCGTCTCCGACCTGCCGTTCGGCGGAGTGGGGGAGAGCGGCATGGGCAACTACCACGGCCGGTACTCGATGGAGACCTTCAGCCACCGCAAGGCGGTGCTGGAGAAGCCGCTGGGCTGAGCCGCTGGGCTGAGCCGCCGGGCAGGGTCGCCGAGCAGGACCGTCCTCCCGGATCGCGGGAGGTTCCGGCGACACCCCGGACAGTCGGTCCGGCCGCGGCCCGGCCGGATCGACTGGTCTACACCCTTGACTGGTACAGACCAAAGCGGTTGAGTGTGCCCCGACATCCCCCCACCACGGCCGCCCCGAGCCGTGACCGGCTTCACCGGTACGCGCACGAGGCCCGGCTCCGCCCTGCCCCGTGCCGGGGACGGCCGTGCTCCGTGAAGGAGTTGATCCCGTGTCGAGGCGCCGTATCTCCGCGGTCGTGACCGCACTCGTCCTCTCCGGTGCCGTGCCGGTGCTCCTGCCGGCCACGAGCGCGTCCGCCGCCGCCTGTTCGAGCTATCCCGACTGGGTGGCCGGCAAGGCCTACCGCACCGGCGACATCGTCCGCTACACCGACGGCAGGGCCTACGTGGCCGAGCACGACAACCCGGGCTACGACCCCGTCATCAGCACCTGGTACTGGGAGCCGTACGCCTGCGACACCGGCCCCGGGACGCCGGCCGGCCGTTTCGTGGTCACCGAGGCGCAGTTCAACCAGATGTTCCCGGGCCGGAACTCCTTCTACTCCTACAGCGGCCTCACCGCCGCCCTCAGCGCCTACCCCGGCTTCACCACCACCGGCGGCGACACCACCAAGAAGCAGGAGGCGGCGGCGTTCCTCGCCAACGTCGGTCACGAGACCGGCGGTCTGGTGCACGTCGTCGAGCAGAACACCGCCAACTACCCGCACTACTGCGACTGGAGCCAGTGGTACGGCTGCCCGGCCGGCCAGGCCGCCTACTACGGGCGCGGCCCCATCCAGCTCAGCTGGAACTTCAACTACAAGGCCGCGGGCGACGCGCTCGGCATCGACCTCCTCAACAACCCCTGGCTGGTGCAGAACGACGCGGCCGTGGCCTGGAAGACGGCCCTGTGGTACTGGAACACCCAGAGCGGTCCCGGCACCATGACGCCGCACAACGCCATGGTCAACGGCGCCGGGTTCGGCCAGACCATACGCTCCATCAACGGCTCCCTGGAGTGCGACGGCAAGAACCCGGCGCAGGTGCAGAGCCGGGTGACCAAATATCAGCAGTTCGCCCAGATCCTGGGCGTCTCCCCGGGCGGCAACCTCTACTGCTGAACCCGAAGGGCCTGTGAACCCGAAGGGTCTGCGCCACACTTCGCCGATGGCCTCTGATCCGATCACCGCGGACGCCGCGGGAACCTGGAGACCCGGCGACACGACCGTGAGCCGCATCGGCCTCGGCACGATGCGGCTCACGGGCGACGCCGCCTTCCGCCTCGGCGCCCCGGGCGACCGTGACCGGTCGATCGCCGTCCTGCGCAAGGCGGTCGACCTCGGCACCACCGACGGCAGCAGGGCCGCCCGCATCGAACACACCGTCGCCGTCACCGACCGGGGCCCCGCATTCCGACCCTGCCCTGACCTCGCCGCGGACCGGATGGCGCCACCCGCGCCGGTCGGGCCGGCGCGCAAGGCCGACCGGCGCGTCCCCGGTCGGGCCGGCGGGGCGTGGGCGGAACCCGGGGAGGGTGAGGAGCCCAAGGGCGCCGGCCCGCCCGGCCCGCCCGGGCCGGCGCCCGCCCCGGCCGCGCACGCGGCGCGGGTCCAGGTCCGACCCGGTTCCTTCGGAAGCGACTGGCGTCCGTGAGGTTTTACGTATAACCTCTCTCGCTGATCAGCCCTCCCGAAAGGTCCCGATGAGTCGCATCGCCCTGGTCACCCTCGTCGTCGACGACTACGACGAGGCGATCCGCTTCTACACCGAGGCCGTCGGTTTCCGCCTCGTCGAGGACGAGGCGCGTCCCGACGGATCGCGCTGGGTCGTCGTGCGGCCCGGCGATCACCAGGACGGCACCGGCCTGCTGCTGGCCAGGGCCAAGGGCGACGCCCAGCGCTCCCGGGTCGGCGACCAGACCGGCGGACGGGTCGGGTTCTTCCTGCACACCGACGACTTCGCGGGGGACCACGCCCGGATGTGCGCCGCCGGAGTGGCCTTCCTGGAGGAGCCCCGCCACGAGCCGTACGGCTCCGTCGCCGTCTTCCGGGACCTGTACGGGAACCGCTGGGACCTGCTCCAGCCCGCCGGCTGACCCCGCCGGCCCTCGCCCTCTTCCGCGCCCCGCGGCCGGAACCCCGCCCCACCGCCCAGCCCCGCCCGAGGAAAGATCCACCATGACCGCTACGCGCGTAGACGCCGCCACCCTCCGCCGGCTCCCCAAGGCCGTCCTGCACGACCACCTCGACGGCGGTCTGCGCCCCGCCACCGTCGTCGAGCTGGCGGCCGAGGTGGGCCACACCCTGCCGGCCACGGACCCGGAGGAACTGGCCGCCTGGTACTTCGAGGCCGCCAACTCCGGTGACCTGGTCCGCTACATAGCGACCTTCGAGCACACCCTCGCCGTCATGCACACCCGCGAGGGCCTGCTGCGCACGGCGGAGGAGTACGTTCTCGACCTGGCCGCGGACGGCGTCGTCTACGCCGAGGTGCGCTACGCCCCCGAGCTGATGCTCGACGGCGGCCTGACCCTCCCCGAGGTCGTCGAGACCGTCCAGGAGGGCCTCGCGGCCGGTATGGCCAAGGCGGCCGCCGCCGGCACCCCGGTCCGCGTCGGCACCCTGCTGTGCGGCATGCGGATGTTCGACCGGACCCGCGCCACCGCCGACCTCGCGGTCGCCTTCCGGGACGCCGGCGTCGTCGGCTTCGACATCGCCGGCGCCGAGGACGGCTTCCCGCCCGCCGACCACCTGGACGCCTTCGCGCACCTGCGCCGCGAGAACGTCCCCTTCACCATCCACGCCGGCGAGGCGCACGGCCTGCCCAGCATCCACCAGGCCCTCCAGGTCTGCGGCGCCCAGCGCATCGGCCACGGCGTGCGCATCACCGACGACATCGTCGACGGCAAGCTCGGCCGCCTGGCCGGCTGGGTGCGGGACCGCCGGGTCGCGCTGGAGATGTGCCCGACGTCCAACCTCCAGACCGGCGCCGCCACCTCCATCGCGGAGCACCCGATCACCGCGCTGAAGAACCTCGGCTTCCGCGTCACCCTCAACACCGACAACCGTCTGGTCTCGGGGACGACGATGACGCGTGAGATGTCGCTGCTGGTCGAGGAGGCGGGCTGGACGGTCGAGGACCTGCGCACCGTCACCGTGAACGCCCTCAAGAGCGCCTTCGTCCCGTTCGACGAGCGCAAGGCCCTCATCGAGGACGTCGTCCTGCCGGGTTACGCGGCCGCGCTCTGAAGCAGCCCGCGCACATAGGCGGCCTGTCCGACGTGCTGGAGATCGTCGGACAGGACGCTGACCAGGCGTACGCCGAGCGTGACCGGCGGGTCCCAGCGCTCGTCCACGACGCGCTCCAGGTCCGCCGCGGTCACCCCGCGCAGCGCCCGGAGGGTCTGCGCGTGGACGGCGTCGTGGTAACCGGTCAGCAGGTCGCCGTCGGCGACCCGTACCTCGGCGACCTGCGCCGCGCTGTGCCCGTACCCGGTGTCCCGGCGCGGCAGACGCAGGCCGAAGCGTTTCTCCCAGTCCTGTGAGAGCCACACCTGATCGAGCCCGAAGGCGTCGGCGACATGGTCGTCCTGGACGCGGGTGAGGTGCCAGACCAGCCAGGCGACCGAGTTCGTCCCGGCGGCCGGCCGGGCGTTGAGGTCGTCCGGGTCGAGGCCTGCGACGGCGGCGTGGACCTCTTCCCGGACGCGGCCGTAGCCGTCGATGAGGATGTCCTTGGCATGCATACGTCCACCATCGCGCACCCGCCGCCCCGGCGCCGCCTCCCGGCCGGGCCCTATCCGCCGCGCTCCGTCTCCAGCAGGGCCATCAGCGCGCGTGCCGCCGGGCTGGTCGCCCGGGCGGGCGGCAGCAGGGCGACCGTCTCGTACACCACCTCGCCCGTCCCCTCGAGGGGCAGCGCGGTGAGCGCCTCCCGCTTGTGCCGGAAGTGGCGCGGTACGACGGCGACGCCGAGGTTCTCGTCCACCAGGTCCAGCAGGCTGTGCACGTCGTTGACCTCGAGCGCGACCGTCCGGCGGACCCCGGCCGCCGCGAAGGCCGCGTCGGTGGCGCGGCGCGGGCCCCAGTCGGGGTGGAAGTCGACGAACACCTCGTCGGCGACGTCGGCCGGGGTCGGCGCGGCCGCGGCGCCGGTGAGCCGGTGGTCGGGATGGCACAGCACGTACATCGGCTCACCGGCGAGCGAGGCGGAACGCAGCTGGTCGCTGTCCGCCTGCGTGCGGTAGGCGAAGGCCAGGTCCAGCCGCCCGGCGGCCACCTCCTCGGCGAGCGCGCCCGAGCCGGACTGCCGGAGCCGGATCTCCACATCCGGGTGGCGCCGCCGGAACGCGGCCAGCAGCCCCGCCACGTGCACCCCGGCGATGCACTGCTCGGTGCCCACCGAGAGGGTGCCGCGCACCACGCCCTGCACGGCCGCCACCGCCTCGTGCGCGGCGCGCACCTGCACCAGGATCCGTTCCGCCTCCGCCAGCAGCGCGCGGCCCGCCTCGGTCAGCGTCACCCGGCGGGTCGTGCGGACGAACAGGGGCGCCCGCAGCTCCCGCTCGAGCGCGCGGATGGACGCCGACAGCCCCGACTGGGAGACCATCAGGCGTTCGGCGGCCCGGGTGAAGTGCTGGTCCTCGGCGACCGCGACGAAGTGCTGGAGGTGGCGCAGTTCCATGATTGAGAAGCCTATCCGCTGAATTCCATCGGATTCTTCTGTTGGACCACTACCCGCAGGCAGGGCGAGAGTGGATGACGGTCCCGTGGCCGACCTGCCGTTGCCGGGACCGGTCTTCCGAGCCGAACCCCCCCTGGAGTCGCGTTGTACACCGCACACCCCGACCGCTACGCGCACATGCCCTACCGGCGCACCGGACGCAGTGGCCTGAAGCTCCCCGCGCTGTCGCTCGGACTGTGGCACAACTTCGGGCCCGACCGTCCCGTGGAGACCCAGCGGGCCATCCTGCGCCGCGCCTTCGACCTCGGCATCACCCACTTCGACCTGGCGAACAACTACGGCCCGCCGCCCGGCGCCGCCGAGTCCGCGCTGGGCGAATTCCTGAAGGCCGACTTCGCGCCGTACCGCGACGAGCTGGTGATCTCCACCAAGGCCGGCTACCTGATGTGGCCGGGTCCCTACGGCGAGTGGGGCTCGCGCAAGTACGTGCTGTCCTCGCTGGACCAGAGCCTGAAGCGGATGGGCCTGGACCACGTCGACATCTTCTACTCGCACCGCCCCGACCCGGAGACTCCGCTGGAGGAGACGATGGGCGCCCTGCACTCCGCGGTCCAGCAGGGCAAGGCGCTGTACGTCGGCGTCTCCAACTACTCGGCCGAGCAGACCCGCGAGGCCGCCCGCATCCTGGGCGAGCTGGGCACGCCGCTGCTCATCCACCAGCCGCGCTACTCGATGCTCGACCGGCGCCCCGAGAGCGAGGGCCTGCTGGACGCGCTGGACGAGCTCCAGGTCGGCTCCATCGTCTTCTCCCCGCTGGAGCAGGGCGTGCTCACCGCCCGCTACCTCGACGGCATCCCGGAGGACTCGCGGGCCGCGAGCGACAGCCCCTTCCTGAACTCCGACGCCCTCACCGGTGAACTGGTGGGCAAGCTCCGCGCCCTCGACGACATCGCCAGGTCCCGTGGCCAGTCGCTGGCCCAGCTCGCCCTGGCCTGGGTGCTGCGCGGCGGCCGCGTCACCTCCGCCCTGGTCGGCGCGAGCAGCGCCCGGCAGATCGAGGACAGCGTCGGCGCCCTGGACAACCTGGAGTTCGAGGCGGACGAACTGGCCCGCATCGACGCGGTGATCAACGGCTGAGCCGTTACGCCGGCCGGACGGTGACGGATTCGCCCGCCTCTTCTCGAAGCTCTCGCCAAGAACGGCGGTGAATTCCGCTTCCGCGGTGTCGTGCACGGTTTCGTGCACGGCGTCCTCCGTTCGCGGCGATCATCGCCTTTCCCCGGGCTGACCGCCGCGAGCGGAGGAATTCACCGGTCATGCCCCGGCGGGCACCCGGTCGAGGAATCCGAGGACGGCGACGATGCGGTCGTCGGCGTCCAGCGTGATCACGTCGGAGCCGGCCGCCGGCGCCGACCCGCCCGCCTCGCTCACCAGCTCCCGGGCGAAGCGGGCCGTGTCGTGGTGGCCGTCGACCGTGCCGGTGAGCCGGAAGGCGAAACCGGGGAACCGGTCCTGTGCCGCCGTGACGACGGCCGTGATCCCCTCGTGGCCGCGTACGTCGGAGAGAGGGTCGGTGCAGCTGCCCTGCGGGGCCCAGGCGTCGGCCACGGCCTCGGCCCGGGTTCCGGGGCTCGCGGGCGTTCCAGGCCTCGAAGCAGCGGGCGACGGTGTGCTGGTGGCGGGCGACGGCGTGCTGGTGGCGGTCGGTCTGCGCGGACAGGGGAAATCAGCCCCCAACGGGTCGTCGATGCTGGTCAGGACACGGATTCGGGCTTCGCCGATCCGGTGCGACCACCTTGCCCGCGCCCGCCCGCCCGGTCGATTGCCCCACGGGTGATGACGGCGCCGACCCGGGCCTGCCGTATTTCGGCCATGAACGTCGGGGAATATGCCAAGAGACTGGCCAAAAAAGCATGGTGACAGTGTTTCAGTAGTCAACATACTCAAACCCAAGGGGCAGTTCACCCCGCAGGAGCCGCACGGAAAGCGAGGCCCGCACCGGCAGCGAGCGACGGGGGAGAAGGACGTGCACGACGAATTCCTGTGCCATGTCACCGCGTACGGAGTGTGCGACGGACGCCGCATCGGGGTCCCGCTCGGCACCTACCGGGCCCCGACGCTGGCGCTCGCCCTGTGGTGGCTGAGGGACCGGGCCTCCTGGATCGCCGAGCGGCTCGATCCCCGGCCGGAGAGCACGGGCATCCCGCCCAGCGCCCTCGTCCCGGTCTCCGACACCGTGCCGGACGTCCCCCGCCTGCTGAGGGCCTGGTGCGCCGACGTCGACCAGCAGGAACTGATCGCCGACGAACTGGCGGCCGGCCGGCTGGTGCGGATCGCCGCCAGCGACGAGACCACCGAGTACGAACTGCTCGCCGAGTCCGTCGACGCCCTGCGCATGCAGCGCACCGTACCGCCGCTGGTGATGCCGGTCGGCTGACCGGTGTCCGCCGCTGCGGTTCCGTGGCCCGCAGCCCGGTCTCCCGCGCGGCACGCAACGGTGCGAATCGATAGAATTCCGGCATGGCGGAGTCGCCGATCACGTCCACCGCGCCCGAACTCGTGCTGGAGACCGAGACGGGCACCACGGTGATGATCCCGAGCCACGACTACCACGTCGGCCGCGACCCGCTCAGCGACATCGTCCTCGACGACGCCCGCGTCTCCTGGCACCACGCGGTCCTGCGGCCGGACGGCGACCACTGGACCCTCGCGGACGAGCACAGCACCAACGGCACCTACGCCGACGGCCGCCGGGTCCGGGAGTGGAGCATCGGCCCCGGCAGCGTCATCCGCTTCGGCAGCCCGGACGACGGCCCGTGCGCCGTCCTGACCGGCCGCCCGCCGCCCGCACCGCCACGCCCCTCGGCGGTGGCCAACCCCGCCGTCACCGGGACGTTCCGCCGGCCCACCACCGTCCGCCCGCTGCCCACCCGCACCGTCCGTATCGGCCGCGCCCCCGACAACGACCTGGTCCTCGACGACCTCGTCGTCTCCCGCCACCACGCCGAACTGCGCGCCCTGCCCGACGGCACCTACGAGATCGCCGACCTCGGCAGCCACAACGGCACCTACCTCAACGGCCTGCCCGTCACGGCCGCCCCCCTCGGGGCCGGAGACATCGTCGGCATCGGCCACTCGGCGTTCTGCCTGATCGGCGACGAACTCCAGGAGTACGTCGACACCGGCGAGGTCTCCCTGGACGTGCAGGACCTCACCGTCGCCGTCGACCGGGGCCGCAAGGTCCTCCTCGACCACGTGTCCTTCCCGGTGGGGGAGAAGTGCCTGCTCGCGGTCGTCGGACCCAGCGGCGCCGGCAAGTCCACCCTGCTCGGCGCCCTCACCGGGCAGCGTCCCGCCGACCACGGCACCGTCGTCTACGACGGCCGCGACCTCTACCGCGACTACGCCGAACTGCGCCAGCGCGTCGGCCTGGTCCCGCAGGACGACATCCTGCACGCCCAGCTCACCGTCCGCGGCGCGCTGACCTACGCCGCCGAACTGCGTTTCCCCCAGGACACCGCCAAGGCCGAACGCCGGGCGCGCGTCGCGGAGGTCATCCGCGAACTGGGCCTCGAACAGCGCGCCGACCAGCCCGTGCACAGCCTCTCCGGCGGCCAGCGCAAACGCGTCAGCGTCGCCCTGGAACTGCTGACCAAACCGTCCCTGCTCTTCCTCGACGAGCCGACCTCCGGACTCGACCCCGGCATGGACCGCTCGGTGATGCACATGCTGCGCGGCCTCGCCGACGACGGCCGCACGGTCGTCGTCGTCACCCACAGCGTCCTCAGCCTCGACGTCTGCGACCGTCTCCTCGTCCTCGCCCCCGGCGGCCGGATCGCCTACTACGGCCCGCCCGACGACGCCCTCGCCTTCTTCGGGTTCGTCGACTGGCCCGAGGCCTTCGAGGCCTTCGAACGGGACCGGGACCGCGACTGGGCCGGGGAGTACGCCGCCTCCCCCCTCCACCGCCGGTACGTCGTCGACTCCAGCGCCCAGCCGCTGCTGCCGCACTCCGACGCGATCGTCGTACCGGCGCCGCCCCGCCCGCGCAGCCGCGGCGCCCAGCTCGGCACCCTCGTCCGCCGCTACACGGCCGCGCTGAGCGCCGACCGCACCTTCCTCGTCATCATGATCGCCCTGCCGTTCGTGATGGGGGCCATGGCCCGCGCGCTCGCCGGCGACCGGCTCACCCGGGACACCGCGATGAACGCGCTGCTGATCCTGTGCGTCGGCGGCGTCCTCACCGGCGCCGCCAACGCCGTACGCGAACTCGTCAAGGAACGCGTGATCTACCAGCGCGAACGCGCCGTCGGCCTGTCCAGATCGGCGTACCTGATGTCGAAGGTCGTCGTGCTGGGCGCGGTCACCGTCGTGCAGGCGGTCGTGCTCACGCTCGTCGCCCTGCTCGGCGTCGACCTCGGCGCCCCCGGCGGAGAGGGCGTCCTGATGCCCCCGCTGGCCGAGATCACCGTCGCGGTCGCCCTGCTCGCCTTCACGGCGATGATGCTCGGCCTGGTGGTCTCCGCCCTGGTGCGCAAGGAAGAGGTGACCATGCCGCTGCTGGTGCTCCTCGCCATCGTCCAGGTCGTCTTCTGCGGCGCCCTGCTGTCGCTGGACGGTGTGCCGGGCCTCGAACAGCTCGCCTGGCTCATCCCCTCCCGCTGGGCGTTCGCCGCCATGGCCGGCACCCTCGACCTCGCCCGGATCGTGCCCGGCGACCTCACCGGCGACCCGCTGTTCGCGCACTCGACGGGGGTGTGGCTGCTCAACGTGGGCATGCTCGTCGTGCTCTCGGCCGCCTTCGGATTCGTCGTCTCCCGGCTGCTGCGCCGGCACGAACCCGCCGTGATGCGGAAGTAGGCCCGCGATGACGCACCCCGGCTTCCGGCCCACGCACGTCGTCCCCCAGCAGGGCATGCCCGCCTGGGAGACCCCCGACCCGGCCCGGCCCACCGTCCCCCTCGACCCGCTGCTGCCCGTCCGGCTCGTCGAGCGGCGCGGCGACTGGGGACACGTACTGTGCTCCAACGGCTGGTCGGCCTGGGTGGACGGCCGCTACCTCGTCGCCGTGCCCCAGGACCCGCCCCTCCCCGACGACCCCCCCACCACCGCCGCCGACCCGCGCCCCCTGCTCGGCCGCACCGAACAGGCCCTCGCCCGCTACCGCGCCGCCGTCGAGGAACTCGCCACGGGCGGCCTCGACGGCGAGGCCTTCCACCACCGCACCCAGGGCCTGCGGATCGGCGTGGTCGTCGACGGCGAGTCCGTCTGGCTCTACGACCCCGCCTGGTTCTGCTGGGTGTACGGCGACGGCAGCCGGCTGAGCACCTACGCGGCCGACGACCCGCCCGCCGCGGTCCAGGACGGCGGCCGGGACGCCGGTCCGCACGGCGGCCAGGACGGCGGCCCCGACAGTGGCCCGGAGGGCGGCCCGGACATCGGCCACGCCCCGACCCGGGTCGTGACGCCCGACGGCGAACGCCGGTGACCCGCGAGACGACGAGCCCCTTCTCCGGCCGGCCCTCCGACCTGATCGGCCGCCAGGTGGCGGGCTACCGCATCGAGCGGGAGATCGGACGCGGCGGCATGGCCGTCGTGTACCGCGCCCGCGACCTGCGCCTGGAACGGACCGTCGCGCTCAAACTGCTCGCCCCCGAACTTGCCCGCAACGACACCTTCCGCAAGCGTTTCACCCACGAGTCCCGGGTCGCCGCGGCGATCGACCACCCGCACATCGTGCCGGTCTTCGAGGCCGACGAGACCGACGGACTCCTCTACATCGCCATGCGGTACGTCGCCGGCGGCGACCTGCGCCACCTCCTCGACGACCGCGGACCGCTGCAGCCGGCCGCCGCCGCCCGGATCGCCGCCCAGGTCGCCTCCGCCCTCGACGCCGCCCACGAGCACGGCCTCGTCCACCGCGACGTCAAACCCGGCAACATCCTGATGGACCGCGGCACCGACAGCGACCACCCCGAACACGTCTACCTCACCGACTTCGGCCTGACGAAGAAGTCGCTGTCCCTCACCGGCTTCACCACCGTCGGCCAGTTCGTCGGCACCCTCGACTACGTCGCCCCCGAGCAGATCTCCGGCCGCCCGGTCGACGGCCGCTGCGACGTGTACGGCCTGGCGTGCGTGGTCTACGAGACCCTCGCGGGCCACCCGCCGTTCCGGCGCGACGACGACATGGCCCTGCTGTGGGCCCACCAGTACGACGAGCCGCCCCCGCTCACCACCGCCCGCCCCGACCTGCCGCCCGCCGTCGACGACGTCTTCGCGCAGGCCCTCGCCAAGACCCCCGACGCCCGCCACCCCACCTGCCTCGCGTTCGTCGCCGCACTGAGGACGGCACTGCTGTCCGGCTCACCCCGGCGACATCCGCCGACGGAGGCGGACCGCGGACTCGCGGCAGCAGGCCAGAACCGCCCCGAGCCTCCGCCCCGGTGGGCGGCCCCGGTCTTCGAACCGCGGGGCGATCGGGCCTGACGCCGCCTAGTGCTGTGACCGGAAAGGTTTGCCGGAAAGCTCGCGGCGTCCGGTGCGGTGCCTCGCAAGGCGGAGCATGACCCGCGTACTGGATGTACTC
>NZ_JBIVKQ010000035.1:0-68661 GCF_044750845.1 Streptomyces sp. NPDC088766 | reverse complement strand
CGACGCGCTGATCTCCACCAGGGCCTGCTCGAACTGGCCTGCAGCCTCATATGCCTCCGCCGCCTGCGAACCTCATTCTGAAACGATCAGTTAATCCGTTGACAGCCCTTCCCGGCCCTCCTACCGTCGGTGGTGAATCTGTTGCCGCCGACAGGAGAAGGACGTTGCTCGTCTGAGGTCCTGAGACACCACGCCGTACACCCCTCGGGTGTGGGCGTCGCGTGCGACCTCGGCGTTCGAGCCGTCCTTGCGGAGCAGGGCCTTCCCACGGGTTCCCGTGGCATTCCACATGGCCCCGCGCTCCCCCGCTCCCGCGGTGGTCGCCGCCCTCCGGTGTCTCGATACGCGTCGTCCTGACCGCACACACGACCGCGAGGCCCCCTTGTCACATTCGATCACCTGTACGTCCCTCTCCTTCGTCTGGCCCGACGGCACCCCCGTCCTCGACGGACTCGACGTCGCCTTCGGCCCCGGCCGGACCGGGCTCGTCGGCGTCAACGGCGCCGGCAAGTCGACCCTGCTGAAGCTGATCGCCGGCGAACTCACCCCCTCCGACGGGACCGTCCGCACGGCCGGCGAGATCGGTTACCTCCCGCAGAACGTCACGCTGGACACCTCCCTCCGCGTCGACGAGGTCCTCGGCATCGCCGCCCGCCGGGCCGCGCTGCACGCCATCGAGGGCGGCGACGGGGCCGAGGAGCACTTCGAGACCCTCGGCGACGACTGGGACGTCGAGGAACGCGCCCTGGCCACCCTCGGCGAACTCGGACTCGGCCGCATCGGCCTGGACCGCACCGTCGGCGAGGTGTCCGGCGGCGAGTCCGTCCTGCTGCGGCTGGCCGCGCTGCTGCTGCGCCGGCCGGACGTCCTGCTGCTCGACGAACCGACCAACAACCTCGACCTGTACGCCCGGCGGCGGCTGTACGCGGCCGTCGCGGGCTGGCCGGGCGTGCTGGTCGTCGTCAGCCACGACCGGGAACTGCTCGAACTCGTCGACCAGATCGCCGACCTGCGCGCCGGGGAGGTGGCCTGGTACGGCGGCAACTTCTCGGCCTACGAGCAGGCGCTCGCCACCGAACAGGAGGCCGCCGAGCGGATGGTGCGCGCCGCGGAGTCCGACCTGCGCAAGCAGAGACGCGAACTGTCCGAGGCCCACATGAAACTCGCCCGGCGCAAGCGGTACGGGCAGAAGATGTGGGACCAGAAACGCGAGCCGAAGATCGTGATGGGGGCGCGCAAGCGGGCGGCGCAGGAGTCCGCCGGCAAGCACCGCATCCTGCACGAGGAGAGGCTCGCCGAGGCCAGGGAGCGGCTCGACGAGGCCGTCGAGGCGGTCCGCGACGACGACGAGATCCGCGTCGACCTGCCCCACACGGCCGTGCCGCCGGGCCGTGAGGTGCTCACCCTGCTGGACCTGCGGCTCGCGTACGGCGCGCGCGTGGCGGGCGGTCTCGACCTGCGCGGGCCCGAGCGGGTGGCGCTGGTGGGGCGCAACGGCGCGGGCAAGACGACGCTGCTGCGCACGATCGCCGGGGAGCTGGACCCGGTGGCGGGCGAGGCACGCGCGCACGTGCCGCTGCGTTTCCTGCCGCAGCGGCTGGACGTCCTCGACGACGGGCTGACGGTCGCCGAGAACGTGGCCCGCTTCGCGCCGGACGCGACCGGCAACCGGATCCGGGCCCGGCTGGCCCGCTTCCTGTTCCGGGGCGCCCGCGCCGACCGGAAGGCGGCGACGCTGTCGGGCGGCGAACGGTTCCGGGCGACGCTCGCGGCGCTGATGCTGGCCGAGCCCGCGCCGCAGCTGCTGATGCTGGACGAGCCGACGAACAACCTCGACATGGCGAGCGTCCGGCAGCTGACGTCGGCCCTGGAGTCCTACGAGGGCGCCCTGATCGTGGCCGGCCACGACCTGCCGTTCCTGGAGTCGATCGGCATCACGCGCTGGCTGCTGCTGGACGGGGAACTGCGGGAGACCTCGGCCCAGGAGCTGGCGGACCCGGTGTAGCGCGGCGGGTCTCAGGAGGGCCACAGCCCGGCGGCGAGGGTTTTGCCGTGGTGGACGGGCCCTGCATGATGGCTGACCGGCGCCCCGCACCCGGCGCCGGTCAGCCACCGCCGATTCGGAGATCTGGACGTGCCCAGCAAGAAGGCCCTCATCCGCCGCCCCGGCCCGCGCCTCGCCGAAGGTCTGGTGACGCACGTCGAGCGCGGGACGGTCGACGTGGACCTCGCCCTGGAGCAGTGGGAGGCCTACGCCGAGGCCCTGCGGTCGACGGGCTGGGAGACCGTCGAGGTCGACCCCGCCGACGACTGCCCGGACGCCGTGTTCGTCGAGGACACGGTGGTGATGTACCGCAACGTCGCCCTGATCGCGCGGTCCGGCGCCGAGTCCCGGCGCGCGGAGACCGCCGGGGTCGAGGAGGCCGTGGCCCGGCTGGGCTGCTCGGTCAACTGGATCTGGGAGCCGGGCACGCTGGACGGCGGCGACGTCCTCAAGTGCGGCGACACGGTCTACGTGGGCCGGAGCGGCCGCACCAACACGGCCGGCGTCCAGCAGGTGCGGGAAACCTTCGAACCGCTCGGGGCGCGGGTCGTGGCCGTCCCCGTGAGCAAGGTGCTGCACCTGAAGTCGGCGGTCACCGCGCTGCCCGACGGCACGGTGATCGGGCACATCCCGAAGGTGGACCGGCCGGCGCTGTTCCCGCGGTTCCTGTCGGTGCCCGAGGAGGCCGGCGCCCACGTGGTGCTGCTCGGCGGCCCGAAACTGCTCATCGCGGCGAGCGCGCCGAAGACCGCGGAGCTGCTCGCCGACCTCGGGTACGAGCCCGTCGTGGTCGACATCGGCGAGTTCGAGAAGCTCGAGGGATGTGTGACGTGCCTCTCGGTGCGGCTGCGGGACCTGTACGCCTGACCGGGTGATCGTGCCACCGGTTCGGCCCCGCGATCCGCGTGTCCCGGGGCCTTTCGGCACGTCCGGAAACCTCCCGGGCCACCTTGTGGAACAGCGGCTGATCAGGGGCCTTTACAGCGAACTTAACCTACGGCTACGTAACCTACGGGTTCGTAGCCTACGATTCCGTAAGTTCTAGGTTCCGGCACCGCCCGCCGGACGCAGTCCGCTGTGCCTCACGTCCCCTGGAGTACCCCCGTGACGATCACCTCCCCGCACCTCGGCAGCCCTTCCGCCGTCTGGACCGACGCCCGGCTGCTGTACGCCCTGGAGGAAGTGGTCGAGACGGAACTGAACCGGCATCTGAAGGTCGCCAAGGACTGGATGCCGCACGAGTACGTGCCGTGGAGCGACGGCCGCAACTTCCCCGGCCTCTTCGAGGACGGCGAGGCCTGGGACAAGGAGCAGTCGAAGGTCACCGAGATCGGCCGGATCGCGCTGGTCGTGAACCTGCTCACCGAGGACAACCTGCCCAGCTACCACCACGAGATCGCCTCGCTGTTCGGCCGTGACGGCGCCTGGGGCACCTGGGTGCACCGCTGGACGGCGGAGGAGGGCCGGCACGGCATCGTGATGCGCGACTACCTGCTCACCTCGCGCGCGGTCGACCCGGACAAGCTGGAAGCGTTCCGGATGTCCCACATGAGCGAGGGCTTCGAGTCGGACAACCGCCACTCGATGCTGCACTCGGTGGCCTACGTCGCCTTCCAGGAGCTGGCGACCCGCATCTCGCACCGCAACACCGGCCACCAGTCCGGCGACCCGGTCTGCGACCGCATGCTGGCGCGCATCGCGACCGACGAGAACCTCCACATGGTCTTCTACCGCAACCTGCTGAAGGCCGCCTTCGAGCTGGCGCCCGACCTGACCATGCAGGCGGTGCGCGACGTGGTCGTCAACTTCCGCATGCCCGGCCACGGCATCCCCGGCTTCGAGCGGGCGGCGGCGCAGATGGCGATCGGCGAGGTCTACAACATGCGCATCCACCACGACGACGTGCTCCAGCCCGTCCTGCGCCACCTGAAGGTCCTGGAGCTGGACGGCCTCGGCCCGGAGGGCCTGAAGGCGCAGGAGGAACTCGGTCTGTTCATGGGCGGTCTGGACGCCGAGGCCCTGAAGTTCGACGAGAAGCTGGCGACCCGCAAGGCCCGCATGGCGGCCCGCGCCGCCGGCTGACCCACCGCCACCGCGACACCCCGCGAACGGCCCGCACCGGGAAGCACGTTCCCGGTGCGGGCCGTTCGCGGTCCGCGGCATCCGGCCGCCACCGCGTCGGCGCCCGGTGCCTCGGCCACCTCGGCGTCGGGCGCCTTCGGCGCCGCGGCCACCCGTCGCGGGCGAAGGACGCGGCGACCTCGGCCCACCCCCGTCGACCACACCCCCGCGATGCGGTCGTACGGATTCGCCGGCTCCCCGCCACGCGCCCGCTCAGCGCGAGGCACGACGCAGGTGCAGGCGTTCCTTCTCGGACAGGCCGCCCCACACACCGAAGCGCTCGTCGTGGGCGAGGGCGTAGTCGAGGCACGCGGACCGCATCTCGCACATGCCGCAGATGCGCTTGGCCTCCCGCACCGAGCTGCCCGGTTCCGGGAAGAAGAAGTCCGCCCCGGTCTGTGCGCACAGAGCCTGCCGCTGCCAGGCGAGGTCGGGGGAGTCAATCGTGTCGGTGTACATGGGCAGCATCGTGGCGCGCGGCGAAAAACGTTCCATCAACGGCGGATATACGCGCTCCGGCAGGGCCCCGGCCGCACTGATGGTGCCCCCGGAGCACGCCGCGGCGCACGGCGGCGCGCCGGGCCCGCCGTCCGGGCTCCGGCAGCGGTTGCCGGTGGACGGCGGGCGGTGGACGGCGGGCGGTGCGAGACTCGGCAGAGCACGGAAGCACCGCACGCGAGCAGTGCGGAGAACAGGGCTTTCGAGGAGGAGGGCGAGGATGCTCACCACCCGTTTCGTCAACGGCGCCCCGAGCTGGCTCGACATCGGCACGTCCGACGTCGGCCGCGCGGCCGCCTTCTACGGCGCCCTCTTCGGCTGGCGGTTCCGGTCGGCGGGGCCCGACGCCGGCGGCTACGGCTTCTTCCAGCTGGACGGGAGGACCGCGGCGGGCGGCATGCGGACCGCTCCGGAGCAGGGCCCGCCGGCGTGGACGGTCTACTTCCGGACGACCGACGCGGACGCCACCTGCGCGGCGGCCGAACGGGCGCACGGCAGGGTGCTGTTCCCGCCGCTGGAGGTCACGGACCGGGGCACGACGGCGATCATCGCCGACCCGGCGGGGGTGCCCTTCGGCATCTGGCAGCCGGGCGGGCTCGAGGGCGTGGACGTGGCGGGTGAGCCGGGCTCGCTGTGCTGGGTCGAGCTGTACACCCCGGACATCGCCGCGGCGGCCGCGTTCTACCACACCGCCCTGGGCCTGGAGACCGCGGGCGTCCCCTTCCCCACCGGCACGTACACCAGCGTGAACCCGGCCGGGGCGGGCGAGGAGTCCGCGTTCGGCGGGTTCGTGCCGCTGGCCGACGACCCCGCGGAGGCGCCGTACCCGGCCTACTGGCTGCCGTACGTCGAGGTGCCGGACGTCGACGCGGTCGCGGCACGGGCCGAGGAGCTGGGCGGCACCGTCCGGACGGCCCCGGCGGACGTGGCGGGCGTGGGCCGGACCGCCAGGCTGGCCGATCCGGACGGGGCACGCTTCGCGGTGATCAGGAGCGGATCCCGGGACGGGTGAGGGCGGGTGTGGACGAAGGCGCGGGGCGGCGTGCCGTACGCCTGCCGTCCGGCGACGCCCTCCTGGCGCCCGCGCTCACCCGCGAGCTCATCGACCGGTACGTCACCCACGGCGGCAGCGGGCTGGAGGAGCCGACCGGCCGCGAACGCCAAGCGGTCGCCCCGGCCGCGCGGGGACTGTGCCACCACGAGATCGCCGGCCGTCCGGTCATCAGCCAGTTGACCTCCGGAACCCACGTCAACCGGGCCATGGCCGAGCTCCACGCCCGTGACCGCGCCCAGCCCGTGGTCCTCGCCCACGAATCCGGCCTGGTGGTCCCACGCGACTCCTGACCCCGCGCGACTCCTGACCCCGTGCGCCATCGGCCGGCCAGGGCGCCACGGCGTCTCGTCGCCCAGGACCTCGCAGGCCGGCTCCCCGAGCGCCTCGCGGTCCTGCGCGAGGGCCCGCTTCCCGGCCTCGGCCACCCGGTGGACGCACCGGACCCGGCCTTCGACCACCCGCTGCTCGCGGACCAGCGGCCCGCGGCATGCGGCCGGCACCCGCGGGGCCGGGCCGCGGGTGCCGAAGAGGACGGCTCCCGCCATGTCCCGCCGGACCATGTCTACGCGGAGGCGCGGCGCACCAGGGTGGTCGGCAGGACCAGCCCGTTCGGGGCGGCGGGTTCGCCGGTGCCCGGGGCGGGCTCCCCGGTGTCGCGGCGGTCGGGGCCGCGCAGCAGGAGGCGGGCCATGACGCGGCCCATCTCCTCGATGTCCTGACGGACCGTGGTCAGGGGCGGGTCGGTCTGTTCGGCCAACGGCACCATGTCGTCGAAGCCGACCACGGCGACGTCCTCGGGCACCCGCAGTCCGCGTTCCCGCAGCACGCGCAGGACGCCCGAAGCGGTGAGGTCGTTGGCGGCGAACACGGCGTCGACGTCCGGGCAGCGGTCGAGGAGCTCGCGCATGGCGCGCTCACCGCCGCCGGGGGTGAAGTCGCTCTCCACCACGAGCCGCGGGCCGGCGTCCCCCATCACGTCCCAAAAGCCCTGGAGCCGGTCCGCCGCGGAGGTCTGGTCCAGCGGCCCGGTGATGTGCGCGACGCGGGTACGGCCGAGTCCGACGAGGTGCCGTACGGCCTCTCGGGCGCCGCCCCGGTTGTCGCTGTCCACGTACCTGACGTCGCGCGTGCCGTCGCCCCAGCCGGGGCGGCCGCCGAACACCGTCGGCACCCCGGCGCCCTGGATCAGTCCGGGGAGCGGGTCGTCGACGTGGAGGGAGAAGACGAGGGCGCCGTCGACGTGGCCGCCGGCGAGATAACGGGCGACCCTGACGTGGTCGTCGCGGCCCTCGGTGAGCAGCAGCACGAGTTGGTTGTCGTGAGCGGTCAGCTCCTTGCTGATGCCGCGCAGTTGCAGGGCGAAGAAGGGGTCGGCGAAGACCCGGGTCTCGGGTTCGGCGATGACGACGGCGACGGCGTCGTGCCGCCTGGTCACCAGGCTGCGCGCGGCCTGGTTGGGGACGTACCCGAGTTCGTCCACGGCGCGCCGCACCCGCTCGACGAGCGGCTCGCGGACCCCGTCACCGCCGTTGACGACCCGTGAGACGGTCGCCCGCGAGACCCCGGCCCGCGCGGCCACTGCCTCCAGCGTGGGACGGGGCGCTGTGTCGCTCACTTCGGGGCTCCTCCTCGGTGCGGTGCGGCTCAGGATAGCCGCGGCGGGGGGGAGGAGGTGAGAGCGCTCTCGCTGCCGGGACGGCGGGTCCGCCGTCCGGGGTCCGTCAGTGCTCGTGGGGCTCCTGGGATTCCTGGGATTCCTGGGGGTCGTGCGGGGTGTGCGGGTCGTACCCGGGGATCGTGCCGTCCGGTTTGCGCACCAGGAACAGGCCCACCATCCCCATGTCGGAGTGGCTCTGCACATGACAGTGGTACATCCACGCGCCGGCGCCCACGCCCTCTCCCGCGATCACCTGGAAGCCGAAGGAGTCGGCCGGGCCGACGATCTTGTTGTCGACGACCTGGCTGGGGTCGTCCGGGCCGGTGAGCGCACCGGTGCGGTTGTCGGCCCAGCGATGTCCGTGCAGGTGGAAGGTGTGGTAGTACTCGCCGTGCGTGATCATCACGAACTCGACGCGGTCGCCCACGACGGCCTCGAAGTCCGGGCCGCTGTGGGCGGGCCTGTTGTTGATCGTCATGTCGTTGAAGACGATCGTGTGGGTGGCGTCGGGCAGGACGTCGCCCCTGCGCCGGACGATCACCGGTCCGTAGAGGCCCTTGCGGATGCCGCCCGTGCCGTGTTCCGTGCCGACGACGTGGTCGTGGTAGTGCCAGTAGCCCGCGCTGCCGGCCCGCCAGGTGCCGTCCGCGCGGCGGCCGGGGAGGTGGGTGCGCCAGGTGTAGGTGCGCGAGCCGCCCGGTTCCACGTCGCTGTGGTTCAGTGCCGTGCCGTCGCTGGAGGTCTCGTAGTCGAGGCCGTGCACGTGCAGGCTCGCCGGCACGTCCAGGGTGTTCTCGAACTCGATGTGGACGGTGTCGCCCTCGTTCACCTCGATCAGCGGGCCCGGGATGGTGGCCCGGCCCCTCTCGAAGCCGTAGCCGAGCTGCCCGTCGGGGAGCTTCTCGGCGTACAGCCTGAGGTGCCGCACCTGGCCGCCGGCCGGGGCCGTCGCGGCCGGGGTGCCGGCGCCGGCGGCCCGGGAGGCGGCCAGTGACAACGATGTCGCCGCCGCGGCGCCGCCGAGCAGCACCCGCCGGTTGAAACCGCGTCTGTCCATGCGGAACTCCCCATCCTGATAAGGGACTTGCGGAGGCGTACCGGTGACGATCGTGATGAGCCCGTGTGACGGTACCGGTCGCCACGCCGTTCATCCACACCCAGGACAAAGTTCGTGCCATTGCGGTCGTCGGTCTTGGCGATCCGGGCAAAGGGGTCTAGCTTCCTTGGCGCTGTCGCTGTGACCAGGGAGGTGCCCATGCACTTACGAGGGTTGAGCACGACAAGGGTGAGCGGTGCGCGAGGGGCCGGGCGCCGCAGGAGACGTGCCAGGGTGGCCGCCGTGGCCGCCGGGGTCGTCGGCGCCGGACTGCTGTCGGGGCCCGCCGTGCAGGCGCGCCCGGCGCCGGAACCGTCGCTGACAACGATGTCCGTGAAGTCGCCGCCGGGCGGTCCGGGGGTGAACGTCCTCGTCTTCCACGGCTCCGCGGCCGCCGGGGAGGAGTCGCCGGTCGTCGACGCCGGCATCGAGGCGATCGAGGACATCGGCCTCACCGGTGCGGCGGACCAGCGCTTCGAGGTCGAGGCCACCGACGACGCCTCGGTCTTCACCGACGGGGCGCGGCTGGGCGGCTACAACGCCGTCGTGTTCCTGACCGGGGGCGGCGACGTCCTCGATCCCGAGCAGGAGGCGGGTCTGGAGGCCTACATGGAGGCGGGCGGCGGTTTCGTCGGCCTCCATGACGCGGCGCGCGCGGAACCGTACTCGGACTGGTTCACCGGTCTGATCGGCGCCCGCCCGGCCGCGAACGGTCCGACGGCCGTGCAGCGGGCCACCGTCGAGGTGGGCGACCGCCTGCACCCGGCCGGAAAGGACCTCCCCGTCGAGTGGAAGCGCCCCGACCGGTGGCCGAACTGGACGCGCAGTCCCTCCGGCACCGTGCACACCGTCGCCCGGGTGCGCGAGTCGACGTACCGGCCGGGCGCGAGCGCCAACGGCGCCGACCACCCGATCAGCTGGTGCCGGGACTACGACGGCGGCCGGTCCTTCTACACGGGCATGGGCGGCACGGCGTCCTCGTACGACGAGACGGACTTCCGCGCGCATCTGCGGGGCGCGCTGCTGTGGACGACCCGGCTGGCGCGGGCCGACTGCAAGGCGACCATCGCGGCGAACTACAAGGCCGAACGGCTGACCCGGCCCAACCAGCCGGGTCGCAACGACCAGATCGGTGAGCCGCACGGCCTGGTCACGGCGCCCGACGGGCGGGTGCTGTACATCGGCCGCGGCGGCGCCGACTCCTCCCGGCCCGTGATCACCGACTGGAACGATCCGGACATCGGCAAGGGTGAGGGCGAGATCCACGTCTACGACCCGGCGACCGGGAAGGTGACGCCGGCGGGCGCGTTGACCGTGTTCGGCAACAAGGGCGGCGGTGACGAGCTGGTCAAGGTGGAGGAAGGGCTGCTCGGCATCGAGCTGGACCCGCGGTTCGCGCAGAACGGCTGGGTGTACCTGCACTACACGCCCCACTCGGGGCTGGACCGCGAGAAGCGGACGGCCGAGCGGCGCGTCTCCCGCTTCACGCTCGACCCCGCCACGAACAGGCTGGACCTCGGCAGCGAGAAGGTGCTGCTGAAGTGGCCGGTGCAGGTGCACAGTTGCTGTCACGCCGGCGGCGGGATGGCCTGGGACTCCAAGGGCAACCTGTACATCGCGACCGGCGACAACAACTCGAGCGGTTTCAGCGGCGGTTACTCCGGCAACAACCCGCAGCCGAACTACAAGGGCCTCTCCTTCGCCGACGCGCGCCGCACCGCCGGGAACACCAACAACCTCAACGGCAAGATCCTGCGCATCCACCCGGAGCCGGACGGCACGTACACGCTCCCCGAGGGCAACCTCTTCACCGGCCGGGAGACCGACGAGGGCGGCGGCAGGACGCGCGGCGAGATCTACGTGATGGGGGTCCGCAACCCGGCCCGCATCTCCGTCGACCGGCGGACCGACATCCTGTACGCGGGCTGGGTGGGACCGGACGCGAGCGTCCCGTCGACGACGTGGGGGCCCGCCAAGTACGACACGTTCGCCGTCATCACCAAGGCGTCCAACCGGGGCTGGCCGTACTGCATGGGCAACAAGCAGCCCTACCGCGACCGCAATCTGCCGGACCCGACGCAGCCGCTCGGCTGGTACGACTGCGACCACCCGAAGAACGAGTCGCCGAACAACGACGGTCTGGTCTCCCTGCCGCCGGTCACCGGCAACAACATCTGGTACTCGCCCCAGGGCGGTGCCCCGGACTATCCGCGGGACGCGAGCGGTGTCCCGTCGTACCGGCCGGAGGAGGCCCGCCATCTGCTGCCCTGGCTGAAGGGCGGCGGTCAGGCCGCGATGAACGGGCCCGTCTACCGCTACGACGCGGCGAACGCGAGCCCGGCCAAGTGGCCCGCCTACTGGGACGGCAAGTGGTTCGTCGGCGACTTCTACGACGGCGACCAGCCGCGCAACGCGGTGCTGATGAACCCGGCGACCCAGGGCGACGGGGGCCTGCCGGTGCACTCCGAGTCGCTGAAGAAAATCGTGCCGGTCGGCAACGACGGCATCAAGAACCTCATGGACTGGAAGTTCGGTCCCGACGGCGCGCTCTACGTCCTCGACTACGGGCGCGGTTTCTTCACCTCCGACGCCAAGTCGGCACTGTGGCGGGTCACTTACACCGGCGGTGGGCCGACCCCGGCCGCGGGGCAACTGGTGAGGGGGACGCGGTGACGGGACGACGGAGAGTGTGGACGGCGCTGCTGGCCGCCGTACTGACGGTGCTGGGTCTGCAGGCCGTGCCGAGTGCCGCGCGGCCCGGGCAGGACCTGCCCTCCGCGCCGCCCGCCGCGGCCGGGCAGGTGCTGACCTGGACGGCCGGCGACGACATCACCCGGTACACGACGGCGCCGACGACGGCGGTGGCGGGGCCGGCGACGATCGTCTTCGAGAACAGCGCGGCGACCGGCAACACCACGGGAATGCCGCACACGCTGACGTTCGTGACGGGTGACCCCGAGTTCAACGACGACGTGCGGCTGAACATCCTGGCCAACCCGAACGACGACACGGGCGGCCGGCACACCGCCGAGGTCACGCTCTCCCCGGGCCGTTACCTCTACCACTGCACGATCCCCGGGCACGGCCAGATGCAGGGCATCCTGGTGGTGACCGGGGGCAGCGGCGAGGACACCACCGCGCCGGAGACCTCGGCGACGGTGAGCGGGGTGCAGAACGCCCAGGGCGAGTACGTCGGGTCGGCGAGCGTGACGGTCTCGGCGGCCGACGACGCCGGCGGGTCGGGGATCGACAGGATCCAGTACGCCGTCGACGCCACGGCCGACTGGCTGCCGTACACCGCGCCCGTGGTCGTCGACCGGGTCGGCGGCCACACGATCCGCCACCGCGCCTTCGACAGGGCGGGCAACGTCTCCGCCGAGAGGACCGTGGCGTTCACCGTGGCTCCGGCGCCCTCCGACGACACCACCCCGCCGGAGACCTCGGCGACGGTGAGCGGGGAGCGGAACGCCGACGGGACCTACGTCGACATGGCGACCGTCACGGTCACGGCATCCGATACGGGGTCGGGTGTCGACCGCATCCAGTACGCGGTCGGCACGGCGGGCGACTGGACCCCGTACACCGCACCCGTCATGGTCCACCAGAGCGGCACCCACACCGTCCGCTACCGGGCCGTCGACAAGGCGGGCAACGCGTCGGCCGAGCGGAGCGTCACGTTCACGGTGGTCGCCGCTCCCCCGCGGGACACCACTCCCCCGGTGACCGGCGTGACCGTCGAGGGCACGCGCAACTCCGCGGGCGCCTACGTCGGCAACGCCCGCGTGACCGTCGCCGCGAGCGACGAGGGCGGTTCCGGGGTCGCGGCCGTCGAGTACTCGCTCGACGGCGGGCCCTACCTGGCGTACACCGCACCGGTGATCGTCGACCGGGCCGGCACCCGCACGGTGACGTACCGGGCGAGCGACAAGGCGGGCAACACCGCGGCGGCGCGCAGCGTGAGCTTCGCGGTGGTGGCCGGCGGCGGAGTGCCCGCGCCCGCCTGCCCCGAGTGGGACGAGCGGTCGACGGTGATCGTCGGGACGGTCGACACCGGGGTGCCGAACCGGGTGACCGACAACCGGTGCCGGATCAACGAGTTGATCGAGGACGAGCGGGAGTGGACGTCGCACGCCCTGTTCCTCAAGCACGTGCGGACCGTCCTGGACGGACTGCTGCGAGGCGGGGTCGTCGACGAGCGGGAGCACGGCGCCGTCCTCGACGCGGCCCGCGCGTCCGGGATCGGCAGGCCGGGGCAGACCGGGGGCTACCGCACGATCATGGACGGCAGCGCGGAGTCCTTCGCCCGGTGGGAGCACGTGGGCGGCGGCTCCTTCGCCCCGAACGGCGACGGCTCGATCACCTCGGGCACCACGAGGGACGGTCTCGGGATGCTGTGGTTCCCGCAGCGCAAGTACGGCGACTTCTCGCTGCGGTTGCAGTGGCGGGACGACGCGCCGGGCACCGGGAACGCCAACTCCGGCGTGTTCGTGCGCTTCCCGTGGGTCCACGGCCAGGCCGAGGAGCCGCGTCCGGAGTGGGCGGCCATCAAGTACGGGCACGAGGTGCAGGTGCTGGACCGGCCCGACGGCGACCTGTACAAGACCGGCTCGGTCTACGGCTTCGACCGGGTGGGCCTGGCCGGGGCCGGCGTGACCCAGAAGGGCACCTGGAACGACTACGAGATCCGGGTGGTCGGCCAGCACTACTCGGTGTTCCGCAACGGTGTGCTGATCAACGAGTTCGACAACACCGGCGGGCAGGAGTTCTCCCCGCCGCGGGCGGACGATCCGGGCACGGACGGGCGGCGGTTCGCCTCCGGCTACCTGGGCCTCCAGGTGCACGGCACGACGGACGTGGTGTCGTACCGGGACATCCGGATCAAGGACCTGTAGGCGTCCGGCGGGTGCCAAGGCGCCGCCTTTCGAGGCGGCGCCCCGGCACCGGACTCAGGTCACCGGCCTCACGGCGTCATCAGGATCTTCACGGCCCCGTCCCGCTTCTGCTGGAACATCTCGTACGCCTCGGGGGCGTCCGCCAGCGGGACGCGGTGGGTGGCGAAGTCGTCTACGCCGAGCGGGTCCTCCTCGGTGAGGTGGGGGAGGATGTCGTCGACCCAGCGCCGCACGTTGGCCTGGCCCATCCGGATCTGGATCTGCTTGTCGAACATGGTGAGCATGGGCAGCGGGTCGGCCATGCCTCCGTAGACGCCGGTCAGGGAGAGCGTGCCGCCGCGGCGGACCAGCTCGATGGCGGTGTGGAGGGCGGCGAGCCGGTCGACGCTGAACCGTTCGGCGAGGGGGCCGCTCAGTTTGCGCGGCAGCAGGGCGGACGCGTTCTGGATCAGACGGGCGGCCGCACTGCCGTGCGCCTCGGTCCCGACCGCGTCGATCACGGCGTCCGGGCCGCGCCCGTCGGTCTCGTCGCGGATCGCGGCGACCAGTTCCTTCTCACTGTCGAAGCCCCGGAGGTCGTACGTCTCCACGCCCCGCGCGCGGGCCCGGCGCAGCCGGTCGCCGACGAGGTCCACGCCGAACACCCGCCCGGCGCCGCGCACCCGGGCGACGCGGCAGGCCATGTCGCCGATGGGTCCGAGGCCCAGCACGGCGACGCTGCCGCCTTCGGGGATGTCGGCGTACTCGACCGCCTGCCAGGCGGTGGGCAGGACGTCGGACAGGTAGACGAAGCGGTCGTCGGGCGGGCCCTCGGGCACCTTGATCGGGCCGTACTGGGCCTGCGGGACGCGCAGGTACTCGGCCTGGCCGCCGGGCACCGCGCCGTACAGGCGGGTGTAACCGAACAGCGCCGCGCCCATGCCCTCGGCGGTGACCTGGGTGGTCTCGCACTGGGTGGGCAGGGAGTTGAGGCACATCCAGCAGTCGCCGCAGGCGATCTGGAAGGGCACGACGACCCGGTCGCCGACGCTGAGGTCGACGACGCCGGCGCCGACCTCCTCGACGATGCCCATGGGTTCGTGGCCGAGGATGTCGCCGGGAGTCATGAACGGGGTGAGCACCTCGTAGAGGTGCAGGTCGGAGCCGCACAGTCCGGTGGAGGTGACGCGGATGACGGCGTCCGTCGGTTCCTGGATCACGGGGTCGGGCACGGTGTCCACCCGTACGTCCCGCTTTCCCTGCCAGGTCACTGCCTTCATCGTGCCGCGCTCCCTCCGCCGGATTCGGGGGCCCGCCGTGCCGGGGCGGGTCCCGGAGTGCGGGCCGGGTACCCGGCGCCCCGGATCCGAACCGCGCCGCCCCGGCCGGCCGCACAGCGCCGGGCGGGCCGGTCGACCCACCGGGCGCACCCGGTCAGGGACGGCCCGGTATGGCCACCGACGAGTCGGCGAGCGCACAATCGGGTCACGGAAGCGGGGTGACGACGGTGGACAAGGCGACGGTGGACGGCACGACGGGCCCGAGACACGGCAGGCGGCTCCGACCCCCGTGGGAGCGGAGGAGGAAGCGGCGGGGCAGGCGCTCCGGGCGCGGTGCGGCGACGGCGGCCGCGCTCGCCGCGGCGCTCGCGCTGTCCCTCGCGGCGGGCTGCACGAGCGGCGACGGTCCGGCCGACGACGGCCGGGACACCGGCCGGTCGCCGAGCGGCACGGACACGGCCGCTCACGGCCAGGTCCTGGCCGTGAAGATCGACAACGCCCCGGCGGCCCGCCCGCAGACCGGTCTCGACGCCGCGGACATCGTCTACGTCGAACAGGTCGAGGGCGGTCTGAGCCGGCTGATGGCGGTCTACGCGACGCGGTTGCCGGAGACGGTCGGGCCGGTGCGCAGCGCCCGTGAGTCCGACCTGGAGCTGCTGCGCCAGTTCGACCGGCCGGTGCTGGCCTTCTCCGGCGCGCAGAGCAAGCTGCTGCCGCTGATCGGCAGGGAGCCGCTGGAGGCCGTCACCCCGGAGGACGACGAGGACGCCTACTACCGCGGCACCGACAGGGCCGCCCCGCACAACCTCTATCTGCGCCCCGGCCGCGTGCTGCCGTCCGCGCCGGGCGAGGCCGCACTGACCACCGGGTTCCGCCACGGTCCCGCACCCGAGGGGGGCACGCCCACCGCCTCGCGCACCGTGCGCTATCCCGCGGCCCGCTTCACCTTCACCTGGTCCGGGGAACGACGGCGCTGGGAGGTCACCACCGACGGCACCCCGGCGGTGACCGCCGACGGCCGGCGGCTCGCCCCGGCGACGGTGGTCGTGCAGTACGTGAACGTGCGCGGGTCCGGCTACCACGACTTCCTCGGCAGCCGCACGCCGTACACGCAGACGGTCGGCTCGGGGACGGCCCAGGTGCTGCGCGACGGGCGCGCCCACGACGTGCGGTGGCAGCGCCCGCGGGCGGCGGACGGAACCCGGTTCACGACGCGGGACGGCAAGCCGGTCGCCTTCACCGGGGGCCAGGTGTGGGTGGTGTTCGCGCCGGCGCCGTGACGCCAGGGGACCGGCTCAGGTGAGGGTGCGGCGAGGCTCCTGGCCGCTCGGGCCCCGCCCGGCCGGGGGCTCCGCCGGGTTGCGCAGCCCCTCCGCCGCGTCCGCGACCCGGCGGATCAGGTCGAAGAACACCGTCTGCTCCTCGCCGGACAGCGGGGCGAGGAAGACCTGGCTCATCCGGGCCGCGCGCACGGCGAGCCTGCGGTGGACGCGCAGGCCCTCGGCGGTCAGGCGCAGCAGGAAGCGGCGGCCGTCCTGCGGGTCGCGGACCTTGTCGAGGAGTCCGCGCCGGATCAGCCGGCTGATCACCTCGGCGACGGTGGAGCGGTCCAGGCCCACCCGCTCCCCGACCGTGCGCTGGTCGAGGCCCGGCTCGGCGACGAGTGCGTTGAGGACGGCGAACTGCGGGGAGGTGGTCTCCTCGGACACCATCGCGTTCCACAGCAGGTAGTGCGCCTGCTGGAGCCGTCGGGCGAGGTGCCCGGGATGGGTGTCGAGGTCCACCGCAGCCATGCGCGCTCCCGAAGTCGGATCGTACGTGTACTGAACGATACCCGGAGAGCAGGCGGCTGTCTGCCCGCGGGAAAGAGCGGTTGACCTGACCTTTCCCCGAAGTCTTGACGGCCCGGCCCGCCGATGGCAGCGTGAAGGACACCTCGCCAAAATAGTCAGTGCCCTGATTAATTGAGGGCTGAGGCGCACGGAGAGAGAGGGGGCTGCACACATGGACAAGGTGGTCGCCACGGCCCTGGAGGCGGTGGCCGACGTGCCGGACGGCGCGTCGCTGGCAGTGGGCGGTTTCGGGCTGAGCGGCGTACCGGGCGTCCTCGTCCAGGCCCTGTACGAGCGGGGCGTCACCGGGATCTCGGTCGTCTCCAACAACTGCGGGGCGATGGAGTCGGGTCTCGCCGTCCTGCTGGCCGCCGGGCGGATCGCCCGGGTGACCGGGTCGTACATCGGGGCGAACAAGGAGTTCGCGCGCCAGTACCTGTCCGGGGAACTGGAGGTCGAGATGATCCCGCAGGGGACGCTCGCCGAGCGCCTGCGGGCCGGCGGTGCCGGCATCCCCGCCTTCTACACCCCGGCCGGGGTCGGCACCCAGGTCGCCGAGGGCGGGCTGCCGTGGCGCTACGACGGCGAGGGCGGCGTCGCGCTCGCCTCGCCGCCGAAGGAGGTGCGGGAGTTCGACGGCACCGAGTACGTCCTGGAACACGGTATCCGCACCGACTACGCCCTGGTCAGGGCGGCGAAGGGGGACCGGCACGGCAACCTCGTCTTCAACAGGTCCGCCCGCAACTTCAACCCGCTCGCGGCGATGGCGGGGCGGATCACGATCGCCGAGGTCGAGGAACTGGTCGAACCGGGCGAGCTGGACCCGGACGCCGTGCACCTGCCGGGCATCTTCGTGCAGCGGGTGGTGGCCCTGACGCCCGAGCAGGCCGCCGACAAGAGGATCGAGCAGCGGACCGTCTCGGCGCCCGCGACGAAGGAACGGGTGAACGGCTGATGGCCTGGACACGCGAGCAGATGGCGGCCCGCGCCGCGCGCGAGCTGAAGGACGGGCAGTACGTCAACCTCGGCATCGGCCTGCCGACCCTGATCCCCAACCACCTCCCCGCGGACGTCGAGGTGGTCCTGGAGAGCGAGAACGGCATCCTGGGAACCGGCCCCTACCCCACCGAGGACCAGGTCGACCCGGATCTGATCAACGCTGGCAAGGAGACCGTCACGGTCCTGCCCGGCGCCTCCTTCTTCGACTCGGCGCTCTCCTTCGGCATGATCCGCGGCGGCCACATCGACGTCGCCGTGCTCGGCGCGATGCAGGTGTCCGAGCGGGGCGACCTCGCCAACTGGGCGATCCCCGGCAAGATGATCACCGGCATCGGCGGGGCGATGGACCTGGTCCACGGCGCCCGTACCGTCATCGTCGTCATGACGCACACCGCGAAGGACGGCAGCCCGAAGATCCTCGCCGAGTGCGCGCTGCCCCTGACCGGCAGGGGCTGCGTCGACCGCATCGTGACCGACCTCGGCGTCCTCGACGTCACCGGGGACGGCCTGGTGCTCGTCGAGACCGCGCCCGGGGTGGGCGCGGACGAGATCGTCGCGAAGACGGGCGCCGAGGTCCGCGTGCCCGAGGAGGTCCAGCAGTGAAGAGCGTCTACATCGTCGACGCCGTCCGCACCCCGGTCGGCCGCTACGACGGCGCCCTGGCCTCGTTGCGCCCCGACGACCTCGCCGCCCACGTGATCCGTGAACTCCTTTCCCGTACGCCCGCGTTGGACCCGTCCCGGATCGAGGACGTGTACTTCGGCAACGCCAACGGCGCCGGTGAGGAGAACCGCAACGTGGGCCGGATGGCCGCCCTGCTGGCGGGCCTGCCGACCTCCGTGCCGGGCGTGACCGTCAACCGGCTGTGCGCCTCCGGCCTGGAGGCGGTGATCCAGGCGGCCCGCGCGATCGCCGTCGGGGACGCCTCGATCGCCGTGGCCGGCGGTGTCGAGTCGATGACCCGCGCGCCCTACGTGCTGCCCAAGAGCGACCGGGCGTTCCCGGCGGGCCACGCGGAGCTGTACTCGACCACGCTGGGCTGGCGGATGGTCAACCCGCGGATGGACCCGCAGTGGACGATCCCGCTCGGCGAGAGCGCGGAGCTGATCGCCGACAAGCACGGGATCAGCCGTGCGCAGCAGGACGAGTTCGCGCTGCACAGCCACCGCAAGGCGGCGCGGGCCCAGGAGCTGGGACTGTTCGACGCCGAGCTGGCCCCCGTCACGATCCCCCGCCGCAAGGGCGACCCGCTGGTGTTCGCGGCCGACGAGTCGGTGCGGCCGGACGCCTCCCTGGAGGCGATGGCGAAGCTCAGGCCCTCGTTCCGCACCGAGGACGGCACGGTCACCGCCGGGAACGCGTCCCCGCTCAACGACGGTGCGGCGGCCCTGCTCCTCGTCGACGAGGAGGGCCTGAAGGCCGTCGGCCGTGACCCCCTCGCCCGGGTGAGCGCCACCGGGGTGTCGGCCCTCGACCCGCAGTACTTCGGACTCGCCCCCGTGGAGGCGGTCGGCCGGGCCCTCGCCAAGGCGGGCAAGGAATTCGACGACCTGTCCGTGCTCGAACTGAACGAGGCCTTCGCCGCCCAGGTGCTGGGCTGCGTGGCCGAGTGGCCCGAGTTCGATCCGGCGATCCTCAACCCGCAGGGCGGTGCCATCGCCCTCGGCCATCCGCTCGGCGCCTCCGGCGCCCGCCTCGCCGGCACCGTCGCCCACCAGCTCGCCCGCCGCGGGTCCGGTGTCGGTGTCGCCACCCTCTGCATCGGCGTGGGCCAAGGTCTGGCCCTCGTCCTCGAACGCCAGTGACCCGGGACTCCTCATGACTCTCACGCAAGCCGACATCGACCAGGAGATCGCGGCCGAGCACGCCGCGTACGAGAAGCGGCTCGCCGACGGCGCCCCCGTCGAGCACCATCCGCGCCGCGACTACGCGCCCTACCGTTCCTCCGTCCTGCGCCATCCGCGGCAGCCGCCGGTCGCCATCGACGTCAGCAAGGACCCGGAGCTGGTGGAACTGGCCTCGCCGGCCTTCGGCGAGCGGGACATCACCGAGATCGACAACGACCTGACCCGGCACCACCGGGGCGAGCCGGTCGGCGAGCGCATCACCGTCTCCGGCCGGCTCCTCGACCGCTCCGGGCGGCCGGTCCGCGGCCAGCTGGTGGAGATCTGGCAGGCCAACTCGGCCGGCCGGTACGCCCACCGGCGCGAGCAGCACGACGCCCCGCTGGACCCGAACTTCACCGGGGTGGGCCGCACACTCACCGACGACGACGGTCTCTACCGCTTCACCACGATCCAGCCGGGCCCCTACCCGTGGCGCAACCACGTCAACGCCTGGCGGCCCGCGCACATCCACTTCTCGCTGTTCGGTTCGGCGTTCACCCAGCGGCTGGTGACGCAGATGTACTTCCCGAACGACCCGCTGTTCCCCCACGACCCGATCCTGCAGTCGGTGACGGACGACGCGGCGCGGCAGCGGCTGGTCGCCACCTACGACCACAGCCTGTCCGTGCCCGAGTTCTCGCTCGGCTACCACTGGGACATCGTGCTGGACGGCCCGAACGCCACCTGGATCGAAGAAGGACGCTGACCCGCCATGACGAAGATCGACACCAGCGGCCCGGAGAGCGTGCCGCCCACCCCGTCGCACACGGTCGGCCCCTTCTACGGGTACGCGCTGCCCTTCCCGGGCGGCGGTGACATCGCGCCCGTCGGCCACCCCGACACCATCACCCTCCAGGGACACGTGTACGACGGCGAGGGCCGGCCGCTGCCGGACGCCTTCGTCGAGCTGTGGGGCCCGGACCCGGACGGCCGGGTGCCCGCCGTCGACGGCTCGATCCGGCGGGACCCCTCGACCGGCGGCTATCTGGGGCGCAACGGCGTGGAGTTCACCGGCTGGGGCCGTGTCCAGACGGACGCGAACGGCCACTGGTACGCGCGGACCCTGCGGCCCGGCGCGCGCGGGCGCAGTGCCCCGTACCTCAGTGTGTGCGTGTTCGCGCGCGGACTCCTCGTCCACCTGTTCACCCGGATCTACCTGCCCGAGGACACGGCCGCGCACGCCACCGACCCGCTGCTGGCCGGGCTCGACCCGGCGCGCCGCGGCACGCTGGTCGCGGCCGACGACGGCAGGGGCACCTACCGTTTCGACATCCGCCTTCAGGGCGAGGGCGAGACGGTCTTCCTGGAGTTCCAGTGACAGCTGATCAGTCGGACGCCGGTCTGCTCGCCCCCGGGTGGACCGGCTCCCCGGCCGCCGCCGCGACGAGCGACGCCGCCCACCTGCGGGCGCTGCTCGACGCGGAGGCCGCGCTGACCCGTGCGCAGGCCGCGCTCGGCCTGGCCCCGGCCGCGGCCGGGAGGGCCGTCACCGAGGCCGCCGCGGGCGCCTTCGACGTACGGTCCCTCGCCGCGCGCGCGAGGAGCGGCGGGAACCCGGTGATCCCGCTGGTCGCGGACCTCACGGCGGCGGTCGGCACGGAGCACGGGCCGTACGTCCACCGGGGGGCCACCAGCCAGGACATCATGGACACGGCGACCATGCTGGTCGCGGTGCGGGCGCTGGAGGCGGTCCTCGCCGACCTGGACCGTACGCAGCGGGCGCTGGCGCGGCTGGCGGCCGAGCACCGGGACACTCCCCTGCCGGGCCGCACGCTCACCCAGCACGCCGTACCGACGACGTTCGGGCTGAAGGCCGCCGGGTGGCGGTCGCTGGTGCTGGACGCGCGCGACCGGATGTCGGCCGTACGGGACTCCCTGCCCGCCCAGCTCGGCGGCGCGGCCGGGACGCTGGCGGCCTTCACGGCGTACGGCGCCGCGGACGCGACCGAGCTGCCCGCCGCCTACGCACGGGAACTGGGCCTGCGCGCACCGCTGTTGCCGTGGCACACGCTGCGCACCCCGGTCGCCGACCTGGCCGGGTGCCTGGCCTTCGCGGCGGGGGCCCTGGGAAAGACGGCGGCCGACGTGCTCACCCTCTCCCGCACCGAGGTCGCGGAGGTCGCGGAGGGCAGCGGCGGCGGTTCCTCGGCCATGCCGCACAAGGCGAACCCCGTGCGGTCCACGCTGATCGCCGCCGCCGCCCTGCGGGCCCCCCAGCTCGCGGCGACGCTGTACGGCGCCCTGGTGGCGGGGGACGAGCGGCCGGCCGGGGCCTGGCACGCGGAGTGGGAGCCGCTGCGGGACCTGCTGCGGCTGGTCGGCGGGGCCGCCCGGGACGCGGCGGAGCTGGCCGAGGGGCTGCGGGTGCGCGCGGACGTCATGCGCGACCATCTCGGGCTCACCCACGGACTGATCGTCTCCGAGCGGCTCTCCGCCGAGCTGTCCGCGGTGCTCGGCCGGACCCGCGCCAAGGAGCTGCTGACCCGGCTCGCGCCCCGCACCTTCACCGAAGGCCGCCCGCTGGGCGAACTCCTCTCCGAAGAAGCGGCGTTGAAGGACGTCGACCTCGACGGCCTCACCGACCCCGCCCGCTACACCGGCTCCGCCGGAGCCCTCACCGACCGTGCGCTGGAGCGACGTTGACCGAGAAGCTGCTCAACCACCGGGCCGAGGGACCGGCTTCCGCTCCCCCGCTGATCCTCGGGCCCTCCCTCGGCACCTCGTACGCGCTGTGGGACGAGATCGCGCCCGAACTGTCCGTCACGCACCGGGTGATCCGCTGGGACCTGCCGGGGCACGGCGGCTCGGCGGCCGATCTGATCGGTCCCGGCGCCACCGTCGGCGACCTGGCCGCCCTCGTGCTGGCACTGGCCGACTCCCTCGGTCTGGAGCGGTTCGCCTACGCCGGCGTGTCGCTGGGCGGGGCGGTCGGACTGCACCTGGCGCTGCACCGTCCGGAGCGGGTGTCGTCCCTCGCGGTGATCTGCTCGTCGGCCCACTTCGACGGCGCCCGGCCCTGGCGGGAACGGGCCGCGCTGGTACGGCGCGAAGGGCTGGCCCCGGTCGCGGAGAGTGCGAACGCCCGCTGGTTCACGGGCGGTTTCACGGTGCCCGCTCTGGTCGCCGACCATCGCCGCGCCGACCCGGCGGCCTACGCCGCCTGCTGCGACGCGCTGGCCGCGTTCGACCTGCGCGAGCGGCTGGCGGAGATCACCGTACCCACGCTGCTGATCGCCGGGCGCGAGGATCCGGCGACGCCGCCGGCACACCTGCGGGAGATCGCGGACGCGGTGCCGGGCGCCGCGCTCGTGGAGATCCCGGGCGCCTCCCACCTGGCCCCCGCGCAGTGTCCGCAGGCGGTACTGACCGCGCTGCGCGCCCACTTCGGCGAGGGCGCCGGGCGGGGCATGCGGGTACGGCGTGAGGTGCTCGGGGACGCGCACGTGGACCGGGCGCAGGCCCGCCAGACGCCGTTCACCGCCCGCTTCCAGGACTTCATCTCCCGCTACGCCTGGGGCGAGATCTGGACCGACCCGACGCTCAGCCGCCGTGAGCGCAGCATGATCACCCTGACGGCGCTGGTCGCCCACGGTCACCACGACGAGCTGGCCATGCACGTCCGGGCGGCCCGGCGCAACGGGCTCACCCCGGAGGAGATCGGCGCGGTCCTCCTCCAGACGGCCGTCTACTGCGGGGTCCCCGCGGCGAACTCCGCCTTCGCGACGGCCCAGCGCGTCCTCGCGGAGGAGACCGGCGAGGGGTGACCGTGCGGGGCCCCGCGCCCCGGCCCGGCCGGCGACCCGGCGTTGCGGGCCCGGCCCGGAGCCGGCCCCGCGGGGCCCCGGGGCGGCTGGAGCCGGACGCCGCCCCGCCAGGGGCCTCGCCCCCTGTGCTACGGGGGCGGCCGCCCGGGCTCCGTCGGGCCACGGCCGGGGAGCCCGGCACGGCGACGGCCCGGAGCCCGGCACAGCCACGGCCGGAAGGGGGCCGACCTGCCGGGCCCGGCACTTCCGGGCCTGCCGGGGAGCCGACCTCGCCGGGGCCCTGGCCGGCCCCGGACCGGACGCCGTACCCCCGCCCCGGGTGCCTACCTGCGGGTCTGGCCCGGTACCAGGCCGACCGCCGGAGCGCCGAGGGCGTCCAGGGCGGTCTGGGCCTGGAGGGCGAGGCCGTCCGCGTCGCAGGAGCGGGCGAGTGTGAGGCCCCGCTGGAGTTCGGAGGCCGAGCGGGAGGCGATGCCGTACTCGACGCGGGCGGCGGCGTGTTCGTACTGGCAGGGCGAGGCCTCCAGGTAGGTGACCGCCTGGGCGGCGAGGCGGACCGCGCGCTGCCCGGTCTCCAGGGCGGCGGCGCAGCGCAGGGCCTCGCCGATGGCGGTGTCCGTGCCGAAGCGTTCGGCCTGGCGGCGGGCGTCGGAGGCCAGCCGGGCCGCGCGGGCGGGGTCCACGGTGGCGAGCGCCTTGGCCAGGTCCGCGGCCCAGGGCACCATCACCGGATTGAGGTGACCGCGGGCGGCCGCCGCCTTCTCGGCCTCCTCGAGCTCGTTGACGCCGTCCTGGGTGCGGCCGACGGCCAGCAGCAGCCGGCCGCGCACCGACCGCGGGTCGGGCAGCACGATCGTGGACGGGTAGGGCGGGGCGAAGCCGTACTGCTCGGCGATGCCCCAGGCATCCTGGACGTGTCCGCGGGCGAGCAGCGTGTCGACGAGGTTGCAGGTGGCCGACCAGTACAGGGGCAGGCCGCGCCCGACGCGTTCGGCGATGCGCAGTGACTCCCGCAGGGACTCCTCCGCCTCCCTCAGCCGGCCCCGGCGGCGCAGGCCGAGTCCGAGGTAGGCGTGGGCCAGGGCGAGGTGGCCGCCGCTCCAGCCGGCGGTGACGTAGGCGCGCAGGGCCTCGTTGAAGAGTGCTTCGGCGCGGTCGAGCCGGTCGGTGTAGGCGTACGAACTGGCCAGCATCATCAGCAGTTCGAGGCCCCACTCCGGGTCGGTCCAGCCGAGGCCGGGTGCGAGGCGGCCGTTGACGAGTGCGCGGTCGCACAGTTCGACGACCACTTCCGCGTTCTCGCCGTGGGTCATGGCGTCGAAGCCGCGCAGGATGAGCAGGGCCCGCTCGGCGTTGTCACGGCCGGTGCAGGTGGCGGCGAGCCTGCTGAGTTCCGCGGAGCGGCCGGGCGAGGCGGCCTGGCCGGCGTGGATGCCCTCCCACATGAACTGCACCGCCTGGAGCCGCATCCGGGCCGGTCCGGTGGGCTGCCGGGCGGCCTCCGCCTCGACGGTGCGGACGGCCTCCTCCAGCTGGTCGTTGTGCGTGAGGGCCTGGGAGAGGCGGTAGACGGCGTCGACCCGCTCGGCGTTGTCGAGGCCGGGCACGGCGAGCGCGGTCCGCAGGTGCTCGATGGTCCTGGCGGGCGAGCTGAGGAGGGTGGCGCAGCCGAGTTCGTAGAGGACGTGCGGGTGCACGTCGGGCGCGGGCGGTTCCGCCAGGGCGCGTTCCAGGCAGCGGCGGGCCGCGTCCGGGGCGCCGACGGCGAGGTGCTCGCGGGCGGCCTCGCGCAGTTGCTCCACGAGTTCCTCGTCGTCGTCGGCGTGGACCTGGAGCAGGTGCCGGGAGGCCGCCGCGAGGCCCTTGCCGGCGTCGATGACGACCTGGGCGGCGATGCCGTGCATCGCCTTGCGCAGGCCCTCGGGGATGGAGTCGTAGACGGCGGTGGCGATCAGCGGGTGGACGAACTCCAGGTCGCCGACGCCGGCGGGGGCGGCCGCCGCGTCGGGTGCGGTCAGTATGCGGGCGGCGCGCAGCAGTTCGGCGCAGCGGACCGCGACCTCGTGGCGCATGCCGGCGAGCCGGGCCGCCTGGTCGACGGTGATCCCGGCGCCGAGGATGGCGGCCGCCATGGCGAACCGGGTGGCGTCGACGCCCAGTTGTTCCAGGCGGTCGACGAGGCCGCCGCCGCGCGCGGAGCGGTTCAGCGGGCGCAGTTCGGTGGCGGAGGACTCGGCGGGTACGAGGGCCCGGTCCTGCACCTTGGCCAGGAGTTCGACGGTGTCGTAGGGGTTGCCGCCGGTGACGGCCCACACCTCGCGGCAGAACGGGTCGTCGGCGTGCTCGCCGAGGGTGGCGCGGGTGAGGCCGGCGACCGCCTCCGGGGTCAGGGCGCTCAGGCTGGTGACGGACTGTCCGGCGGCCGCGGCGACCGCGTCGAGGTACTGGGCGGCGTCGCCCTTGACCTCGCTGGTCCTGCGGGCCACGACGACCAGGACGGACAGGTCGTCGAGGTGCTCCACGAAGGCGGCGAGCCAGCGCAGGGTCTCCTGGTCGGCCCAGTGCGCGTCGTCCACCAGCAGGACGAGCGGCCAGTCCCGCCGGGCCAGCCGGGTCACGGCGGCGACGAGGCCGTCGCACACGCCCTGCGGGTCGGCGTGGCCCTCGCCGGGTTCGGCGATGCCGAGGGCCGGGCCCGCGATGTCGTACCAGTCACCGAGGTATTCGCGGGCCTCCTCCGGGTGCAGCGAGAGCAGAGCGGGCTGGAGCAGCTGCCGTACCACGTTGAAGGGGACGGATCTGAGGGTCTCGCCGCCGCGGGCCGACCACACCGTGCAGCCGCGGGCCTCTGCGATGCGCCGTGTCTCGGCCAGCAGTGCCGTCTTGCCGAACCCCGCGTCGCCGCGCAGCAGGTGCACCCGGCCCGACGAGGAGCGGTCGGCGCACAGCTGGTCCACCACCCGCTCGATGGCGGCCACTTCCTCGTCGCGCTCCCACAGGGAGGCCGAGGCGGCCACCGCCGGCCGTACCTCCGTCATCCCGCTACCTCCCCAAGTCGCCCGAACGACGTACCGGACCTCGAGCGTAGCCGTCCGGCGGTCCGCGCGGAGGATGGTCGGTCCAGCTGTTGCCCCGGCGGGTGACGGGTGGCGCCCCGCCGGGACCCCGCGGGCCTGCGGGAGAGCCCCCGAACGTCAACGAGGCGGGACTCGCGGCGAATTGACGTCGATTTTACGCCAGCGCGGCACGGAGTGCCGGACCGGCCTCCGGAGAAGGGATCGGGAGAAGAGGCGATCCCTCTCATACGACTTTCACCGATGCCTCATACGGTGGGGGCATGACGCAGGTGACTCCCCCCGGGTGGTACCCCGACCCCGGGCAGACGAATGACGCCCCGCCCACCGAGCGCTGGTGGGACGGCGGGGCATGGACGGACCAGACCCGTCCGGCGGGCTCGGCCGCCGCGTGGGGTGCGCCGGCGCAGGCCCCGACGGTCGGAGCCTTCCCGGCATACCCGGCATACCCGTCCGCACCGCCCACCGGTTCGCGGCGCGGGCTGCGCACCGGGGCGGCCGTGGTGGCGGCCGTGGCGGTCCTGGCCAGTATCGGGGTCGGCGTGTACGCGCTGACCAAGGACGACGGCGGCTCCACCGGACCCGGTACGGCGCAGGGGCCCGGCGGCCGGGGCGGTCCGGGTGGCTCCGGCGGGCAGGACCCCTTCGGCGACTCGGGGGGCCCGGGTGGCTCCGGGGGCTCGGGGGGCACCTCGCCGGCCCCCGAAGGGTCGGAGGCGCCGAAGATCGAGAGCGGCGCGGTGACCGACGCGCTCAACGGCATCAGCATCCCCATCCCCGACGGCTGGAGCGGGCAGGAGCTGAGCGTGGGCGCCCAGATAACGTCCGAGTCGTCCTACAAGTGCCCCGGCGACACGTCGAAGACCTGCACCAAGGGCGGCGTGTACTCGGCTCCGGCCCAGGTGCCCGGCTCCACCGCGGAGGCGGTCGCCAAGGCGGACATCGAGGCCAACGCCGAGGAGTCGTACGGCGGCACCACGTACGGCGAGATCACCTCGCACCAGGTCCTCGCCTCGCGGGCGGTGACCGTGGCCGGCCAGAAGGGCTACTTGGTGCGCTGGAAGGCGGTCACGAGCAAGGGCGCCGACGGCTACGTCGAGTCCCTGGCCTTCCCCGCCCCCGCGGACAGCGGGCGGATCGTGGTCCTGCGCTTCGGCGTCGACGCCGACCAGGAGGTGTCCGTCATCGACGAGATCACCAAGGGCATCAAGGTGTCGAAGGGGAGCGGCAGCGGACAGGGGGTCTGAGCACGGACCCGGCCGGGCCGGACAGGGCCGGCCAGGGCCGGGGCGTGGCGGACCGGGCCGGGGCGTGCCGGGTTGTACCGGACCGGGTCGCGTGGGCGCGGGTCCGACCGCGACGGCGCGGGCGGGACCGGCCCGGCCGGGCGCCGGCCGGGCCTCGCCCGGCTGAGCGGCTCGGCCGGCCGGGACCGGCGCCGACCGGCCGCCGCCGGTTCGGGACGGCTCGGCCCGGCCCGGCTTCGTCCGGCCGGGCGGGCTCGGCCGCTCCGGGGCGGTTCGAACCGGCACGGTCGGGTTGACCGTCCGGGCGGGCGTACGTCGGCCGGCCGGGTCCGGGCGGGTCCGGGCGGCCCGGATCCGCCTCGGCCTGCTCGGGTCGGCCGGGCGGAGTCGGCCGGGACCGGGGCGGCGCGCTGGGCCGTGGGGTCGGCCGGATCCCCCACGCGGACCGGCTCCCCGGCCCGCACAGGAGGCGGCTCGACTCGGCGGCGCCGGTCGAGCCGTCCGGACACGCCAAGCCGTCCGCACCAACCGGCTTCGCCCGCCGAATCGTCGTCATCCACAAAACCGTGCTGATCCGCAGGGCCGGTCTCGGCCCCGCCGCCGTGTCCCGGCCGCCGCCCGACACACGAGCGGCCGGGTGGGACGCCCCTCCGCTCAAGAGGCGTCCCACCCGGCCGGGGGTGCGCGCCGCCCCCGTCCCCACGGTGCGGCGCGAGCAGGTCACCGTCCGGTCATCCCACGGACGGCGGCCTGGGTCTTTCCGCTCCGAGGCCGAGTGCCGGCAGCACGGCGGCCTCCACGAAGCGCAGCAGGTACTCCTCGTCGGCGTACTCCCCGTCCACCACGGGGCGGGCGCGGACGACGCCGAACATCTGGGCCGGGATGTACTCCAGCGCCGGGTGGCCGGCCGCCACCTCGCCGCGCTCGACACCCCGCCGCAGGATCTCCCGCAGGGCGGCGATCTCGGGTTCGACGATGGCCTCGCGCAGCGCGCCCGCCAGCTCCCCGTCCTGGGTGACGGCGTGTCCGAGCGCCTGGAGGAGTTTGGTGTCGGTCATGGACCAGCGGGCGGCTCCCCGCGCGGCCTCGCGCAGGTCGTCGGCGAGTGATCCGGTGTCGATCCCGGCGAGCCGCGACCGGCGGCGGGAGCGCAGGGCCGCCACCACGAACTGGGGTTTGGTCTTCCACTGCCGGTACAGCGTGGACTTGCTGCACCGGGTGCTGGTGGCGACGCCCTCCATGGTGACGGCCTCGTACCCGCACTCGCGGATCTGTTCCAGGACGGCGTCGAAGAACTCCTGCTCACGCTCGGGCGTGAGCTTGGAGCGGCGCGAGGCGGCGACCGATTCCGGTCCGTCCGCGGCCTGCGACGTCATCGGCCCTTCTCCTCACTGCTGTCCGGCGGCCCTTGGAGGGGCCGCTTCCAGTGTGTCGCATGTCCATCGATACGCCAGTGTACCGGTACTCAAGCGTATCGGTACACTGGCGTATCGGTACGATGCCGTATCGATGCTGCGCGCGGGTCACGGGCCCGCACACCGGCGCACCGGCACACACACGTGCACGTCACACACGGACACGGACATGGGCACGGACACGGCACTCGCGCAGCACACGCACCACTCACACGCACCACGTCAGCGAAGGGGCCGGGGGATGAATGCCCGCACCGAGCCTGAAGAAGCGGAGCCGGCCACACCGGCACGGCCGCCGATAATCCGGGAGCTCCTGCTCGTCGCCGGACTCTTCCTCGTCTACAAGGTCGGCCGGCAGCTGGCCACGGGACACACCGCCGAGGCCTTCCGCAACGCGCACCGCGTGTGGGACGCGGAACGGTGGCTGCGGCTGCCGCACGAGGACGCGGCGCAGTCCCTGCTGCTGCACGGCGACGGCCTGGTCCAGGTCGCGAACACCTACTACGCGACCGTCCACTTCCCCGCCACCGCGGCCTTCCTGGTCTGGCTCTACCTGCGGCGCCCCGCGCACTACGTCTGGGCCCGCCGGGTGCTGGCCGCCGTCACGGCCGCCGCCCTGGTGGTCCATCTCACGTTCCCCCTCGCACCGCCCCGGATGCTCGCGGCGACGGGACTGATCGACACCGCACGGGTGTACGGGCCGTCGGTGTACGGGCCCCCGCAGACGGACACCCTGTCGAACCAGTTCGCGGCGATGCCCTCGCTGCACTTCGGCTGGGCCCTGGCAGTCGCCGTCGGGCTGATCGCCGCGACCCGGTCGCGCCGGCGGTGGCTGTGGCTGCTGCACCCGCTGGTCACCCTGCTGGTGATCGTGGGCACGGCGAACCACTACTGGCTGGACGCGCTCATCGCCTCGGCGCTGCTCGGGGTCGCCCTCGCGGTGATCCGTGCGCCGCGGCGCACGGTGACGACGGCCGGACGCGGTGCACCCGCCGGCGAACCGGCCGGACCGGCCGGACCGGCCGCGGAGAAGGCGCTCGTGGGGGCCGGCCGGTGAGCGCCGCCCTCGTCGCCGTCGTCCTGTCGCTGTTCTCCGCGGTCGCCTACGCCGCCGCGGCGGTCGCCCAGGAACGGCTGGCCGCCCGCTCCCCCGGCGCCGGATTCGTACGGCTGCTGGGCAGCGGCGCCTGGTGGGCCTCGGTGGGACTCAACGGCGGGGCCGCCCTGCTGCACGTCGTGGCCCTCACGTACGGTCCGCTGACCGTGGTGCAGCCGCTCGGGGCGCTCACCCTGGTGGCGGCGGTGCCGCTGGGCGCGCGCATCGCCGGCCGGCGGGTCGGCGCGGCCGAGTGGCGGGGCACCGCCCTGACCCTGCTCGGACTGGCCGCGATCCTGGTCACGGCGTCCGGTCCGGCACCCGACGACGTACTGAGCGGGTCCGAGGCGGTCGCGGTGGCGGGGGTGACGGCGGCGCTGATCGGGCTGCTGGCCCGGCCCGGCACCCGGCCCGGCCTGCGGCACGCGAGCGGGTCCGGCTTCGCCTCCGGGGTGGCCTCCGCGCTCACCCAGACCGTGACGGTGGCCGCGACCGACCGGTCGGGTCCGCTGCTCGGCGTGCAGGTGATCGGGGTGGCGCTGCTGGTGGCCGCCTTCGCCACGGGCGGGCTGCTGCTGTCGCAGACCGCCTACCGGGGCGGACTGGGCGCCCCGCTGGCGGTGGTGACACTGGCGAACCCGGTGGCCGCCGCGGTGATCGGTCTCACGCTGCTGGGCGAACGGCTCCAGGGCGGGGCGGCGGGCGCGCTCCTCGCGGTCGCCGGAGCGGGACTCTCCGCGTGGGGCGTGGTGCTGCTGTCCCGCGCGACGCCGGAACCGGCGACGGGGCCGGCACCGGTCCCGGCCGCGGCTCCCACGGCAGGCCGAACCCCGGGACACCCCACCGCACAGGCCTCGGGACGCCCGTCGCGGCACGGTGCGCGGTACGCGGGGAGGCATGCCGGGGACCACGTCGACGGACACCACGGGCACGACGACGGGCACGACGGGCATCCGGTGGCCGCGGTGCTCGCGCTGAAGCCGGAGACGGCCTCAGCCGAACCCGCGCTGCTGCCCAGGCCGGCCACGGGACCGGGGCACCTCACCGCGCTGTGACCGGTGTCAGCCGAGGCCGCGGGAGTCCTGCTTCAGGGCCGTGTCCACCGTCAGGGCGGTGGCGACGACCAGGCTCAGCAGGGGTTCGGGCAGTTGGTAGTGGATCTGCAGGACGTAGTTGTCCGCGGTGGTGAAGAGGGTCTTCGCCAGGCCTTCCCAGGTCTTGGTGATCCGGGCGACCTCGTTGTCCGCGTGGTCGACGATCGCGAAGTTCCAGGCCCGCCAGTTCTCTGCCTTGATCGCGCCGACCTGCCCGCCACCGGCGTTGATGGCGAAGTTGATCTTTCCGAAGACGTTCTGCTGGACGATCTCGCCGACCGGCTGCCCGTCGGGACGCGTGACGATCACGCGGGACTTGAGGAACTTGCGCGGGCGGGTCAGCAGCAGGACCGGCTGCCCGTGGGCGTCGCGGATCTCCAGCTTGTGCGTCAGGAACTGGTCGATGCTGGCGACGAACCGCAGGACCTTCCGCAGCGCGTTCTGCCCGACCTGTACGACCGAACCGAGCTGGTTGCCCTGCTGGTCCATGACCTTGTACTCGTTGGTCAGCTCGATCAGCTTGGCCTTCTGGTTGACCACCAGCACCGGCTCGCTGAACAGCGTGCCGCCGCCGGGGCCGCCCGCCGCGACCCCCGCCTGCTGCTGCACCTGGCGCTGCACACGGGGGTCGGGTCCGGCGGCCGGCTGCGCGGGCACCTGCGGCCGGGCGGGCTGTGCCGGTACCGGCTGCCGGTCCGGCGTCTGCGGCAGGCCCTGCGCCGGCTGCTGCTCGGCGTGGGTGTGCTCGGTCCACCGGGAGCCGTCCCAGTACCGCAGGGTCCGGTCGGCCCCGTGCGGGTCCGGGTACCAGCCTGAAGGTGTGTTCGAATGCGTGGTCACCGGGGCACACTACCCCGAGCCCACCCGGACCTGACCAGCCCCCACGATGCGGTGCTCACCGTGCTTTTACCCGCTTTTACCCGCGCGGTGTGCTCATTCCGTGACGATGGCCGGGTCGCTCACACCGGGGCGTCCGTTCTCGACGTGCCCGGCGAACCGGCGCCGGAACGACGGGTCCGCGGCGGAGGTGACGGTGAGGTCGTACCAGCGCCGGCCGGCGCTCAGGTCGACGGTGCGCTTGAGGACGGCGCCCACCCGCACCCGTACGGTCGTGGTGCGGCCGCGGTAGCCGTCGGCCACCGTCAGCTCCACCGTGCCGGAGCCCCGGTTGGTGAAGGTCAGCTCCACGTCGTCGCCCACGTGCCGGGCGACGACCTCGGGCCCCGCGGTCTTCCCCGTCCCCTTGAAGACGCGCAGGAAGCCGTTCGGTCCGTGCACGGTGAGGTCGTGGGAGCCGCCCGAGTACGCGGAGTTCCAGGTGTCGGAGATCTTCTTGCCGGCCTCGGTGGTGTACGTCCACGGGCCGTCGGCGCGGTTGCCGGAGGTGACCAGGAAGGCGGCGCCGGCCTTGGCGCCGGAGGCGAAGGTGAGCGTGAGCTTCCCGGTGGCCGGGTCCACCGAACCGTCCACGGCGGGCGCGTACTTGAGGGGGCGGGTGGGCCGCAGGCCGCGTTCCTGCCGGGGCAGGGTGCCCTCGGCGGGCGGGGTGGGGCGGTAGTCGGGGTGGCGCTCGCGGTCCTGCGGCTCGTACCCGTCGGTGTCGGGGAGCACGACCGGCCCGGTGTCCCTGCGGGAGAAGTCGAAGGCCGCCGTCAGATCGCCGCAGACGGCCCGCCGCCAGGGCGAGATGTTCGGCTCGCGCACTCCGAAGCGGCGCTCCATGAAACGGATGACCGAGGTGTGGTCGAGGGTCTCGGAGCAGACGTAGCCGCCCTTGCTCCAGGGCGAGACGACGAGCATCGGCACCCGCGGGCCGAGGCCGTACGGACCGGCGACGCGGTTGCCGCCGCCCGGGTACAGGTCCAGGGAGACGTCGACGGTGGACCTGCCCCGCTCGTCCGACGTCGGCGGGAGCGGCGGCACCAGGTGGTCGAAGAAGCCGTCGTTCTCGTCGTAGGTGATGAACAGCGCCGTCCTCGCCCACACCGCCGGGTTGGAGGTGAGCGCGTCGAGGACCTGGGCGATGTACCAGGCGCCGTAGTTGGAGGGCCAGTTGGAGTGCTCGGAGAAGGCCTCCGGGGCGGCGATCCAGGAGATCTGCGGCAGCTTGCCGGCCTTCACGTCGGCGCGGAGCCGGTCGAAGTAGCCGTCGCCGTTCTTGACGTCGGTGCCGGTGCGGGCCTTGTCGTACAGCGGGTCGCCGGGGGCGGCGTTGCGGTACTTGTCGAAGTAGAGCAGCGAGTTGTCGCCGTAGTTGCCGCGGTAGGCGTCCTGGATCCAGCCCCAGGAGCCCTGCGCGTCGAGGCCGTCGCCGATGTCCTGGTAGATCTTCCAGGAGACACCCGCCTCCTCCAGGCGCTCGGGGTAGGTCGTCCAGTCGTAGCCCAGCTCCTCGTTGCCCAGGACGGGGCCGCCGCCCCGGCCGTCGTTGCCGGTGTGCCCCGTCCACAGGTAGTAGCGGTTGGGGTCGGTGGAGCCGATGAAGGAGCAGTGGTAGGCGTCGCAGACGGTGAACCTGTCGGCGAGCGCGTAGTGGAAGGGGATGTCCTCGCGGGTGAGGTACGCCATGGTCGTGGTGCCCTTCGCGGGCACCCACCTGTCGTATTTGCCGCCGTTGTAGGCCGCCTGTCCGTCGGGCCAGCTGTGCGGGAGGCCTTCGAGGAACTGCATGCCGAGGTCGTCGGCGGTCGGGTGGAAGGGCAGGAGGTCCCTGGTGCCGTCCGACTGGTGCCACACGGACCTGCCGCCGGGGAGCGTCACGGGATGCGGGTCGCCGAAGCCGCGCACGCCCCGCAGCTTGCCGAAGTAGTGGTCGAAGGACCGGTTCTCCTGCATCAGGACGACGATGTGCTCGACGTCCTCGATCGTCCCGCTGCGGTGGTGGGCCGGCAGTGCGGCGGCGCGCTCGATGCTGCTCGACAGCGCGCTGAACGCCGTGGTGGCACCCGCGATCTGGAGGAATCTGCGCCGGTTGACTTCGGACATGGGTGAAGGGCCTCTCGTGCGGGGCGGGTTCGGCGGCCGGTCGTTCGCCGGGGAAGTGCGCGCGCAAGGAGTGTTCCAAGGGCACGCAACGCGGGGGAAGGCACGGATGGCGCCCACGTGAAGGCCGACGGTACGGGGGGTGCGGAACGGGACACCGCCGGCGGTGCGGGCAGGAACGGGACGGAACACCCTGATTCCCCGCGCCTCGTGGACGGGCTCGGCCGCTTCCGGCGACGCACCCGCCGCCCGCACGCGGGGCGGCCGGAAACCGGCGGATGGCCGGGAAGCCGCCGCCCGCCCGCGCGTCGGGCACGGGCCGGGCGCAGCCGTACGCGCCAAACCCTTTGGACGGGACCGGGGTCCGGACGTCCCCGCCGGCACCTCCGCTCCCCTGCGTCACGGACCGGCTACCGTGCGCGTTTACCGTCCCTCCGGCGCGGACACGGGTTCGCCACACCGTCTTCACGCGGGGCACACTTCCGGCCGATCGGGGTCCCCGGCCGGCCGGCGGGGCAGACGACGGCGACCGCGCCCGCCTAGCCTCCCGGCTCATGCGATCACCACTGATGAGACGCCTCGGACTCAGCACCGTTCTCGCCGTCGTCCTGGCCGTGTTCGGCCTGACGCCCGTCGCGAGCGCGGACCCGGCTCCGGCCACGCTGACGTTCGCCACCGACAGCGCGACCACCACGCCCGGCGGCACGGTGAACCTGTCGATGACGATCACCAACAACAAGTCCTACGACATCTGGTTCGTGTACCAGACGATCGACCCGACCTGGCTGACCACCCAGCGCCCCGACCTGAAGTACGGCTTCACCGGCTGCTCCCTGGCGACGGCCGCCGGCACCACCCCCTGCTCCGGGACCGGACCGGCCGACCTCGGCGCCAACTACGGCACCACCGTCCCGCCCGGCCAGAGCCGTACCGTCACGCTGACGCTCCGGATCGCCGCCGACTCGGGCTGCAACGGCAACATCGGCTTCTACTCGTACTTCTACGCCGAGTTCAGCGACACCACGAACATCAGCGGCGGGCCGGTGTACACGCCCGAGACCCGCGTCCTGTGTGCCTGACGGGCCGTCAAAATGATTCGGAAACAGTCAGGTTGACCTGAAATCGGCCCGCGATCCGGAACCGGCCTGTGAGCGGACCCACCTCACGGCCGGGATCGCGGGCCCGGGTCCGGCGGGCCGGACCGGTCCGCCGGGACGCCCTCCGGGCCCCGGACCAGCAGGCGCCTCCCCCGTGCCACCCGGTTCCACGGCGCACCGGCGGACGAGCCCGCATCACTTCCGGTTCCACCGGCACCTCATCGGCCACCTGCACTTTTCCGTCATGTTTCGCAACACCATCACGAAAGCCACACAGAGACATCACCATGTGACGCGACGGATGCGTCGACGACCGGCTTCTGAGGGGGATGCCGGCGCCGCGCCAGGGGGTGCGTCCGCTCCATGGGAGCCGTGCTCGCCCCTGCCCGGGGAGGGGACTTCACCGCATGAAGCGGACCATACGCACCACCGTGCTCACGGTCGGCGCGCTCATCGCCGCGCTCGGCCTGCCGGCCGGCACGGCACACGCCGACACCACCGCGCCCCGCGTCGACCTGCGGGTGCTGGTGGTCAGCGACGGCGGCCCGGCCACCGACGCCATCGCGGCCGAACTCGACGCGGCCGGCACGCCGTACACCGAGATCGACCTGACGCAGGCGGGCCGGCCCGTGATCGACGGCGGTTTCCTGGCCGACACCGTGGACGGCCGGCCACGCGCCAGGTACCAGGCCGTGGTGCTGCCGAACGACAACCCGTTCCCGGCCGGTTCCACCGAGATGGCGGCCCTCGTGGCCTACGAGCAGACATACGCGGTGCCGCAGGTCGACGCCTACACCTACGCGCGCCCGGAAGCCGGACTGCAGTACCCGGTGTACGGCGGCTACTCCGGCAGCCTCGACGGCGTGCGGGCCTCGGTCACCACCGCCGGCCTGGCGGGCCCCTTCGGCTACCTGGACGGCTCCGTGCCGTTCGAGGACAACGACCCCGCCGTCGGGGAGAGTTACGCCTACCTGTCGACCCCCGTCGCGGGCGCCGACTTCACCTCCTACGTCGACGCGCCGGTCCCCGGCCGGGCGACGCGCGGTTCCCTGGTGGGCGAGTACCGGCACGACGGGCGGCGCGAGCTGGTCGTCACGTTCGTCTACAACCGGTACCAGCAGCAGTTCCGGCTGCTGGCCCGCGGCATCGTGGAGTGGATGACCGGCGGTGTGCACCTGGGCGTCTCCCGGAACTACTTCGCCGTGCACGTGGACGACGTGTTCGCCGCCGACGACCGCTGGAACACCGCCCTGAACTGCACCCCGGGCGACGTGGACTGCACGGACCCGAACGCCGTCCCGGACCCGATCCGGATGACGCCCGCCGACGTCGACCACGCCGTCTCCTGGCAGCAGGAGCACGGCGTCACCCTCGACTTCGCCTACAACGGCGCGGGCAGCGTCGACCACCGCGAGGACAACGGCGGCGCCGACCCGCTCGCCGACAAGCTGATCGCCGAACGCGACGCGTTCCGCTGGATCAACCACACCTACACGCACGCCTTCCTCGGCTGTGTGCAGGACACCTCGGTGGTGCCGTGGAAGTGCGCCACCGACACCGGCGGCACCACGCGGTGGGTGAGCCGCAACGAGATCGCGGACGAGATCGCGACCAACCGGGTGTGGGGCGAAACGGCGGGACTCCCCCTGGAGAACGACGAGCTGGTCACCGGAGAGCACTCGGGCATGAAGGTGCTGCCGCAGCAGCCGGTGGACAACCCCAACCTGGCGCTCGCCCTCGACGACAACGACATCGCCTGGCTCGGTTCGGACAACTCCCGTGAGCCCGAACAGCGTTCGGTCGGCCCGGCGACCACCGTCCCGCGCTACCCGATGAACGTCTTCTACAACGCGGGCCGCGCCGCCGAGCAGGTCGACGAGTACAACTGGATCTACACGAGCCGCGCCCAGGGCGGCAGCGGCATCTGCGAGGACAACCCGGCCACCACCACCTGCCTCGCGGCGCCGCTGGACCCGGCCACCGGCTACACCGGGCACATCGTGCCGCTGGAGACGCGGATCGCCCTCGGGCACGTGCTGTCCAACGACCCCAGGCCGCACTTCATCCACCAGTCGAACCTCGCCGAGGACCGCATCGCCTACCCGGTGCTGAGCGGCGTCCTCGACGGCTACGCGGCCCTGTTCGCGGACGACACCCCCGTGGTGAATCCGCGGATGAGCGAGATCGGCACCGAGCTGGGCCGCCGGGCCGCCTGGCGGAACGCGCTGGAGGCCGGCCAGGTGGCGGCCCACCGCATCGGCGACACGGTCACCGTCGAGGCCCCGGCCGGGCTCCCGGTCCCCGCGACCCTGCCCACCGGCTCCACGCTGAACGGCTCCTCGTTCGGCGCGCCGTACGCGGGCCTGGTGTCCGGCTGGACGCCCTCCGACGGCACCCCGCTCGCCCTCACCCTGCCGGCCTCCGCCCCCACCGCCCCCGCCCCGGTCACCGGCGCTCCCGCCGCTGCGGTCACCGGGCCGGCCCCGGACACCCGCGTCCCGGCAGGCGTCACCGAGCCGGTCGCGTCCCCCGCCGGGGACTGAACGGCGCACCGACCCGCATCCACCGAAGGTCCCGGCCGCCGCCCGCGGCCGGGACCGCCACTGGCGAACCGGTTCCCCAAAGGGGCCTGCCGCCGGGCACGACCACCCCACACCTCGGCCGTGGAGCACCTCGATGCACGTTCCCCACGGCGCGCGACGCCCCGGCGCGACGCGCGTCACCCTGCTCACCGAAGGCACCTACCCGCACAGCCATGGCGGCGTGAGCGTCTGGTGCGACCAACTCGTCCAGGGCATGCCCGACCTCGACTTCGACGTCCTCGCCGTCACCGGCACGGGACGCGAACCCCTGGTCTGGGAGCTGCCCGCGCACGTCACACGGGTACGGTCCGTCCCCATGTGGGGCGCCCCGCCCGAGGGACGCCCGCCGCGCGGCCGGTCCCGCGACCGGCTCGCCGCCGCCTACGAGCGGTTCCTCACCGCGCTCCTCGACCCGTGCGCCGAGGACGGGTTCGCGCCCGCCCTGTACGCCATGGCGGGGGCGGCTGCGGACGGCGGGCTGAGCGCGTTCCTGCGGGGCGACCGGGCGATCGCCCTGCTGTCCTCGGTGTGGAACCGTCCCGGTCTGGCCGTCCGCGAGGCCCGGCCGACCGTCCACGACGCGCTGACCGCGACGTCCCTGCTGGAGCACGCCCTGCGTCCGCTGGCCGCGGCGCCGCCGGAGAGCGGGGTCGCGCACGCGGTGAGCGGCGGCGTCGCGGCCCTGCCCGGTCTGGCCGCGCTCGAACGGCACGGTGTGCCGCTGCTGTTGACCGAGCACGGCGTCTACCTGCGGGAGCGGTACCTCGGTTACCGCACCGCCCCCTACCGCTGGCCGGTGAAGGCGGTCGTCCTCGGCTTCTTCCGGCTGCTGGCGGAGGAGACCTACCGCCGGGCCGCGCTGATCACCCCGGGAAACCGGTACAACCGGTTGTGGGAGGAGCAGGGCGGCGCCGCCCCGGAGTCGATCCGCACCGTCTACAACGGGGTGGACCCCGCCGCGTTCCCGCCGGCCGGGCCCGAGCCGCAGACCCTCACCCTCAGCTGGGCGGGCCGGGTCGACCCGATCAAGGACCTGGAGACCCTGATCCGGGCCTTCTCCCTGGTGCGGGCCCGACTGCCGGACGTACGGCTGCGGTTGTTCGGCGGGACACCGCGGGGCGGGGAGGCGTACCGGGAGCGGTGCGAGGCGCTGGCCGCCGGGCTGGGGCATGCGGACGCCGTCACCTTCGAGGGCCGCGTCGACGACATCAAGGACGCCTACGCGGCCGGCAGCGTCGTGATGCTGTCGAGCATCAGCGAGGGTTTCCCGTTCACGCTGATCGAGGCCATGTCGTGCGGGCGGGCCACCGTCTCCACCGATGTGGGCGGGGTCCGGGAGGCGGTCGGCGAGACCGGTCTGGTGGTGCCGCCGCGCGATCCGGCCGCGATGGCCGCCGCCGCACTGGAGCTGCTGGGCGACCCGGCGCGGCGCCGGGCGATGGGCGAGGCGGCGCGGCTGCGGGTGATCGAGCAGTTCACCCTGCGGCAGACCATCGACACGTTCCGCGCCATCTACCGGGAACTGCCCACTCTGAACGAGGAGTTGCCCGCTCGGATCGTCCTGCCCGCTCCGGCGGTCACCGGCACGGGGAGTCTCGCCGGATGAGCGGGCCGATGTTCCTCGAACCCGGCGGCGCCGAACAGGACACGCTGGCGCTGCGGCTGGCAACGCCCCGGCCGCCGCGTCGCCGCCCGCGCTGGGCCCTGGACGAGGCCACCCTCGCCGTCCGGCTGCCCCGGCGGGGCCCCGACGAGGAGGCGGTCAGCGCCCTCGCCGCCGAACTCGCCGACCGCGTCGGCCCCGCCGTCCACCCCTACGAGGTGGCCGCGCTGCTGGAGGCGGAGGGCCTGTCGGCCTCCGTGATCAAGGAGCGGTACGGTCACCCGAACCTGTTCTCGCTCGCCGCCGCACTGTACGAGAGGGTGCCGCGGACCTTCCCCGAACCCGCGCCCGCGCCCGACCCCTGGCGCCCGGACACCGTGCGCTGTCTGCTGCGGGGCGCCCTGTTCGCCCTGCCGGGCCTGGCCTATCCGATGACCGCACCCCTCTGGGACGCCGGCCGTCACACCGCCGTGCTGGTGGTGGCCGGACTGCTCTCCTGGGCCTGGGGGCAGGCGCTGGGGCACCGGGCCCACCTGCGGATGACGGCCGGGCGGCGGGAAGCCGGCCGTACCCTCCTCGTCGGCGCGCCCCTCGGGGCGGCGGTCGCCACGGCCGCCGCCGCGCTGCCCGCCGGGGGCGGGCCGGTGACGCTGGTGGCGGCCGCGCAGTCGGTGTACCTGGCGGCGGCCGGCGTGCTGCTGGTGCTGGGCCGGGAGCGGCTGCTGCTGGCCGCGCTCACTCCGCTGATCGCCGGTGCCGCCGTGCTGCCCCGGTGGGACCTCGCGCCGTCGCTGCGGGCCGGGCTGCCGCTGCTGGCGCTGCTCGCCGTGCTCGCCGTCACCGGCCACGTGCTGCGTACCGTCCTCGCCGTCCCGCCGGCGGCGGCCGCGGCCAGGCCGCGGCTGCTGCGGTCGCTGCCGTACGGGCTGTTCGGGCTGGCCGCGGGTGTGCTGGTGCTGCTGGAGGGCCACGAGGAGCCGTACGCCGTGATCGCGCTGACCGTCAGCATGGGACCGGCGGAGTGGCTGCTGTACCGCTACCGCGGGCTGTCCGTCGCCGCGCTGCGCGCCGCCGCGACGCCCGCCGGCTTCCTGCTGCGCTCGGCCGGCATCCTCGCCCTCTGCCTGCTCGCGTACGTCCTGCCGCTGCTGCCCGCGGCCCTGCTCACCGGCGCCGATCCGGCCGTCCTGCTGCCGCTCGCCGCCGCCCTGTGGACCGGGCTGCTGCTCCAGGCGTTCGGGGCGGCCTGGCCGTCCGCCGCGATCTGTCTCACGGCCGCGGCCGGCGCCTCGGCGGCCGCCCTGTTCCGGCTGCCACCCGGCCCGGCCGCCCTGCCCCTGTGCTGCGGGGCCGCCGCGCTCTGTCTGGCCGGGTGCGCGCTGTGGCTGCTCGGGCGTCCGGCCCCGCACGCCTGACGGCACGCCCGCTCCGCCGCCCACGCCCCGACGACAACCGGCAACACCGTCGACCACCGGCAACACCACTCATGACCGTCAACGACCGAAAGGAAGAACCGAGTTGACCTCCGCACCGCTCGCCGCCGTCACCGGAGCCGAGGGTTTCATCGGCTCGCACCTCACCGAGGCGCTGGTCGCCTCCGGCCACCGGGTGAGAGCCATGGCCCAGTACAACTCCTTCTCCTCCTACGGCTGGCTGGAGACACTGCACCCGGACGTCCTGGACCAGGTGGAGATCGTCCTCGGCGACGTCCGGGACCCCGGCTCGGTCCGCGGCCTCCTCGACGGCGCCGACGTGGCCTACCACCTGGCCGCGCTGATCGCGATCCCGTACTCCTACCGGGCACCCCACAGTTACGTGGACACCAACGTCACCGGCACCCTCAACGTGCTGGAGGCGGCCCGCGCGCTGGGCACGCCCCGGCTCGTGCACACCTCCACCAGCGAGACGTACGGCACCGCGCGGACCGTGCCGATCACCGAGGACCATCCCATCAACACCCAGTCGCCGTACGCCGCTTCGAAGGCGGGCGGGGACCGGCTCGCCGACAGCTACCACGCGAGCTTCGGCACCCCCGTGGTCACGCTGCGGCCGTTCAACACCTTCGGGCCCCGCCAGTCGATGCGCGCGGTCATCCCCACCGTCATCGGGCAGGTGGCCGCCGGGGAGCGGACGATCACCCTCGGCGACCTGCGTCCCACGCGGGACTTCACGTTCGTCGAGGACACCGCGCAGGCGTTCCTCGCCGTGGGCTCGGCCCCCGCCGAGCGGGTCGTGGGCCGCACCTTCAACGCCGGCACCGGCGGCGAGATCTCGGTCGGGGACCTGGTCGCGCTGATCGGCAAGGTGATGGACACCGCGCTCGACGTGCGCGAGGACCCCGCCCGCATCCGGCCGGCCGGCTCCGAGGTGCTGCGGCTGGTCGCCGACGCGAGCCGGCTGGCCGCCGCCACCGGCTGGCAGCCCGCCCACACCCTGGAGGAAGGCCTCGCGCACACCGTGGAGTTCTTCCGCGACCCGGGCAACCTGGCGCGCTACAAGACCGGCATCTACAACATCTGACCCGTCCGGCACGTCCCCGAACAGGCATGAAGGAGGAGCCCCATGCACGCAGTGATCCTGGCCGGAGGCAAGGGCGTCCGGCTGCGGCCGTACACCACCGCGCTGCCCAAGCCGCTCGTCCCCATCGGTGACCAGCACGCCATCCTGGAGATCGTGCTGCGCCAGCTCGCCACGGCCGGCTTCACCAGCTGCACCATCGCCATCGGCCACCTCGGCGAGATCATCCGCGCCTACGTCGGCGACGGCACCCAGTGGGGCCTGGCCGTCGACTACGCCACCGAGGAGAGCCCGCTGGGCACCATGGGGCCGCTGCTGAAACTGCGCGACCGGCTCCCGGAGACGTTCCTGGTGATGAACGGCGACGTCCTGACCGACCTCGACTACGCCGACGTCCTGCTCCGGCACCGCGAGTCGGGCGCGCCGCTGACCATAGCGACGTACGCCCGCAGGGTGCACATCGACTTCGGGGTGCTGACCACCACCGACAGCAAGGTCGTGGCGTTCACCGAGAAGCCGAGCATGGACTACCGGGTGTCGATGGGCGTCTACGGTCTGACGCGCTCGACGCTGGACGGGTACACGGCCGGACTGCCGCTGGGATTCGACGAGTTGGTCCTCGACCTGCTGAAGGCCGGCAACGCGCCGCACGCCTACGACTTCGACGGGTACTGGCTCGACATCGGCCGCCCGGACGACTACGACCGGGCCAACGCCGAGTTCACCAGCCGCCGGTCGCTGCTGCTCAAGGGAGCCTGAGCACCACATGCGTATTCTCGTCCTCGGCCACACCGGCTACCTGGGCGCCCACGTCGCCGAGCGGCTGCGGGCCCTGCCGGGCACGCGGGTCCTCGGCGGCGGACGTTCGCCCGCCGCCGAGTTCCCCGTCGACCTCGCCGCCGGCCGCCCGGAACAGCTGGCGAAGACCCTGGCCTCGGCCGCGCCCGACACCGTCGTCAACTGCGCGGGCGCGACCGGCGGCGACGCCGTGACCCTCGCGGAGGTCAACGCCCGCGGCCCCGCCGTCCTGTGCGCGGCACTGCGCGCGGCGGCCCCGGCGGCCCGCCTGGTCCACCTCGGCTCGGCCGCCGAGTACGGGCCCGGCGCCGTGGACACCCGGGTGACGGAGTCGGCGGCCACCAGCCCGGCCGGCCCGTACGGCGCCACCAAGCTCGCGGGGACGGTCGCGGTGACCGCGTCCGGGCTGGACGCGGTGGTGCTGCGGGTGGGCAACCCGGTGGGGCCGGGGGCGCCCGCCTCGGGGCTGCCGGGCCGGATCGCCGGGCTGCTGCGGGCGGCGGGCCCGGACGCGGAGGCGGTGCTGCGGCTGGGCGACCTGTCGGCGTACCGCGACTTCGTGGACGTACGCGACGTGGCGCGGGCCGTGGCGCTGGCGGTCACGGCGCCCGGTCCGCTGCCGCCCGTCCTCAACATCGGCGGCGGGCGGGCGGTCCCGGTGCGCGAGCTGGTGCGGCGGATGGTGCGGCAGGCGGGTTTCGCGGGCCGGGTGGAGGAGAACGCGGCGGGCTCGGCCCGTTCCGCCCGGGTGTCCTGGCAGTGCTCGGACATCGGCGCCGCCGCGCGGGCCCTCGGCTGGCGCCCGGTCCACACCCTCGACGACGCCCTCGCCGCGTTGTGGGAAAGCGACGGTGCGGTGTGAGCCTGCTGATTCCGCTGTACGTCCATCCGGCCGAGGACCCGGGCGCCTGGCACCGGCTGATCAGGTCCGCCGCCGACACCTACGGCGTCGTCCTCAATCCGGCGAACGGGCCGGGCGAGGGGCCCGATCCGGCGTTCGCGGCGGCGGCCTCGGCGCTGCGCGCGGCGGGGGCGCGGCTGCTGGGGTACGTGGACACCGACTACGGGATCCGGGACGACGCACAGATCGCCGACGAGGTGCGCCGGCACCGTGAGTGGTACGCGGCCGACGGCTGTTTCCTGGACCGGGTGACGGCGACCGCGGACGGTCTGTCCGCCTGCCGCCGGCTGGTGCGGGCGCTGCGGCGGCAGGGGGCGGGGACGGTCGTGCTGAATCCCGGGGTCCACCCGGCGGTCGGGTACGCCCGGCTGGCCGACCTGACCGTCACCTTCGAGGGCCACTGGTCGACGTACGTCTCGGCGTTCAGCAGACCGGCGTGGACCGCCCGGCAGGCGCCCGAGCGGCTGTGCCACCTGGTCTACGGGGTGCCGGAGGCGCTGGTGCCGCTCGCCGTGCGCACCGCGCACGAGCGCGGCGCGGCGGTCTGCGGTCCCGTCACCGGTGAACTTCCCAACCCGTGGTCCGAGTTGAGTCCGGCGCTGAGCGGAGTCCGGTCGTGAGGCGGGCGGTGGCGGCCCTGGCGGTGTCGGCCGCCGTGCTGGTGACGGCGCTGAGCGGCTGTTCCGGGGACGGCCGGACCGGCGGTCCGGACCCGACGGCGGGGCCCCGGTGGCAGCCGCGCCCCGGCCTGGCCTGGCAGTGGCAGCTCGACGGCAGGGTCGACCCGTCGGCCGACGTGCCCGTGTACGACATCGACGGCTTCGAGAACTCCGCGGCCGACGTGGCCCGGCTGCACCGGGACGGCCGCAAGGTCATCTGCTACGTCAACGTCGGCGCGTGGGAGAGCTTCCGGCCCGACAAGGACGCCTTCCCGCGCGCGGTGCTCGGTGAGCCCAACGGCTGGGCGGGCGAACGGTGGCTGGACATCCGGCGGGTCTCCGTCCTGCGGCCGTTGATGGCGAAGCGTTTCGACATGTGCCGCGACAAGGGTTTCGACGCGGTGGAACCCGACCTGGTGGAGGGGTACGGCAACGAGACCGGCTTCCCGCTCACCGCGCGCGACCAGCTCCGCTACAACCGCATGATCGCCGAACTCGCCCATGAGCGCGGCCTGTCGGTGGGGCTGAAGAACGACCTCCCCCAGATCCCCGAGCTGGTCGCCGACTTCGACTTCGCGGTGAACGAGGAGTGCGCCCAGTACGACGAGTGCGGCCGTCTCACCCCGTTCGTCGCGGCGGGCAAGGCGGTCTTCCACGTGGAGTACACGGAACCGGCCGGGGAGTTCTGCCCCGAGTCCCGCAGGCTGCGCCTGTCGTCGATGCTGAAGAAGCCCGAGCTGGGGGTGTGGCGCAGGCCCTGCTGAGCGGGGTGGGGGCCGGGCCACGGGCACCGTCGAGGGCGCGGGCCGGGGGTTCGGGGCGCAGGGCGGGCACCTCACGGGCGGACCGGAGCGAAACGTTTGCGTTTCGCTCGTCGGACACCTAGGCTAGCTGTACGAAACGGTTTCGTTTTACATGTTCGTAACCGACGCCGTCACCGATTTCGCCACCGACGTCGTCACCGACCACGACTGGAGTACGTCCCCATGGCTCAGACAGCCGCAGCACCGGACACGGTGTCGCCCGGCAGGAGCGGCTCACCGGCCGAGGCCGCCGGGCCCCGCCACCGGTGGTGGATCCTCGCCGTCATCGGGCTCGCCCAGCTGATGGTCGTACTGGACGCGACCATCGTGAACATCGCCCTGCCGTCCGCCCAGGCCGACCTCGGCTTCTCCGACGGCAACCGGACCTGGATCGTCACCGCCTACTCGCTGGCCTTCGGCAGCCTGCTGCTGCTCGGCGGCCGGATCGCCGACCTCTTCGGCCGCAAGCCCGCCTTCCTCATCGGCGTGAGCGGCTTCGCGGCCGCCTCCGCCGTGGCAGGCGCGGCCACCGGCTTCGAGATGCTCGTCGCGGGCCGCGCCCTCCAGGGCCTGTTCGGCGCGCTGCTCGCTCCCGCCGCGCTCTCCCTGCTGACCACCACCTTCACCGACCCGAAGGAACGCGCCAAGGCCTTCGGCATCTTCGGCGCGATCGCCGGCTCCGGCGCGGCCGTCGGCCTGCTGCTCGGCGGTGTCCTCACCGAGTACCTGGACTGGCGCTGGACCCTCTACGTCAACCTCTTCATCGCGGCCTTCGCCATCGTCGGCGGCTCGCTGCTGCTGCGGCGCACGGCTCGCGACCCCGGCGCCAAGCTCGACATCCCCGGCACGGTCCTCGTCACCACCGGCCTGTTCGGCATCGTCTACGGCTTCTCCAACGCCGAGTCCCACGACTGGAGCTCGCCGCTGTCCTGGGGCTTCCTCGCCGCCGGCACCGTGCTGCTGGCGCTCTTCACCTGGTGGCAGACCAGGGCGCCGCATCCGCTGCTGCCGCTGCGGGTGCTCCTGGACCGCAACCGCGGCGCGTCCTTCACCGCCATGCTGATCTCCAGCGCCGGAATGTTCGGCGTGTTCCTCTTCCTGACCTACTACCTCCAGCTCAGCCTCGGCTTCTCCGCCGTCCGGACGGGCCTGGCCTTCCTCCCGATGGTCGGTGCCCTCATGGTGAGCGCCACGCTGTCCACCAGCGTCCTGCTGCCGCGCGTCGGACCGAAGACCGTGGTCCCGCTCGGCATGATCCTCGGAGCCGCCGGCATGGTCTGGCTGACCGCCCTCGGCCTGGACAGCACCTACGCGGCCGACGTCCTGCCCCCGCTGCTGGTCACCGGCCTCGGCATCGGCCTGATCATGGCCCCCGCCATGAGCGTCGCCACCAGCGGTGTGGCCACCGAGGACGCCGGAGTCGCCTCGGCCTCCGTCAACACGATGCAGCAGATCGGCGGCTCCATCGGCACGGCCCTGCTCAACACCCTCGCGGCCGGCGCCGCCACCTCGTACCTGGCGGGCAAGGACCCCTCCGACAAGCTGACCCAGGCCCGGGCCGCGCTGGAGTCCTACTCCGCCGCCTACTGGTGGTCGGCCGGCTTCTTCGCGGTCGGCGCGCTGGTCACGGCGCTGCTCTACCGGCGCGGCGTCCCGGCGGTCGACGCGGACGCCGCCCCCACCGTCCACATGTGAGCGGCATGTGGTGATCCGCGCCGGCCCGTGGGGACGGGGACGGCGCGGCCGACGGGCCCGGTGCTTTCGAGCACCGGGCCCGTCGGCATGTCGCACTGCTTCTCCCGCGGCACCGGCCGGGACGGCGACGCCGTGCGTACCCGACCGCCCTCGGCGGGAACGTGCGGTGCGTCCCGCTGACCCGGGCGCCGTCGGCGACCTGAACGCCGACGGTGCCCGGTCAGGCCTCGGGGGCGGGGACCACGCTGAGGTGTCCCGCGGTGCGGCGCGGACGCCGTCTCCCACGGGACGCCGGCGCGGGTTCCTCGCGCAGCACCATCGTCAGCCGCGTGTACCCCATCTCACGCAGCGTCCGCGGAGTCTCACCGACGATACGGCACTCGGTGGCGGGCCGGCGCGGGTCGGGGTGCAGCAGGGTGCGGACCGCCCCGTCGTGCTCGACGGCGTCCTCGCCCATGGCGCGCACCCAGTGCGGCAGTCCCTGCCGGTAGGCGGCCTCCATCAGGGGGTCCTGGGCGATCTCGCGGCGGATCGCCTGCAGGACGGGGTCGTGGCCGTGCCGCTCGAGGGTCGCGGCGAACCGGGCGAGCACGGGGAGGCACCAGCCGGCCTCGTGGTCGCCGAGCACCGACGCCGCGTCCGGGTGGAAGAGGACGAACCGCAGGAAGTTGTCGTCCGGCAGCGCGGTCGGATGCGGGCCCACGTCGCGGAAAAGTGACGCGAAAGCGGCGTTGGCGAGAACGACGTCCCAGCGGTGGTCGAGAACGACGGAAGGAAAGGGCACGGCCTCCAAATACGCGGCGTAGTCCCGTAGGTAGGACTGGGCCTCGGGACTTGCGGGGACGGGCCGCGGTACCGACCGCTGCCCACCTGCCTGATACGCCATCGGGAGGTCACCCCTCTTGCCTCTGCGGCCTTCACGCGGCGTGCCGATCCTGCTGCCCGACGCGCGGCGTGTCAACTATCGTGGCATTCGGCGCTGGTTGACGGCTGAAATTGGCCACAGTTGTGGCGAGACCTGGATGTGAGTTCGAAAGACCGGTTACTCTCCGGGCAGTTCACGGCGATCGCGTGTGCCCGTGAGAGGCTCGTGAGAGACGTAGGAGACCTGTCGGTGACGGATGGCTTCGAGGTTCCGGGCGCCACGGCGACGGTGCTGTTGTCGGCCGTCGTCGCCCGCGTCACCGCTCTCGCCGACCGGCTCGGCGTGCCGCACGCGGAGGTTTTCGGCACCGGACGGCTGTCCATCGCCTCCGGCGTTCCCGAGTCCGTGGTCAAGGCCCTGCTGAGCGGCCGTCCGGCGGGGGAACCGGACGTGCAGGCCAGGTTCCTGCAGCGGCTGGACCTGTTGCGCCGCACCCGGCTCAAGCCCAACGGCCGCAAGTACACCCAGCAGGAGATCGCCGACGGCGCCGGTATGTCGCGGCAGCAGGCGGGTGCCCTCATCAACGGCGACCGCCGCCCCACCATGGAGCACTGCGACGCCCTCCAGCGTTTCTTCCGCGTGCACGCCGGCTTCCTCACGGCCGAGGACCCCGAGGCCCTGGCGGGCGCCCTCCAGCACATCGAGCAGGAGTTGCTCCAGAAGCTCGCCGCCCGGGAGGCGGCCGCGGCCGCCGAGGACCCGCTGGAGCGGCTGCTCCAGGACCACGGAGTGCGCGGGATCGCTTGGCGGGCCGCCCAACTGCCCACCGATCAGCACCGCGACAAGGTCGCCGAGTGGCTGGACATGCTCCTGGAGAGCGTGAAGCGGCCGGAGTCGTGATCCGGGGGAGAACTGGGAGAACTGTGGGCATCGCCAAGGACATGCGCCGGCTGTGCGGCGAGTTGGTCGCGGAACTGACCCTCCGCGCCCCCGCCGCCCCCGCCGACCTGTACGCGGCCCTGTGCGAGGGCATGAGCCGCCGCCGCGGCCGTCCGGTCGTCTTCCGTACGGCCGCGTTCCCGCCGGGCACCGCGAGCGGCCTGTGGCTCGACATGGCCGACCAGGACCTCGTCGTGATCGAGGAACGCACCGCTCCCGACCACCAGTTGGTGATCCTGGGCCATGAGCTGTGGCACATGAAGGCGGGCCACTGCGGTCACCACGTGGAGGGCGCCGCGGTCGCGGCCCGGCTGCTCCACGACGGGGCGGACCTCCAGGCGACGGTCCGCAGCGTCGCCGCGCGCACCCGGTTCGACCAGGCGGAGGAGCGGGACGCCGAGAGCTTCGGCCTGCTCCTCGCCAGCAAGTGCCGTACCTGGCTGCCCGGTTCGTCGCCGCGCGGCCGCGGGCGGCGTGATCACCTGGCGGGCCGGATCGAGGCGGCGCTCGGGTACCTCGGGCCACAGGACCGGCCTGGCGGCTGAGGCGGGCCGCCCCCGGGCCACGGGTCGGCCTGGCGACTGAGAGGGGCAGTCCGGGCCGCGGGGTCGGGCCTGGCGGCTGAGAGGGGCAGTCCGGGCCGCGGGGTCGGGCCTGGCGGCTGAGAGGGGCAGTCCGGGCCGCGGGGTCGGGCCTGGCGGCTGAGAGGGGTCGCACGGTCCGGCGCGACGTTCCGGCCGGGCGGATCTGCCGGGGCGAATCGGCCCGGCCCCGATGCCGTGGACAAGGGCCGGCGCGGGGCCGTCACCGGCCGTCGGCTTTACCGCGGGGGCTTTCGGTGACGTCCGGCCTCGGCCGAGCGGGCGAACCGCTGTCCGGGAGAGCCGGACTGTCAGTGGTGGGCGGCAAGCTTGAGGGTGCGCCGCCGTACGGGGGCGCACGCGCCGTGACCGGCGCGTGGGAGACGACGCCGACACGGGGAGAGCCGACCGATGCCCACTGCCGTACTGACCGACCGCGAGCGCACCGCCGTGCAGGCCTACCTGCGGCTGCTCCACACCGTCCGGGCGGCGTTCGGGGACGACGCCGGCGGTCCGCCGTACGACCGGCTGCCGCCGGTGGTCCCGCCCGTCGTTCTCGCCGAGGCGGAGCAGGCCCTGGCGGCCGCCGGTCTCACCGGCGGCGAGGAGGAGTTCTTCCGGCTGCTGCGCAGCTGGTTCCCGGAGCGGTGACGGCGGGACGAGCGGGCGGTGGGGCCGCGGGCCCGCGGGGTTCAGCCGTGCGGGACGGTGATCGCCGTCGCCACCAGTCCGCGGCCGACGGTCCAGCCGCCCTCGAAGTGTCCGAGGCGGTGGCCGCCGACCACCGGTCCGGGGACGAGGAGCCGGGCCCTGAGGGTGCCCTGCGAGCCGCCCGCGGGTCCGGCGTCGATCTCGATGTCGGCCTCGGCGAAGTCCAGCCACTTCCGGGTGAGGGGGAACCACGCCTTGTAGACGGATTCCTTGGCGCTGAACAGCAGCCGGTCCCAGTGCACCTCGGGCCGGTCCGCGGCCAGTCGGCGCAGCCGTTCCTGCTCCGCGGGCAGGGCGACGGCGGACAGGACGCCGTCGGGGAGCGGCTGGTGCGGTTCGGCGTCGATGCCGAGCGAGGCCAGGTCGGCGGCCCGGACCAGGGCGGCCGCCGCGTAGCCGTCGCAGTGGGTCATGCTGCCGGCCAGTCCGGCCGGCCACCGGGGGGCTCCGCGTTCGCCGGGCAGCACGGCCTGCGGGGGCACGCCGAGCTTGTCCATGGCGCGGCGGGCGCAGGAGCGCACGAGGGTGAACTCCCGGCGGCGTTTGGCGACGGCCCGTGCCACCAGTGCCTCCTCCTCCGGGTGGAGGGGCCCGTCGCCGAACTCGCGGACGCCGTCCTCGCCGTGCGCCTCCACGGCGACGACCGTCTCCGGCAGCAGTTCCTCGATCACGCGTTCTCACCCTCCCAGGGCAGGATGCGGCGCAGCCGGCCCGGCGGCTGCGGGCGTTTGCGCCACTCGCGGGGGTAGCCCACCGACACCTCCTCGAAGCGGACGCCCTCGTGCCAGGTGGTCCGCGGGATGTGCAGATGGCCGTAGACCATGGCGGCGACCCGGAAGCGGCGGTGCCAGTCGGCGGTCAGCCGGGTGCCGCACCACATGGCGAACTCGGGATACCACAGGACGTCGGTGGGGTGCCGGTCCAGCGGATAGTGGTTGACGAGGACCGTGGGGAGGTCCTCCGGGAGGGCGGCGAGCCGGCGCCCGGTCTCGGCGACGCGGGCCCGGCACCAGTCCTCGCGGGTCGGGTAGGGGTCGGGGTGCAGCAGGTACTCGTCGTTGCACACGACGCCGGTCCCGTGCGCGTACTCCAGACCTTCCTCCTTGGTGGCGCAGCCGGCCGGGAGGAACGAGTAGTCGTACAGCAGGAACAGCGGGGCGACGGCGACGGGGCCGCCGGGGCCCTCCCAGACGGGGTAGGGGTCCTCGGGGGTGGTCACGCCCAGCTCGCGGCACATCTCGACGAGGTGCTCGTAGCGGGCGACGCCGCGCAGGGTGACGGTGTCCTTGGGGTGGGTCCACAGTTCGTGGTTGCCGGGGGCCCAGACGACCTTGCGGAAACGGCTCGCGAGGGTCTTCAGCGTCCAGCGGATGTCGGCCACGCTCTCCGAGACGTCCCCGGCGACCAGCAGCCAGTCCTCGTCGGTCTCCGGGGCCATGCGCTCGACCAGGGCCCGGTTCTCGGGATAGCCGATGTGCAGATCGCTGATGGCCAGCAGTTGCCCGGCTCCACCGGCCGTCGACGTCACGCTGTGCTCCCGTTCCCCGGCTCTCACCCGTCACCGCGCGCACGAAAGGCACCGCGGCCGTCCCATCCTTACCCGCGCTCGCGCCCCGTACGAACATGATCGGAAAATCCGTAACACGCGCGTTGCACGCGGCACCTCCGGGAAGCCGTATGATCGCCCCAACACCACCGCCCCGACCTGCCTTCGCGCAGGGCGGTTTGGTGTCCCTCCAATCCCCCTGCCCGGGCCGGGCCTGCTTCGCCCTGCCCGCGAACCGTGAAAGGCGGCCTGCATGGTCTCTCGCGTACGCGTCTGGCTCAACCGCACGTACGCGGAGAACGTGTTCTTCATGGATCAGCTGCGGCGAAATCCGAGCGACCGGGCCGTGGACATCCACGCCACGCACGGTGACGTCGACTCGCCCGTGCTGGCCGCCGCCGACACCGCCGACCTGGAGCCGGAGGGCCTGTCCCCCGCCGCGTACGTCGAGTACGCGCTCGACCAGTGCAGGCGCCGCGGCATCGACGTGTTCGTGCCCCGGCTGCACCAGGCGGCGATCGTGGCGCACCGCGCGGACTTCGCCGCGGCCGGGACGGCGCTGCTCGCCCCGCCGCCGGAGGCCGTCGCGGTCTTCCACGACAAGGTGATCGCCTACGAGGCGGTCCAGGCCATCGGCGTGCCCGTGCCGCCGTGGTGGCGGGTCCGGACGGCATCCGAACTCGTCGCCGCCGTCGAGGCGTTGGAGGCCGACGGCCACAAGGCGTGCTTCAAGCCGGCGTCCGGCGCGGGCGGAGTGGGCTTCCGGGTGATCACCCGTGCCCCCTTCTCGCTGGCGCAGCTCAGCGGTTTCCCGTCGCCGTACGTCCAGCTGGACATGGTCGTCGAGGCGCTGGAGCAGGCCGAGGAGCAGGTGGACTGGCTGGTGATGCCGCGGCTGGAGCAGCCGGAGGTGTCGGTGGACTGCCTGACCGGCCCGGACAACCTGATCCGGCTGTCGATCGGCCGCACCAAGAACGGCCGCCGCCGCGGCTTCACCCTCCAGGAGCAGTGGCTGGAGCCGGCCCGGCGGATCGCCGAGGGCTTCGGGCTGCACTACCTGTCCAACATCCAGTTCCGGATGTTCGGTGACGTCCCGGTCCTGATGGACGTCAACACCCGTCCGGCCGGCGGTCTGCACCAGCTGTCCCTGTGCGGGGTCAACGCGCCGTGGGCGGCCGTGCAGCTGGCGCTCGGCGAGGACCCGGGCGAGATCGTGCCGCCGTTCCTCGGGCAGGACTACGCGGTGGTGTCGGGGCCGCGTCAGCTGGGCGCCGTGCCGCTCGCCCCGCAGCGGACGGAGGAGACGGAGCCCCTGCTGCCGGCCGTGCCCGCACCGGTCGGCTCGGTCGAGGTCGGCCAGGCGGCGCAGGCGCTGCCGCTGTAGACCTCGGGCGCACCGCCGAGCGCGGCCCCGGTGACGAACGCGACCGGGGCCGCGCGGTACGCACTGGCGTTCGCCCTGTCCTCCGGCGGCTGTAATCCGGCGTCCTCCGGCGGCTGTGATCCGGCCCGGGACGGGCAGACCGGCAGCGGACGCCCACCGGCGGCAACGGCCGGAGCGTCATCGACGTGATCCGCCGAAGTCCCCCGGACGAAAAGTCCGGGGGATTTTTTCCTCCCGGGGTGTATCAGGGCCCGGAGTGCGCGCTCTTGACGGTGTAACACCGAAGGCCCACGGAGGAACGACGGGGGACGACGGGGGTCACGGGGGACCTTCGTGGGAGCAGGAAGGCACGACGAGCACCACCGCACGGGGGGCCACGGGGGAACCGGGGATCGACGGGGGATCCCCGGGGAAACGGGGGATCGGGCCGGCCGGCCGCTGTCACGGGGAGCGACCGGCCGGCCCGAGCACGTCAGCAGCACCACGGTCGGACACCCCTGCTGTGCAAGGGGCTTCGCCGCGAGAGGCGGGCCCGTCGGATTCCGGGCCCGCCGGACGGTCAGGGCCGGCGACCGGTGGCGGTGCGGCTCAGCCGGAGCGTCAGGATCTGGAAGGGCCGCAGCCGCACGGGGACGCCGTTCCCGCCGTCGGTGACGGCCGGCTCCAGCGGTCGCTCCAGCAGGTCCGTGACCTGCGCGCCGGCGAGCGGGAAACCGGTGCGCAGGGTGCCGGTGGCCCGGCCGCCGCGCGACTCGTAGAGCCGGACGACGACATCGCCGGACGCGTCGTCGGCGAGCTTCACCGCCTCGACGGTGATGCCCTCGCCGTCGACGGAGACGACCGGGGCGGGCGCACCCGCCGCGTCGGCCACCCGCAGCGGGAGGTTGAGGGCGTAACCCTCGGCGACCGCGTCCTCGACGCTCGCGCCGGGCAGCAGCGCGTAGATGAAGCGGTGCCTGCCCTGGTCGGCCTCGGGGTCCGGGACGCGCGGGGCGCGCACCAGGCTGAGCCGGACGGTGGTGGTCGTGCCGCCGTCCTCGCGGACCGTGCGGGAGACGTCGTGGCCGTAGGTGGAGTCGTTGAGGACGGCCACGCCGTAGCCCGGCTCGCCGATGTGCACCCAGCGGTGGCAGGACACCTCGAACTTCGCCGCCTCCCACGTGGTGTTGGTGTGGGTGGGGCGCTGGACGTGGCCGAACTGGATCTCGGCGCAGGAGTGCGGGGCGCGCACGTCCACCGGGAACGCGGCCTTGAGGATCTTCTCGGCCTCGTGCCAGTCGATGTCGGTCTCGAAGTCGACGCGAGGGCTGCCGGCGCGCAGGGTGACGGTCTGGGTGATCGTCGAGCCCTTGCCGAAGGAACGGGTGACCCGGACGGCGCCGACGAGCGGGTCCTCCTCCACGACCTCGACGGAGTCCGCCGCCAGGAGGTCGGTGTACCGGTTCCGGTAGTGCTTGTCGATGTCCCAGGCGTCCCAGTTGTTCGGGAGGTCGGTGTGCAGGCGCAGCAGGTTGCCGGCATCGGCGAGGACCTCACGGTTCGCCCGCAGGTCGAACACCGAGGACAGCGTGCCGTCCTCGGCGACCTCCACCCGCACCAGCCCGTTGTCGAGGACGCGCCCGCGGACCCGGACCGGCTGCGGGGGTCCGGCGTCCGTGAGGGGCGCGCTGCCGCCCGCCGGGACCTTCACGAAGACCGGCGTGCCCGTGCCGGTGCGGACCACCTCGGCACGGTCGTAGGGGCTGGTGTTGAACACCCGGGGCCCGCCGCCGCCCAGCGCGCCGACGGCCTCCGTCGTCAGCTCCTCCAGCTCCCCCGCCACACGGGCGTACTCGGCCTCCGCCTCGCGGTGGACCCAGGCGATCGACGAGCCCGGCAGGATGTCGTGGAACTGGTGGAGCAGGACCGTCTTCCACAGCCGGTCGAGCTTCTCGTGGGGGTAGGCGTAGCCCGGCGCGTGCAGCGCGGCCGTCGTCGCCCACAACTCGGCCTCGCGCAGACGGTGTTCGGAGCGGCGATTGCCCTGCTTGGTGCGGGCCTGGGAGGTGTAGGTGGCGCGGTGCAGCTCCAGGTACAGCTCGCCGTTCCACACCGGGGCGTCCGGGTACTCGGCGCGGGCCTTGGCGAAGAAGTCGTCGGGGTGCTCGACGACGACCTTGGGCGAGCCCTCCAGGTCGGCGAGCCGGCGGGCGCGTTCCATGATCTCGCGGGTGGGACCGCCACCGCCGTCGCCCCAGCCGAAGGGGGCCAGGGAGCGGGTGCCGACGCCCTTCTCCGCGTAGTTGCGGACGGCGCGGTCCATCTCCACGCCGCTGAAGCGGGCGTTGTAGGTGTCGATCGGGGGGAAGTGGGTGAAGATGCGGGTGCCGTCGATGCCCTCCCACCAGAAGGTGTGGTGGGGGAAGGTGTTCGTCTGGTTCCAGGAGATCTTCTGGGTGAGGAACCACTCGTTGCCGGCGAGCTTGGCGAGCTGCGGGTAGGCCGCGTTGTAGCCGAAGGAGTCCGGCAGCCAGACCCCCTTGGTCTCGATCCCGAAGTGCTCGATGAAGAACCGCTTGCCGTGGACCAGTTGGCGGGCGATGGCCTCGCCGCCGGGCAGGTTGCCGTCGGACTCGACCCACATGCCGCCGACCGGCGCCCACTGCCCCTTGCGCACCGACTCCTGGATGCGCGCCCAGACCTTGGGGTAGTGGTCGCGCACCCACTCGTACTGCTGGGCCTGCGAGCAGGCGAAGATGAAGTCGTCGTACTCGTCGGCGAGCGCGGTGACGTTGGAGAAGGTGCGGGACGTCTTGCGCTTGGTCTCGCGGATGGGCCACAGCCAGGCGGAGTCGATGTGCGCGTGGCCGACGCCGGAGACGGTGTGCGCGCTGGCGTGGGCGGGCCTGGCCAGGACGGGGGCGAGGACCTCGCGGACGGCGGCGGCGCTGCCGGAGACGTCGTCCAGGTCGAGGGCGTCCATGGCCCGGTCGAGGGCGTGCAGGATCTCGTGCCGGCGTGGCTCGTGCTCACCGAGGTGGACCATGAGTTCGCGCAGGACCTGGAGGTCGAGGTCGAGGTGCCAGACCTGCTCGTCGAGGACGGCGATGTCGGCGCTGCGGAATGTGTACAGGGGACGGTCGCCTGCCGTCAGTACGTCGCCGAGCGGCGTCGGGGCCGCGAAGCCGTTCGCCAGGATGTCGGGGTTGGAGGCCGCCTCGACCAGGTAGTCGATCACCTCGCCGCCGGTCGCCGGGTTGCCGATCGGCACGTACTGGTTGAGCGGGTTGACCGCCTTCAGCGGGGTGCCGTCGGTCAGGTGGACCAGGGCCTCGGCCTGGTTGCCGGGCCAGTCCTCGGTGAAGCCGAGGTCGACGACCGCCTCGACCCGCCGCCCGGCCCATTCGGCGGGCACCCGGCCGCGCATCCGGAACCAGGTGGTCCCCCAGGGCGGGCCCCAGGGTGTGCCCATCACGAAGGGCTCGTAGGGGGCGGCCGCGGCCTCCGCGAACGGGACGGGCTCGCCCGGCGCCTGCCAGGCCTCGACGTCGAGGGGCACGGTGGCCGCGTAGACGGCGGGCTTGATGCGCTGGGTGTGGACGCGTTCGACGCGCTCCTCGATCCGGCGGCGTTCGTCGTGCATGGGAAGTCTCCAGGGAGCCGGGAAGGCGGATGGCTGGAACCTACGGCAAGGAGAGGAAGAGGGAAAGCGCTTACCCAGGGTGGCTCGCCGGAGGTACGCGCAGGTGGGCGCGCGTTCCCGGCGTGCGCGTTCCCGGCGTGCGCGTTCCCGGCGTGCGCGTTCCCGAGGTACGCATGCCCGACGCGCGCAACGCGAGGCCGGCCTGCCCGCGGTGCCCTACGTGAGGTACGCCAGGCCGGGGTGGACGGCGGTGTAGCCCTCGACCAGCCGGCGGGCCACGTTCACGGAGTCGACCAGCGGGTGCAGGGCGAAGGCCTTCACCGCGCCGGCGCGCGAACCGGACTCGGCGGCGGCCAGCACCTCGCGCTCGACCCCCTTCACCGCGCAGACCAGGCCGGTCGCGTGCTCCGGCAGCGGGGCCACCGCCACCGGATGGGCTCCGTTGGCGTCGACGAGGCAGGGCACCTCGATGACCGCGTCCCTGTCGAGCACCGAGAGCGTGCCCTGGTTGCGGACGTTGAGGATCAGGGTGGTGCGTTCGTCGCGGGCGATGGCCCGCATCAGGGCGAGGGCCACCTTCTCGTAGCCGCCGGAGAGGTCGTCGGCGTCGCGTTCGCCGGCGCCGGCCGTCTCGCGGTTCTCGGCCATGTAGGTCGCCTCGCGCTCGGCGCGGGTGCGTTCCCAGAGGCTCAGCGCCGACGCGTCGGGCCGGCGCGCCTCCTCGTAGAACCGGGCCTGCTGGTCGCGCAGGAAGGCGCCGCGGGTCTTCTCCGCCTGCTGGTAGGCGCGCACGGCCTCGCGGTTGAAGTAGTAGTAGTGCAGGTACTCGTTCGGGATCGCGCCGAGCGACCGGAGCCAGTCGACGCCGAACAGCTTGCCCTCCTCGAAGGAGCCGAGCAGGCCGGAGTCGGCGAGCAGGCGCGGGAGTTCGTCGCGGCCGGCGATCCGCAGGCCCCGTACCCAGCCGAGGTGGTTGAGGCCGACGTAGTCGATGAACGCCTCGCCCGGGTCCGCGCCGAGGACGCGCGCGATACGACGGCCGAGGCCGACCGGCGAGTCGCAGATGCCGATGACGCGGTCGCCGAGGTGGTGGGACATGGCCTCGGTGACCAGGCCGGCCGGGTTGGTGAAGTTGATGACCCAGGCGTCGGGGGCGAGGCGGGCCACCCGCCGGGCGATGCCGGACGCGACGGGCAGCGTGCGCAGACCGTAGGCGATGCCGCCCGCGCCGACCGTCTCCTGGCCGAGGACGCCCTCCGCCAGGGCCACCCGTTCGTCGTTCGCCCGGCCCTCCAGGCCGCCGACGCGGATCGCGGAGAAGACGAAGTCGGCGCCGCGCAGGGCCTCGTCGAGGTCGGTGGTCGTGGTCACGGTGGGGGCGTCGGCCACCGTCGAAGCCTGTTCGGCCAGTACACGGGCGACCGCACGCAGTCGGCTGCCGTCCAGGTCGTGCAGTACGACCTGCGTGACCCGCCCCTCGGCGTGGTCCGTCAGCAGCGCCCCGTACACCAGCGGCACCCGGAATCCGCCGCCGCCCAGAATCGTCAGTTTCACGCTCGCACCTCTCCTGCCGGCCAGGGCCACCTCGACGCCGGTCTCCTCCAGAGAGAACGGGCCGTCGGATCCCCCGGCGCGTTGGTCACCACCGCATCCGGTTCCGGCGGACCTCAGGTCCGCCGACCACCGGACCGACCACCGGACCGGCCATCGAACCGGCCACCAGGTCGTCGACGCGGGCACGCGCCTGATCGCCGTTGCCGGCCGGCCCCTGCCCGGTAACCGTAACGACTGCCGGGGCCGGGAGGAATCCGGAGCCGGAGCCGCCGTCGGCACGACACCACGATCGCCGACGGCGGCTCCCGGGCGCCGGAGAGCGCGCCGGTGGGGGTGGGTGCGGCTGCCGCGCCTCCGGGAACCCGCGGAAGATCGCCGGTGCGGGCCGCCGGTAGGGTCGGCCGGTATGACCGTCGCTCGTTCCGTCGCCCTGTTCGTCGTCGCCGCCCTCTTCGAGATCGGTGGCGCCTGGCTGGTCTGGCAGGGCATCCGCGAGCACAGGGGCTGGACCTGGATCGGCGCCGGTGTCGTCGCCCTCGGCCTGTACGGCGTGGTGGCCACGTTCCAGTCCGACGACGACTTCGGGCGCATCCTGGCCGCGTACGGCGGGATCTTCGTGGCCGGGTCGATCGCCTGGGGCGTGGTCGCAGACGGCTACCGCCCCGACCGCTTCGACATCGTCGGCGCCCTGGTGTGCCTCGCGGGCATGGCCGTGATCATGTACGCGCCCCGCGGCCGCTGACCACCGTACGACCCGCCTCCGCTCCGCGCGGAGCCGCGCGACCCGCCTCCGCTCCGCGCGGACCGCGGCCGGCGGTGCCGACGGTGAGGTGCGCGCGCCGCGGCTGCACGGTGTGGATCCAGGCCGGCCCGCAGAGGGTCCCGGCACCGGCCGGGCGGGGTCCTCGTCCGCGCCGTGCGGCACACCGGCGACGCGCACTACGGCACGGGCACCGGACACGGTGACGACATCTGGGAGCACGGCGGCTTCGCGGTGCACTTCTTTTCCCCCCCCGCGACCTGGTCGACTCCCTCGCCGACGGCTGGCGACTGCGGGAGGTCCACGCCTTCGAGGAGGGCGCCCTGCCCCGCCGGCTGTGGCGCGTCACCCAGACGCTGCCACGGTGACCGCCCCGGTACCGGCGGCACGCCGCTGCCGGCCCTCGTGCTGCCGGAGGTGAACGTCCCGGCCGTGCCGGACGACCCGGTCAGGCCAGGGACAGGAAGAGCTTCTCCAGCCGGGCCCGCATCTGTGCGGAGTCGCGCACCTCGGGATCCTCGCTGGTCATGCACTGTTCCAGCCCGGTCGCGATGATCGAGAAGCCGGCCCGGTCCAGGGCCCGGGAGACCGCCGCGAGCTGGGTGACCACGTCCTCGCAGTCCCGGCCCTCCTCGATCATCCGGATCACTCCCGCGAGCTGGCCCTGCGCCCGCCGCAGGCGGTTGAGCGCCGACTTCAGCTCGTCGGCCGACATGTCGAGTTGCACGCTTCCTCCTCGTATATACCCCCGCGGGTATCGTACCCAATGGGGAAGAACGCCTCGGGAAGAGTTTCTGTTCCCCGTCAGGCCCGGCGGCACCGGCCCCGTGGCCTCCCGCATCCCGGCGCACCGGCCGCCGCCCCTCTCATCCACCGCTTCCCAGCCCCCACAGTCCCCTTCTCCACGAAAACCTCAGCCGCCACCCTCCGGTTCGCAGGATCCCTCCGGCCACGGGTCGCACCACTGGGCGGCGGCCCCGGTGTGCGGCGGCCGCGACACCGGCCACGGCCGCACCGGACCGCACGGCGCCGGGGGCGCGGCCGGCGGCCCGGTGGCCCGGTGGCGGGCCACCGGTTCCACGAGGGTTCGGTGCCCGGGGACGTGGCCGGTCGTGAAGAACTCGGGCGAGCGGGCCGGCACCGCACCCAACGGCCCCAACGGGTGGAACCTGTCGTGGCAGGAGCGGAAGGCCGGCAGCGCCCTCGGGTGAGGCGCCGTCCGCGGGGCCGGGCCGTGCAGAGGCGGACGCCGTCCTCAGGACCGACCCGTCCGGGGGCGGACGCCGTCCGCGGGGCCGGCCCGTGCAGAGGCGGACGCCGTCCGGGGTGGCGCCGTTCACAGGGTGAACTCACCCGGGAGGCAAGGACTTTCCCTGCTTTGACTCTTGACGGCCGGGGTGCCGAGGGGCACATTGGCGACGCCGTGAGAGCGCTCTCATGCATCGGGCGCTGCCGACGGCACCCGCGCACGACCACTCCGTCCCCGAGAGGCACCCCCACCATGAGCGAACCCTCCGGCACACCTGCGCGCAGACGCCGCTCCCTGCGGCGGGCACTCGTCGCCGCCGTCGGCACCCTCGGCCTCGCGGCGGCCGCCGCGGTGGCCTCCCCGTCCGCGAACGCCTCCGCGCCCACTCCCCCGTCGGGCTGGTCGCAGGTCTTCCTCGACGACTTCAACGGCGCCGCCGGCACCGGCGTGAACACCTCCAACTGGCAGTACGCCACCGGCACCTCGTATCCGGGCGGTCCCGCGAACTGGGGCACCGGCGAGGTCGAGACGATGACGAACAGCACGAGCAACGTCTCGCTCGACGGCAACGGCAACCTGCGCATCACCCCGCTCCGGGACGCGGCGGGCCGCTGGACCTCGGGCCGCATCGAGACCAGGCGCACCGACTTCCAGCCGCCGTCCGGCGGCAGGCTGCGGGTCGAGGCCCGGCTGCAGATGCCGAACGTGACGGGGACCGCCGCCGAGGGCTACTGGCCGGCGTTCTGGACGCTGGGCGCCCCCTACCGGGGCAACTACCAGAACTGGCCCTCGGTCGGCGAGCTGGACATCATGGAGAACGTCCAGGGGCTGAACCGGGTCTGGTCGACGATGCACTGCGGGACCAGTCCGGGCGGCCCGTGCAACGAGACCACCGGTATCGGCAACTCCACCGCGTGTCCCAACACCACGTGCCAGTCGGGCTTCCACACCTACACGATGGAGTGGGACCGCTCGGTGACCCCCGAGGCGATCCGCTTCTTCGTCGACGGCGTCAACTACCACACGGTGACGGCCGCCCAGATGGATGCCACCACCTGGAACAACGCGACGAACCACGGCTTCTTCGTCATCCTCAACGTGGCGATGGGCGGCGGCTTCCCGGACGCGTTCGGCGGCGGGCTGGACGGTGACACGCGCCCGGGCGTGCCGATGGTCGTCGACTACGTGCAGGTCCTCCAGGCCGCGGGCGGCGGGGGCGGCACCACGCCTCCCCCGACCGGCAACCGCGACGCCTACGCCGCCGTCCAGGCCGAGTCGTACGACGCCCAGTCCGGCACGATCACCGAGACCACCACCGACAGCGGCGGCGGACAGAACATCGGCGCCCTCGCAAACGGCGACTGGGCGCTCTTCCGCGGCGTGAACTTCGGCTCCACGGCGGCCCGGCAGTTCACCGCCCGGGTGGCGAGCGGCGCGGCCGGAGGCGTCAGCGGTCTGGTCGAGGTGCGCCTGGACAGCCGTACCGCCGCGCCGATCGGGAGTTTCGCGCTGGCCAACACGGGCGGCTGGCAGTCGTGGCGGACGGTCCCGGCGAACATCGCCTCCGTCACCGGAACCCACGACGTCTACCTGACCTTCACCAGCGGGCAGCCCGCCGACTTCGTGAACGTGAACTGGTTCAGCTTCGGCCACTGAGGCCACCGAGGGCCCGCGGGGCGGGACCGTCGACCCGGCGGCGTTTCAGCGCAGTTCCGCGCGGAACGCCGCCGGTGTCATGTCCGTGTGCTGGTGGAAGAACTTGGAGAAGTTCGCCGGGTCGGGGAAGCCCACCGCCGCGCCGACCCGGCCGATCGGCAGTTCCGTGTGGGCCAGGAGCCGCTTCGCCTCCAGGACGACCCGCCGGTCGATGAAGCCCTTGGGCGTCTGGCCGGTCGCGGCGCGCACCGCGCGCACGAGGGTGCGGCGGGAGTAACCGAGCGCGTCGGCGTACGCGCTGACGCTGTGGTTGGTGGCGAAGTCCCTCTCCACGGCCTCCCGGAAGAGGGTGAAGGTGGTGTCGGCCTGACGGCCGGCCGCCTCCGCCGAGCTGGCGGCGAGGTGCGCGAGGCGCAGCAGAAACGCCGTCAGGCAGTGCCGCAGCACCGAGGTGTGCAGGCTGGGGGGCAGGGTCTCGGTGTCCTCGTACTCCCGTTGCAGATGCTCCAGGGCGGCGCGCAGGCCGGCCGACCGGGCCTCGTCGGGGTGGAGCAGCGGCGGCAGGTCGTAGCGGTACAGGCCGGTGGCCTCGACGGTGGCGCGGGGCAGGAAGCCGGGCTGCATGGTCAGGACGGTTCCGCGGTACTCGCTGGTCTTCGAGAAGCGGTGGACCTGGCCCGGACGGATCCACAGGACGTCGCCGGCCGTGGCCTCGTACTCGGCGAAGTCGACCATGTGACGGACGGGGCCGCCGGTGAACAGCAGGACGGTGTGGAAGTCGATCCGGTGGACGCGCTCCAGCGGCGCGTCGGCGTGCCAGGTGCGGCCGACGCCCATGGGGCCGACCTGCATGCCGACGCCGCCGACGCTGAGGCCCGCCGGGAAGGGGAACGTCCTGATCGCGTCGCCGTCTCCGACGGTGGTGTCCGCCATGTCCGTCTCGTGCCGCCTCGTGCCCGCCCGGCACCGCCGGGGTGTCCCACTTTCACCACAGCGTGACACACACCGACCTTCCCTCGAAAAAGTCAGACTTTTACTTTTGAACGCGTCAGACCAGCCACTCCGCTCGGATCGAGGATTTCTTGAAGATGAGCACGCAGTCACCGGACAGTTTCGAATGGACCGAACTCGACCGGCGTGCCGTCGACACCGCACGCCTGCTGGCGGCGGATGCCGTGCAGAAGGTGGGCAACGGGCACCCCGGCACCGCGATGAGTCTCGCACCGGCCGCGTACACGATCTTTCAGAAGGTGATGCGGCACGACCCGGCGGACCCGGAGTGGACCGGGCGTGACCGCTTCGTGCTCTCCCCCGGCCACACCTCGCTGACCCTGTACACCCAGCTGTTCCTGGCCGGCTACGAGCTGGGACTGGACGACCTCGAGGCGTTCCGCACACACGGTTCGAAGACGCCGGGCCACCCCGAGTACGGGCACACCGCCGGCGTGGAGACCACCACCGGGCCGCTCGGCCAGGGCGCCGCCAACGCGGTCGGCATGGCCATGGCCGCCCGCTACGAGCGCGGCCTGTTCGACCCCGGGGCGCCCGAGGGCGACTCGCCGTTCGACCACACCGTCTGGGCGATCGTCTCCGACGGCGACCTCCAGGAGGGCGTCTCGGCCGAGGCCTCCTCGCTCGCCGGCCACCAGAAGCTCGGCAACCTGGTCTTCCTCTACGACGACAACCACATCTCCATCGAGGGCGACACCGCGACCGCCTTCTCCGAGGACGTCCTGAAGCGGTACGAGGCCTACGGCTGGCACGTGCAGCGGATCGAGCCGCAGGAGGACGGCGACATCGACGTGCGCGCCCTGTACGCGGCCCTGACCGCGGCGCGGGCCGAGACAGCACGCCCCTCGATCATCGCGATGCGCACGGTCATCGCCTGGCCCGCCCCGAACGCGCGGAACACCGAGGCCTCCCACGGCTCCGCCCTCGGCGACGACGAGGTGGCCGCCACCAAGCGGGTCCTGGGCTTCGACCCGGAGCGCTCCTTCGAGGTCCCGGGCGACGTGCTCGCCCACACCCGCGCCGCCCTGGACCGGGGCGCCGAGGCGCACGCCGCCTGGAACAAGCGGCTCGACGTGTGGCGCGGCGCGCAGCCGGAGCGGGCGAAGCTGCTCGACCGGGTCCTGGCCGGCCGGCTCCCCGAGGGCTGGGAGGACCACCTGCCCGTCTTCGAGGAGGGCGGGGCGGTCGCCACCCGCGCGGCCTCCGGCAGGGTGCTCCAGGCGCTCGGCGCGGTCGTCCCCGAGCTGTGGGGCGGCTCGGCCGACCTGGCCGGCTCGAACAACACGACGATCGACAAGACGTCGTCGTTCCTGCCCGAGGGCAACCCGCTGCCCGAGGCCGATCCGTACGGCCGCACCGTCCACTTCGGCATCCGCGAGTTCTCGATGGCCGCGGAGATGAACGGCATCGCGCTGCACGGCAACACCCGCGTCTACGGCGGCACGTTCCTCGTCTTCTCCGACTACATGCGCAACGCCGTGCGCATGTCGGCGCTGATGCAGCTGCCGGTGACGTACGTGTGGACGCACGACTCCGTCGGTCTCGGCGAGGACGGTCCCACCCACCAGCCGGTCGAGCACCTGGCCTCGCTGCGCGCGATCCCCGGCCTGAACGTGGTCCGCCCCGCCGACGCCAACGAGACCGCGATCGCCTGGGCGGAAATCATGCGCCGGCACGGCACCCGCCCGGCGCCGCACGGACTGGCCCTCACCCGGCAGGGCGTGCCCGTGTACGCGCCGAACCCGGACGCGGCGAAGGGCGGTTACGTCCTGCGGGAGTCCTCGAAGGACACCCCGGACGTGATCCTGATCGCCACCGGTTCCGAGGTGCACCTGGCCGTCGCCGCGCGGGAGGCGCTGGAGGCCGAGGGGACCGGCGCCCGGGTGGTGTCGATGCCGTCCGTGGAGTGGTTCGAGGAGCAGTCGCGCGAGTACCGCGACAGCGTCCTGCCGCCGTCGGTGCGGGCCCGGGTCGCCGTCGAGGCGGGCATCGGCCTGACCTGGCACCGCTTCGTGGGGGACGCGGGACGCATCGTCTCCCTGGAGCACTTCGGTGCCTCCGCCGACGCCGCGACCCTGTTCGCCGAGTTCGGCTTCACCCCCGAGAACGTCGCCGCCGCGGCCCGGGCCTCGTTGAATTCGATCACGGGCCTTGCCTCCGCCCGCGGTTGATCCGAACGCCAGAAAGAAGATGATCACAATGACCGAAGCAACCGCCACCGCGGGTGGTGCCCTGCGGCGCCTCTCCGACGAAGGCGTCTCGATCTGGCTGGACGACCTGTCCCGCAAGCGGATCACGTCCGGCAACCTGGCCGAACTCGTCGCCACTCGGCACGTCGTCGGCGTCACCACCAACCCGTCGATCTTCCAGGCCGCCATCGGCTCCGGCGAGGGCTACCAGGAGCAGCTCGCCGACCTCGCCGTACGGGGTGTCACGGTCGACGAGGCGGTACGGATGATGACGACCGCGGACGTGCGCGCGGCCGCGGACGTCCTGCGTTCCGTGTACACGGCCACGGGGGGCCGTGACGGCCGGGTCTCCATCGAGGTCGACCCGCGTCTCGCCCACGAGACCGCGGCCACGATCGCCGAGGCGAAGCAGCTGGCCTGGCTCGTGGACCGCCCCAACGTCATGATCAAGATTCCGGCGACGAAGGCCGGTCTCCCCGCGATCACCGAGGTCATCGGCCTCGGCATCAGCGTCAACGTCACGCTGATCTTCTCCCTGGAGCGCTACCGCGAGGTCATGGACGCCTACCTGGCCGGCCTGGAGAAGGCCGCCGCCCGGGGCGTCGACCTCTCCACGATCCACTCCGTCGCCTCCTTCTTCGTCTCCCGCGTCGACGCCGAGATCGACAAGCGCCTCACCGTCCTCGGCACCGACGAGGCCCTCGCGCTGCGGGGACGGGCGGCGCTCGCCAACGCGCGGCTGGCCTACCAGGCGTACGAGGAGGTCTTCGCGGGAGACCGCTGGACCGCCCTCGCCGGGGCGAGGGCGAACAAGCAGCGTCCGCTGTGGGCATCCACCGGTGTGAAGGATCCTGCGTACAAGGACACGCTGTACGTCGACGAACTCGTGGCGCCCGGCACCGTCAACACCATGCCGGAGGCCACGCTGAACGCCACCGCCGACCACGGCGCCGTCACCGGCGACACGGTCACCGGCGGCTACGCACAGGCCCGTGCGGACCTCGCCGCCGTGGCGGCGCTCGGCATCTCCTACGACGAGGTCGTCACCCGGCTGGAGGAGGAGGGCGTCGCCAAGTTCGCGGTGGCGTGGCAGGACCTGCTGGACGCGGTCACGAAGTCGCTGGACACCGAGGCACTCGACACCGAAGGAGTTGACGCGGAATGAGCACCGCCGGCACCGACGCCGTCTGGGACAACCCGCTGCGGGATCCCCGCGACCGGCGCCTGCCCCGTATCGCCGGCCCGTCCGGGCTCGTCATCTTCGGCGTGACCGGCGACCTGTCCCGCAAGAAGCTGATGCCCGCCGTCTACGACCTCGCCAACCGCGGCCTGCTCCCGCCGGGCTTCTCGCTCGTCGGCTTCGCGCGCCGCGACTGGGAGGACCAGGACTTCGCGCAGGTCGTCCACGACGCGGTGCGCGAGCACGCGCGGACGCCGTTCCGCGAGGAGGTCTGGCAGCAGCTCGCCGAGGGCATGCGGTTCATCCCGGGCGACTTCGACGACGACGCGGCGTTCAAGCAGCTGCGCGACGCCGTCGAGGAGCTGGACCGGTCCCGCGGCACCGGCGGCAACTTCGCCTTCTACCTGTCGGTCCCGCCGAAGTTCTTCCCCAAGGTCGTCGAGCAGCTCAAGAAGCACGGGCTGGCGAACGCGCCGGACGGGTCGTGGCGGCGGGCGGTCATCGAGAAGCCGTTCGGGCACGACCTGGCGAGCGCGCGGGAGCTGAACGCGATCGTGCACGACGTGTTCGAGCCGGACCAGGTGTTCCGCATCGACCACTACCTGGGCAAGGAGACCGTCCAGAACATCCTGGCGCTGCGCTTCGCCAACCAGATGTTCGAGCCGATCTGGAACCGGTCGTACGTCGACCACGTCCAGATCACGATGGCCGAGGACATCGGCATCGGCGGCCGGGCGGGCTACTACGACGGCATCGGCTCGGCGCGTGACGTCATCCAGAACCACCTCCTGCAGCTGATGGCGCTGACCGCGATGGAGGAGCCCGCCTCCTTCGACGCGGCCTCGCTGCTGACCGAGAAGCTGAAGGTCCTCCACGCCGTGAAGCTGCCGGAGGACCTCGGCCGGCACACGGTGCGGGCGCAGTACGCGGGCGCCTGGCAGGGCGGCGAGAAGGTGCGCGGCTACCTGGAGGAGGACGGCATCGACCCGTCGTCCACCACGGACACCTACGCCGCCGTCCGGCTGAACGTCGACAACCGCCGCTGGGCGGGCGTCCCGTTCTACCTGCGCACCGGAAAGCGCCTGGGCCGCCGCGTCACCGAGATCGCGGTGGTCTTCCAGCGGGCGCCGCACTCCCCCTTCGACTCCAGCGCCACCGAGGAACTCGGCGCCAACGCGATCGTCATCCGGGTCCAGCCCGACGAGGGCGTCACCGTCCGCTTCGGCTCCAAGGTGCCGGGCACGTCGATGGAGATCCGGGACGTCACGATGGACTTCGCGTACGGCGAGTCCTTCACGGAGTCCAGCCCGGAGGCGTACGAGCGCCTCATCCTGGACGTGCTGCTCGGCGACGCCAACCTGTTCCCGCGCCACCAGGAAGTGGAAGAGTCCTGGAGGATCCTCGACCCGATCGAGGAGCACTGGGCACGGCACGGCAGGCCCGCGCAGTACGCCTCGGGCAGCTGGGGACCCGAGGAAGCCGACGAGATGCTCGCACAAGACGGACGGAGCTGGCGCAGGCCATGAAGATCGACCTGACCGACACCACGGCAAGCAAGATCAACAAGGCGCTGGTGAAGGGCCGCCGCGCCATCGGCACACCGGCCGTGGGCATGGTCCTGACGATGGTGATCGTCACGGACGAGGAGAACGCCTACGACTCGATCAAGGCGGCCGAGGAGGCCTCGCACGAGCATCCCTCGCGCACCCTGGTCGTCATCAAGCGGCACGCCCGCACCCCCCGCGAGCGCACGCAGTCGCGGCTCGACGCCGAGGTGCGGGTGGGTTCCGAGGCCGGCACCGGGGAGACGGTGATCCTGCGGACCTACGGCGAGGTGTCCGAGCACGCCGACTCCGTCGTGCTGCCGCTGCTGCTGCCGGACGCCCCGGTCGTCGTGTGGTGGCCGGTGAACGCGCCGCAGAACCCGGTCAAGGACCCGCTGGGCGCGCTGGCCCAGCGCCGGATCACCGACATGTACGCCGTCGAGCGGCCCCTGCAGGCACTGGAGATGCGCGTGCGGTCGTACGCGCCCGGCGACACCGACCTGGCGTGGACCCGGCTGACGCCGTGGCGTTCGATGCTGGCGGCGGCGCTGGACCAGGCGCGGGTGCCGATCGTCTCGGCGGCCGTGGAGAGCGAGGCGGACAACCCGAGCGCCGAACTGCTCGCGCGCTGGCTGGAGGCCCGGCTGAAGGTGTCCGTGGACCGGGTGGAGACCGCGGGTCCGGTCGTCACGGCCGTCCGGCTCGGCACCGGCGACGGCGAGATCGTCATCGACCGTCCCGAGGGCCCGCTGGCCACGATGTCCCTGCCCGGCCAGCCCTCGCGGACCCTCGCGCTGAAGGTCCGCCCCACCTCCGAACTGATCGCCGAGGAGCTGCGGCGCCTCGACGCGGACGAGATGTACGCCATCGCCCTGCGGGGCGAGGCCACCAAGGAGACCCCCTCCCATGTCTGACACCCCCGTGCTCACCCGGCGGCCCGAGTGGACCGCGCTGGAGGACCACCGCGTCCGCCGGCCCGCGCAGCTGCGCGAACTGTTCGCCGCCGACCCCGGGCGCGCCGAACGGTACGTCGTGCGCGTCGGTGACCTGCACATCGACTACTCCAAGCACCTGATCACCGACGAGACGCTCGCGCTGCTGCAGGAACTCGCCGCTGCGACCGGTGTGTTCCGGCTGCGGGACGCGATGTTCCGTGGTGAGCGGATCAACATCACCGAGGACCGGGCCGTGCTGCACACCGCGTT
>NZ_JBIVKQ010000034.1:0-73664 GCF_044750845.1 Streptomyces sp. NPDC088766 | reverse complement strand
TCGTCGAACGCCGCCGCGAACACCGGAAACGCCGCGTACAGTTCCCGGCCCATCCCCGGCCGCTGCGCTCCCTGCCCCGTGAACAGGAAGGCCGTGGAGCCTGGGCGGTGTGTCCGGGTGGGCTGGGTGCCGCTGCCGTCCGCCAGTGCTCGTACGGCGTCCAGGAGTTCGGTGCGGTCGGCGCCCGTCACCACCGTGCGGTGGTCGAAGGCGGCGCGTTCGGTCGCCAGGGACAGGGCGATGTCCTGGGCGGCGAGTGCGGGGTGGGTCTCCAGGTGGGCGAGTAGCCGTGCTGCCTGGTCGCGGACCGCCTGCGCGCTCTTGCCCGACAACACCCAAGGGATCAGAGGCAGTTCGCCGCGTTCGGTGGTGTCCTGCTTCTCGGGGGCGGCCGGGGGTTCCTCGATGAGGACGTGGGCGTTGGTGCCGCTGATGCCGAAGGAGGAGATGCCGGCGCGGCGGGGTCGGCCGTCGGTGGCGGGCCACTCGCGTGCTTCGGTGAGGAGTTCGACCGCGCCGGCGTTCCAGTCGATGTGGCTGGACGGTTTGTCGGCGTGCAGGGTCCGGGGGAGGGTTTCGTGGTGCATGGCTTGGATCATCTTGATGACGCCGCCGACGCCGGCGGCGGCCTGTGAGTGGCCGATGTTCGATTTGAGGGAGCCGAGGTAGAGGGGTTTGTCGGTGGTGCGGTTGCGTCCGTAGGTGGCGAGGAGTGCCTGGGCCTCGATGGGGTCGCCGAGGCGGGTGCCGGTGCCGTGGGCTTCGACGGCGTCGATGTCGTGGGTGTTCAGGCCGGCGTTGGCCAGGGCCTGTTTGATCACGCGTTCCTGGGAGGGGCCGTTGGGGGCGGTGAGGCCGTTGCTGGCTCCGTCCTGGTTGACTGCTGTGCCGCGGATCACTGCCAGGATGCGGTGGCCGTTCTTGCGGGCGTCGGAGAGGCGTTCCACCAGGAGCAGGCCGACGCCTTCGGACCAGCCGGTGCCGTCGGCGTCGTCGGAGAAGGACTTGCAGCGGCCGTCGGGGGACAGACCGCGCTGACGGGAGAACTCCACGAACGTGGCGGGTGTCGCCATGACCGTCGCCCCGCCCGCGAGCGCGAGGTCGCACTCGCCGTTGCGCAGCGCGCCCGCAGCCATGTGCAGGGCCACCAGCGAGGAGGAGCAGGCCGTGTCGACCGTGATCGCCGGACCTTCGAGACCGAAGGTGTACGACAGCCGGCCGGAGGCGACACTGCCCGCGCTGCCCGCGGCGAGATAGCCCTCCAGTTCCTCGGGGACGGTCCCGGAGGCGGTGGCGTAGTCGTGGTACATCACGCCGGTGAAGACGCCGGTGCGGCTGCCGTGCAGGGTGGCCGGCACGATGCCCGCGTTCTCCAGCGTCTCCCAGGCGGTCTCCAGCAGCAGGCGCTGCTGCGGGTCGGTCGCGGTCGCCTCGCGCGGCGACATGCCGAAGAACTCGCGGTCGAACAGGTCCGCGTCGTGCAGGAACCCGCCCTCACGGACGTACGACGTCCCGTACTGCTCCGGGTCCGGGTCGTACAGCTTCTCGACGTCCCAGCCGCGGTTGGACGGGAACTCGCTGATGGCGTCGACTTCGCCGGCGACCAGGTTCCACAGGTCCTCCGGGGAGGACACCCCGCCCGGGTAGCGGCACGCCATGCCGACGATCGCGATCGGTTCCATGGAGGCGGAGTCCGCGGTGACGGCGACGGACTCCTCCTCGCCGAACAGCTCGGAGGCCAGGTGCGCGGCGAGGGCGGCGGGGCTGGGGTGGTCGAAGATCAGCGTGCTCGGCAGGCGCAGTCCGGTCGTGCTGTTGAGCTGGTTGCGCAGTTCGACGGCGGTCAGTGAGTCGAAGCCGAGTTCCTGGAAGGCGCGTTGGGGGTCCACGGCGCCGGCGTCGGCGTGGCCGAGGACCGCGGCCACCTGGGTGCGTACCAGGTCGACGAGAGCCTGTTCGCGCTCTTCCCGGGACAGGGTCTCCAGGCGCTGGGCCAGTGAGGCGGCGGCATCACTCCTCGTGTCGTTCGCGCGTCGTGGACCGGCCGGGACCAGAGCGCGCAGGAGCGGGGTGGGTGCCTGGGGCTGTGCGCGCAGGGCCGCGGTGTCGATGCGGCTGACGGCGAGGACCGGTTCGGTTCCCGCCACGGCGGAGTCGAACAGTTGCATCGCCTCGTCCGTGGCGAGGGGCAGCAGTCCCAGGCGCTTGATGCGCTGCAGGTCCGCGTCGCCGAGTTCGCCGCTGATGGTGCTGGTCTGGTTCCACAGGCCCCAGGCCAGTGACACGCCGGGCAGTCCGAGGGCCGTGCGGTGCTGGGCGAGGGCGTCGAGGTAGGTGTTGGCGGCGGCGTAGTTGGCCTGGCCGGCGTTGCCGATCAGGCCCGCGATCGAGGAGTAGAGGACGAAGGCGGACAGTTCCAGGTCCTGCGTCAGCTCGTGCAGGTGCCACGCCGCGTCCGCTTTCGCCGCCAGTACGGCGTTCAGGCGTTCGGGGGTCAGGTCGGTGAGCACGGTGTCGTCGAGGACTCCGGCCGTGTGGATCACGGCGCTCAGGGGCCGGTCGGCCGGAATCCGTGCCAGGACGTTTGCCAGGGAGTCCTTGTCGGAGACGTCGCAGGCGGCGAGGGTGGCCTCGGCTCCCAGCGTGCGCAGTTCGTCCTTCAGTTCGGTGGCGCCGGGTGCGTCGGGGCCGCGTCGGGAGACCAGGAGCAGGTTGCGTGCTCCGTGGGTGGTGACCAGGTGGCGGGCCAGTACCGTGCCCAGGGTTCCCGTGGCGCCCGTGATCAGGACGGTGCCCTCGTCCCAGCGCAATTCTCTCGTACCGGGTTCGCCCGTGGCACGGCCCAGGCGGGGTACGTACGTCGCTTGGCCGCGTACCGCCAGTTGCGGTTCACCGGTGGCGAGGATCGCTCCGGTGTCGAGGTCGGCGTCCGGTTCCACGTCCGCCAGGACGATGCGGCCGGGGTGTTCGGTCTGGGCCACCCGTACCAGTCCGGTGACGCCGGCTGCCGGGAGGTCCGTGATCTCCTCGCCGTCGAGTGCGACCGCGCCGCGGGTCACCACGACCAGGGTGCTGTCCGTCTTGCTGTCGTCGGTCAGGAACTCCTGGATCGTGTGCAGGGCCTCGTGCAGCACCTCGGGCGCGGACCGTCCGCCCGACACCGCCTCCACCACCTCGGCCCCGGACTCGGCCGTGGCCGTACCGCCGCGCGACACAGGCTTCCACCGCACCGCGAACAGGCCGTCCGGGCCGCCCGGAGCCGCCGCCGCACGCAGCGCCTCCGCCGACAGCGGACGCAACGTCAGTCCCTCGACGGACGCCACCGCGGCACCCGTACCGTCCGCCACCGTCAGTGCGACGGAATCGGCTGCGCCGAGGGAGAAGCGCACCCGGACCGTCCCGGCACCCACCGCGTGGATCGTCACGCCCTCCCATCCGAAGGGCACGAGGGCCTCCCGGTCCGGGTCCACCACGCCGGGCAGGAGGGTGTGCAGGGCGGCGTCCAGCAGCGCCGGATGCAGCAGGTAGCGCCCGGCCTCGGCGTGCTGCCCCTCCGGCAGGACCACCTCGGCGAAGACCTCACCCTCGCCCCGCCAGGCCCGCCGCAGCCCCCGGAACGCCGGACCGTACGCGTAACCGAGCTCCTCCAGACGCTCGTACGCACCCTCCAGCGACACCTCCCGCGCGCCCGCCGGAGGCCACACCGTCAGCGCCTCACCCCCCGACGCCTCCGCCGGAACCAGCCGACCCCGGGCATGCAGCGTCCACGGCCCCTCACCCATCTCACCGACGTCACCGTCCGCTTCGTCCGGCTCGGGCCGCGCATACACCTCCACCCCACGACGTCCGGCGCCGTCGGCCTCACCGACCACGACCTGCACCTGCACACCGCCCCGCGCCGGCAGCACCAACGGAGCCGACAGGGTCAGGTCCTCCACACGGGGAGCGCCGACCTGGTCGCCCGCGCGGGCGCAGAGTTCGACGAACGCGGTGCCCGGCAGCAACGTGGCGCCGAGGACCACGTGGTCGGCCAGCCAGGGGTGGGTGCGCAGCGAGACGCGGCTGGTCAGCACGTACTCGTCCCGGGTGGCCAGGCCCAGCGAAGCGCCCAGGATGGGGTGTCCGACCGCCTTCAGCCCCAGGCCCTCTGCGTCGGCAGGGGCGTCAACGGGGTCGAGCCAGTGGCGTTCGCGTTGGAAGGCGTAGGTGGGCAGGGGTGCCGGGGCCGTGGTGCCGGTGCCGAGGCAGGCGGCCCAGTCGACCGGTACGCCCGCGGTGAACGCCTGGGCGATGCCGGTGATCAGGGTGTGGGTTTCGTCGTGGTCGCGGCGCAGGAGGGGGAGGGCGGTGGTGTCGTCGAGGGTGTCGCGGGTGAGGGCGGTGAGGACGGCGTCGGGGCCGATCTCGATGAACACGCCTGCTCCTGCTTCGCGCAGGCTGGTGAGGGTGTCGGTGAAGCGGACGGTGCCGCGGATCTGGTCGGTCCAGTACTGGGGGGTGCCGAGTTCGTCGGCGGTGGCGAGGCGTCCCGTCAGCGTCGACACCAGGGGGATGCGGGGTTTGTGGTAGGTGAGGGAGGCGGCGACCTGCCGGAACTCGTCGAGGATGTCGTCCATGTGGGGGGAGTGGAAGGCGTGGGAGACGGTCAGCCGTACGGCCTTGCGGCCGTGCTCGCGCCACCGCGCCACCTGCCGCTCCACCGCCTCCGCGTCACCGGAGATCACCGTCGACAGGGGCGAGTTCACCGCCGCCACCGCGACCACTCCGGATTCCTCCGCGAGCGCCGCGTCGATCTCGTCCTGCGTGGCCTGGACGGCGGCCATCGCACCGCCCGCGCGGGCGGCCTGCATCAACCGTCCGCGCGCGGCCACCAGCCGCGCCGCGTCCTCCAGCGAGAACACGCCCGCCACGTGGGCGGCTGCCAGTTCACCGATGGAGTGGCCCGCGACGAAGTCCGGGACGATGCCCCAGGAGTGGACCAGTCGGAACAGCGCGACCTCCACCGCGAACAGCGCGGGCTGGGTGAACTCGGTGCGGTCCAGGCCGTCGCCGTCGGTGATGACGTCGCTGATCGGTCGCGGCAGGTGCGGGTCCAGTGCGGCCGCCACCTCGTCGAACGCCGCCGCGAACACCGGGAATGCCGCGTACAGTTCCCGGCCCATCCCCGGCCGCTGCGCTCCCTGCCCCGTGAACAGGAACGCCGTTCCACCCGAACCACGCACCCGCGACGGCTCCGCACCGCCACCCTCCGCCAACGCCTTTACGGCGTCGACGAGTTCGGTGCGATCCGTGCCCGTCACCACCGCGCGATGTTCAAAAGCCACGCGTTCCGTCGCCAGGGACAGGGCGACGTCCTGGGCGGCGAGCGCGGGGTGGGTCTCCAGGTGGGCGAGCAGCCGTGCTGCCTGGTCGCGGACCGCCTGCGCGCTCTTGCCCGACAACACCCAAGGGATCAGAGGCAGTTCGCCGTGTTCGGTGGTGTCCTGCTTCTCGGGGGCGGCCTGGGCTTCCTCGATGACGACGTGGGCGTTCGTGCCGCCGAAGCCGAAGGAGGAGACGCCCGCGCGGCGCGGTCGGCCGTCGGTGGCGGGCCACTCCCGCGCCTCGGTCAGCAACTCCACCGCTCCGGCGTCCCAGTCCACGTGGCTGGACGGTTCCCCCACGTGCAGCGTCCGCGGCAGCATCCCGTGCCGCATGGCTTCGATCATCTTGATGACGCCGCCGACGCCGGCGGCCGCCTGCGAGTGACCGATGTTCGACTTGAGCGAGCCCAGATACAGCGGGTGCCCGGCCGGCCGGCCCTGACCGTAGGTGGCGAGGAGTGCCTGCGCCTCGATGGGATCGCCCAGGCGGGTGCCCGTACCGTGCGCCTCCACGGCGTCCACGTCGGCCGTGCTCAGACCGGCGTTCGCCAGTGCGGCGAGGATCACGCGCTCCTGGGAGGGACCGTTGGGAGCGGTCAGCCCGTTGCTGGCTCCGTCCTGGTTGACCGCGCTGCCCCGGATCACCGCCAGGACCCGGTGGCCGTTCTTCCGCGCGTCGGACAGCCGCTCCACCAGCAGCAGACCGACGCCCTCCGACCAGCCGGTGCCGTCCGCGTCCTCGGAGAAGGACCGGCAGCGGCCGTCGGTGGACAGACCACGCAGCCGGGAGAACTCCACGAACGCCGTCGGCGTCGACATGACGGCGACGCCGCCGGCGAGCGCGAGGTCGCACTCACCGTTGCGCAGCGCGCCCACGGCCATGTGCATGGCGACGAGCGAGGAGGAGCAGGCCGTGTCGACCGTGACGGCCGGGCCCTCCAGACCGAAGGTGTACGCCATCCGGCCCGACGCGATGGAGCCCGCGCTGCCGCTGAAGAGGTACCCCTCGTTGCCCTCGGCGGGCAGGTCGGGGCGGGAGCCGTAGTCGTTGTACATCGCACCGGTGAAGACGCCGGTGCGGCTGCCGCGCAGGGCGGCCGGCAGGATCCCCGCGCTCTCGAAGGTCTCCCAGGCGGTCTCCAGCAGCAGGCGCTGCTGCGGGTCGATGGCGAGCGCCTCGCGCGGTGACATGCCGAAGAACTCGCGGTCGAACAGGTCCGCGTCGTGCAGGAACCCGCCCTCGCGGACGTACGACGTGCCCGGCCGGTCGGGGTCCGGGTCGTACAGCTTCTCGACGTCCCAGCCGCGGTTGGAGGGGAACTCGCTGACGGCGTCGACCCCGTTGGCGACCAGGTCCCACAGGTCCTCGGGAGAGGACACCCCGCCCGGGTAGCGGCACGCCATGCCGACGATCGCGATCGGCTCCTGCGCCTTGTCCTCGACCTCGCGCAGCTGCCTGCGCGCGTCGCGCGCGTCGGCGATGGCCTTCTTGAGGTACTCGCGGAGTTCCTGCTCGTTCGCCACTGATCTCAGCTCCCCGTCGTCATGTGGCTCGTGATGTGGCTCGTGCTCGGTCTGGTTGGTCGTGCAGTGGTGTGCCGCAGCGGTGACCGCCGGGCGTGCCGAACCGCCCCGGAGCCGACCCCCTCGTCGGCTCCGGGAGCGGTCGCCCGGTCAGTTCAGGTCGTCGAGGAGGGCGAACAGTTCCTCGTCGCTCGCCTCGTCCAGGTCGTCGGCCGCCAGTACCTCGTCGGCGGACGTGCGGCCGCTCGCCTGTTCGGCGACGCCCAGCAGCTCGCGCAGCTGCCCCGCGACGCTTTCGTAGGCCGCGGGATCGGCGGCTGCCGACCGGACGGCGGCACTGAGCCGGCCGAGCTCCTCGACCAGCGAGTCGGCGGGCGACGCCGTCTCCACCTTGATCTGCCGATGCAGGTGCGCGGCGAGGGCGGCGGGGCTGGGGTGGTCGAAGACCAGGGTGCTCGGCAGGCGCAGTCCGGTCGCGTTGTTGAGCTGGTTGCGGAGTTCGACGGCGGTCAGTGAGTCGAAGCCGAGTTCCTGGAAGGCGCGGTGGGGGTCGACGGCATGGGCGTCGGTGTGTCCGAGGACCGCGGCCACCTGGGTGCGTACCAGGTCGACGAGGGTCTGTTCGCGCTCCTCCTGGGACAGGGTGCCCAGGCGCTCGGCCAGCGAGGGGCCCGCGTCCTGGCCACCGGACCGGCCGGCCGAGGCGGCTGTGCGGCGGCGGCCGGCCGGGGCCAGGTCGCGCAGCAGCGGTGGCAGGCCGTCACCCGCCTTGCGCAGTGCGGCGAGGTCGAGACCACTGACGCCGAGGACCGGTTCGGTTCCCGCCAGAGCGGAGTCGAACAGCGCCATCGCCTCGTCCGTGGCCAGCGGCTTGAGACCGATACGGGCCAGGCGGCGCAGGTCCGTCTCGTTCAGTTCGCCGCTGATGGTGCTGGTCTGGTTCCACAGGCCCCAGGCCAGTGACACGCCGGGCAGTCCGAGGGCCGTGCGGTGCTGGGCGAGGGCGTCGAGGTAGGTGTTGGCGGCGGCGTAGTTGGCCTGGCCGGCGTTGCCGATCAGGCCCGCGATCGAGGAGTAGAGGACGAAGGCGGACAGTTCCAGGTCCTGCGTCAGCTCGTGCAGGTGCCACGCCGCGTCCGCTTTCGCCGCCAGTACGGCGTCCAGGCGTTCGGGGGTCAGGTCGGTGAGCACGGTGTCGTCGAGGACTCCGGCCGTGTGGATCACGGCGCTCAGGGGCCGGTCGGCCGGAATCCGTGCCAGGACGTTTGCCAGGGAGTCCTTGTCGGAGACGTCGCAGGCGGCGAGGGTGGCCTCGGCTCCCAGCGTGCGCAGTTCGTCCTTCAGTTCGGTGGCGCCGGGTGCGTCGGGGCCGCGTCGGGAGACCAGGAGCAGGTTGCGTGCTCCGTGGGTGGTGACCAGGTGGCGGGCCAGTACCGTGCCCAGGGTTCCCGTGGCGCCCGTGATCAGGACGGTGCCCTCGTCCCAGCGCAATTCTCTCGTACCGGGTTCGCCCGTGGCACGGCCCAGGCGGGGCACGTATGTCACTTGGCCGCGTACCGCCAGTTGCGGTTCACCGGTGGCGAGGATCGCTCCGGTGTCGAGGTCGGTGCCCGGTTCCACGTCCGCCAGGACGATGCGGCCGGGATGTTCGGTCTGGGCCACCCGTACCAGTCCGGTGACGCCGGCTGCCGCGAGATCCGTGATCTCCTCGCCGTCCAGTGCGACCGCGCCGCGGGTCACCACGACCAGGGTGCTGTCCGTCTTGCTGTCGTCGGTCAGGAACTCCTGGATCGTGTGCAGGGCCTCGTGCAGCACCTCGGGCGCGGACCGTCCGCCCGACACCGCCTCCACCACCTCGGCCCCGGTCTCGGCCGTGGCCGTACCGCCGCGCGACACAGGCTTCCACCGCACCGCGAACAGGCCGTCCGGGCCGCCCGGAGCCGCCGCCGCACGCAGCGCCTCCGCCGACAGCGGACGCAACGTCAGTCCCTCCACGGTCGCCACCGCGGCACCCGTACCGTCCGCCACCGTGAGCGATGCCTCCAGGGTCTCGGACTCCTGGTCGGACACGCTCAGGCGGACGCGCAGCGCGGTGGCGCCCACCGCGTGGAGGGTGACACCCGACCACGCGAAGGGGAGCCGGGCCCGGCCCGCCTCGTCGACGACGCCGGGCAGGAGGGTGTGCAGGGCGGCGTCCAGCAGCGCCGGATGCAGCAGGTAGCGCCCGGCCTCGGCGTGCTGCCCCTCCGGCAGGACCACCTCGGCGAAGACCTCACCCTCGCCCCGCCAGGCCCGCCGCAGCCCCCGGAACGCCGGACCGTACGCGTAACCGAGCTCCTCCAGACGCTCGTACGCACCCTCCAGCGACACCTCCCGCGCGCCCGCCGGAGGCCACACCGTCAGCGCCTCACCCCCCGACGCCTCCGCCGGAACCAGCCGACCCCGGGCATGCAGCGTCCACGGCCCCTCACCCGCCTCACCGACGTCACCGTCCGCTTCGTCCGGCTCGGGCCGCGCATACACCTCCACCCCACGACGTCCGGCGTCGTCGGCCTCACCGACCACGACCTGCACCTGCACACCGCCCCGCGCCGGCAGCACCAACGGAGCCGACAGCAGCAGTTCGTCGAGCGCCTCGGTGCCGGTCTCTTCGCCGGCGCGCATCGCCAGTTCCACCAGGGCGGTGGCCGGCAGCAGGATCTTGCCGTCGACGGCGTGCTCGGCCAGCCAGCCGTGGGTGTGCGACGACACCCGTCCGGTGAAGACGTGGGTGTCCCGGTCGGCCAGGCCCACGGCCGCGCCGAGCAGCGGGTGCCGGGCGGAGGTCAGGCCCAGGCCGGCGGCGTCCAGCGGGGCGTCCGGGCCGTCCAGCCAGTACCGCTCGCGCTGGAAGGCGTACGTGGGAAGATCGACCCGGCGGGCGCCGGGCAGGACCCTGGTCCAGTCGGGGCCGGCCCCGCGCAGCCGCAGCAGACCCAGTGCCGCCGCCACGGACTCCGCCTCGGACCGCCCGCGTCGCAGCGCCGGGGTGAGCACCCCGGCCTCCTCGGTCAGGCATGCCGCGGCGAGCGCGGTCAGGACGCCGTCGGGTCCCAGCTCCAGGTATTCGGTGACACCCTCGGACTGCAGGAACCGCACACCGTCGTGGAACCGGACGGTGCCGCGGATGTGGCGGACCCAGTAGTCCGGTGACATCAGTTCCTCGTCGGTGGCGAGGACACCGGTCACGTTGGAGACGACGGGCATCTCGGGGGCCCTGAAGGTCAGGTCCGAGATGATGTCCCGGAACTCGTCGAGGATCTCCTCCATGTGGGGGGAGTGGAAGGCGTGCGAGACGGTCAGGAGCCTGACCCTGGTGCCCTTGGCCCGCCAGTCCTCCACGATCTCGGTGACGGCGTCCTCGTCACCGGAGATCACCGTGGCGCGCGGGCCGTTGACGGCGGCGACGGAGACCCGCTCCTCGCCGTACGGGAGCAGGGAGGCGCGGACCTCTTCCTCCGCGGCCTGGACCGAGGCCATCGCACCGCCCTCGCGGGCGGCCTGCATCAGCCGTCCGCGCTCGGCGACCAGGACACAGGCGTCGGTGAGGTCGAGAACGCCGGCCAGATGGGCCGCGGTGACCTCGCCGAGGGAGTGGCCGAGCAGGTAGTCCGGCCGCACGCCGTAGTGCTCGAAGAGGCGGTACAGGGCGACTTCGACGGCGAACAGCGCGGCCTGGGTGAAGGCCGTCTGGTCGATCAGCGCGGCGTCGGCGGACGTCTCCGGGGCGAAGAGCACTCCCTTCACGGGACGGACCAGCTCCGGGTCGAGATGTGCGCACACCCGGTCCAGCGCCTCGGCGAACACCGGGTTGGTCTCGTACAACTCGCGTCCCATACCCAGCCGTTGGGCACCCTGACCGGTGAACAGGAAGGCGATTTTGCCGGGGTGGGCGGTACGGGTGCCGACCACGCCGGGGACCTGTCGGCCGTCGGTCGAACCGGCGAGCGCGGCCAGGCCCTCGAGGAGGGTTTCGCGGCTGTCGCCGAGGACGGCGACGCCCTGGTCGAGCAGGGCGCGCCCGGTGGCCAGCGAGTAGGCGACGTCGGCCGCCTCCAGTCCGGGCCTCGCCTCGACGAACCGGCGCAGGCGCTCGGCCTGGTCGCGCAGCGACTTCTCGGTCCTGCCGGTGATGATCCACGGCAGGACACGAGAGGGCGCACCTGAGGCACTTGACGCACTTGACGCACTTGACGCACCGGACCTTCTGGCCGGGTGCGGCTCGGCCGGGGGTTCCTCGATGAGGACGTGGGCGTTGGTGCCGCTGATGCCGAAGGAGGAGATGCCGGCGCGGCGGGGTCGGCCGTCGGTGGCGGGCCACTCGCGTGCCTCGGTGAGCAGCTCGACCGCGCCCGCGTCCCAGTCCACATGGCTGGACGGCTTGTCCGCGTGCAGCGTCGGCGGCAGCATCCCGTGGTGCATGGCTTGGATCATCTTGATGACGCCGCCGACGCCGGCGGCTGCCTGTGAGTGGCCGATGTTCGATTTGAGGGAGCCGAGGTAGAGGGGTTTGTCGGTGGTGCGGTTGCGTCCGTAGGTGGCGAGGAGTGCCTGGGCCTCGATGGGGTCGCCGAGGCGGGTGCCGGTGCCGTGGGCTTCGACGGCGTCGATGTCGTGGGTGTTCAGGCCGGCGTTGGCCAGGGCCTGTTTGATCACGCGTTCCTGGGAGGGGCCGTTGGGGGCGGTGAGGCCGTTGCTGGCTCCGTCCTGGTTGACGGCTGTGCCGCGGATCACTGCCAGGATGCGGTGGCCGTTCTTGCGGGCGTCGGAGAGGCGTTCCACCAGGAGCAGGCCGACGCCTTCGGACCAGCCGGTGCCGTCGGCGTCGTCGGAGAAGGACTTGCAGCGGCCGTCGGGGGACAGGCCGCGCTGACGGGAGAACTCCACGAACGTGTTGGGGCTGTTCATGACCGTGACGCCGCCGGCGAGCGCGAGGTCGCACTCGCCGTTGCGCAGTGCGCTCACCGCCATGTGCATGGCGACGAGCGAGGAGGAGCAGGCCGTGTCGACCGTGACGGCCGGGCCCTCCAGACCGTACGTGTACGACAGGCGGCCGGAGAGGACGCTGGAGAGGTTGCCCGCGAGCAGGAAGCCCTCGAACTCCTCCGGGGTGCCCTCCAGACGCGAGGCGTAGTCGTCGTACATGGCGCCGGTGAAGACGCCGGTGCGGCTGCCGCGCAGGGTGGCCGGATCGATGCCCGCGCTCTCGAAGGTCTCCCAGGCGGTCTCCAGCAGCAGGCGCTGCTGCGGGTCGGTCGCGGTCGCCTCGCGCGGTGACATGCCGAAGAACTCGCGGTCGAACAGGTCCGCGTCGTGCAGGAAGCCGCCCTCGCGGACGTACGACGTGCCCGGCCGGTCGGGGTCCGGGTCGTACAGCTTCTCGACGTCCCAGCCGCGGTTGGAGGGGAACTCGCTGACGGCGTCGACCCCGTTGGCGACCAGGTCCCACAGGTCCTCCGGGGAGGACACCCCGCCCGGGTAGCGGCACGCCATGCCGACGATCGCGATCGGGTCGTCGGCGCGGGCCCCGGCGCGCTCGCGCCGGTCCTGGTCCCGGCCCTGGTCCTGGGGGGCTTGGGTGGCCACCGCCTCGGTCAGCAGGTAGGCGGCCAGCGCGTTCGGGGTCGGGTGGTCGAAGACCGCCGTGGTGGGCAGCCGCAGGCCGGTGGCGGCGGTGAGCCGGTTGCGCAGGTCGACGCCGGCCATCGAGTCGAAACCGAGGTCGTTGAACGCACGGGACGGGTCCACGGCCGTGGCACCCGGGTGGCCGAGCACCGCGGCCACGACGGTCCGCACCAGGGTCAGCACGGCGTCGCCCCGCTTGTTCTCCGGCAGGCCGGCGATCTGCCGTGCCCACTCGGAGCCGGAGCCGGAGCCGGAGCCGGAGCCGGAGCCGGAGCCGGAGCCGGAGCCGGAGCCGGCCCGTGCGGCGCGGCGCGGCCGCGGGCGCACCAGGCCGCGGTACAGCGCCGGGACCGGCGCCGCCTCGTCGGCCGTGAGCCTGCTCGGGTCCAGGGCCACGGGTGCCAGCAGCGCCTCGTCGCCGGCCAGTGCCAGGTCGAAGAGCGCGCGGCCCTCCTCCGGGGTGAGCGGGGTCATGCCGGCGCGCGCCCAGCGGGCGAGGTCGGCGTCGGTGAGGGACGCCCCCATGCCGTGCGTGGCGTCCCACAGGCCCCAGGCCAGCGAGGTGGCGGGCAGGCCGTGCGCGGCGCGGTGCTGGGCGAGCGCGTCCAGGTAGGTGTTGGCCGCCGCGTAGTTGGCCTGGCCCGCGGTGCCGGTGAGGCCGGACACCGACGAGAACAGCACGAAGGCCGTCAGGTCCAGGTCCCGGGTCAGCTCGTGGAGGTGGCGGGCGGCGTCCGCCTTCGGCCGCAGGACGGCGTCCAGCTGTGCCTCGGTCAGTGACTGGAGGGTCGCGTCGTCCAGGACGCCGGCCGTGTGCACGACGGCGGTCAGCGGGTGCGCGGCCGGGACCGAGGCGACCAGGGCCGCGACGGCGTCCCGGTCGCCGACGTCGGCGGCGGTGACGGTCACCTCGGCGCCGAGCGCGGTCAGTTCACCGGCCAGCTCGGCGGCGCCGGGCGCGTCGGGGCCCCGGCGGCTGGTCAGCAGCAGGTGCCGTACGCCGTGCTCGGTGACCAGGTGGCGGGCGAACAGCGCGCCGAGCCCACCGGTGCCGCCGGTGACGAGGACCGTGCCGTCCGGGGTGAAGCGGGGAGCGGGCGCCCCGGCCGCCCCGGCCGCCCGGGAGGCGCGGGCGAGCCGGGGCGCGTGCAGCCGGCCGTCGCGCACGGCCAGCTGCGGTTCCTCGGCGGCGAGCGCGGCAGGCAGCAGGGAGTCCGCCGCCGGGTCGTCGTCGAGGTCGATCAGCACGATGCGGTCGGGGTGCTCGGACTGCGCCGAACGGATCAGGCCCCACACGGGCGCCCCCGCGAGGTCCACGTCGTCGGTGGGCCGTGCGGCGACGGCGCGCCGGGTCACCAGGGCGAGCCGGGAGCCGGCGAACCGCTCGTCGGCCAGCCACCGCTGGACGAGGCGCAGCACCCGACCGGTGGCGGGCCGCGGGTCGTCCGCGCCGTCGGCGGCGGTGGGCACCCGCAGGACGACCACGTCGGCCGGCTCGACGGAGTCGAGGGAGCCGGACGAGCCGACCGGGTCGCCGGAGGCGTCGGCCTCGGACCAGACCAGGGAGGTGTCCGGCGCGGGCGACGGCAGTTCGTTCCAGTCCACGGTGAACAGCGAGCCGGCGCCGGTGTGCGACGCCGCCGCGAGCCGGTCCCGGGGGACGGCACGCAGGGCGAGGTCCAGGTCGGCGACGGGGGCGCCGGTGCCGTCGGCGACGCTGATGGCGGCGCGCCCGGGACCGGCGGGCGAGATCCGGGCGCGCAGTTCGGCGGCGCCCGCCGCGTGCAGGGTGACGTCGTTCCAGGCGAACGGCAGCCTGATGTGCGCCGGGTCCGTCCCGGCGCCCGCGTCGAGCACCAGCGGGTGCAGTACGGCGTCGAGCAGCGCGGGATGCAGTCCGTACGCGGCGGCGGCGCCGGCCTGCGCGTCGGGCAGGCTCACCTCGGCGAAGACGTCGGTGCCGCGCCGCCAGACGGCACGCAGGGCCCGGAAGGCGGGGCCGTAGACGTAGCCGAGCGCGGCCAGCCGGTCGTAGACGTCGTCGAGGCTCTCGGCGGTGGCGCCGGCCGGGGGCCAGGAGGTGAGGTCCGTGTCGGCGGCGGGCGCCGCGGCGGCCTGTGCGAGCAGGCCGGTGGCGTGCCGGGTCCAGGGCAGGGCGCCGTCGGCGGTGTCCGGGCGCGCGTGGACGGTGAACGGGCGCTGCCCGTCCCGGTCCGGCGCGCCGACCGCCACCTGGACGCGGACGGCTCCGCGCTCGGGCAGCGGCAGCGGCGCCTCCAGCATCATCTCCGCCAGGTGCGGGGCGCCGACGTGCGCGCCCGCCGCGACGGCGAGTTCGAGGAAGGCGGTGCCCGGTGCGACGACCGTGCCGGCGATCGCGTGGTCGGCCAGCCAGGGCTGGGCGGCGCGCGACAGACGGCTGGTGAACAGCGCGTCCTCCCGCTCGGCGAACTCCACGGCGGTGGTCAGCAGCGGGTGCTCGGCCGGGTCGAGGCCGAGGCTGCGGGCGTCCGTGCGCGGTGCGGCGTTCAGCCAGAAGCGGGTGCGCCGGAAGGGGTAGACCGGCAGGTCGGTGCGGACCGCGCCGGGGAAGAAGGAGGCGACGTCGAGCGGGGCGCCCTGGGCGTACGCCGCGGCCGTCGCGGTGGCGAAGGTCTCCGCCTCGGGGCGGCCGGCACGCAGCACGGGGACGGCGGTCGCCTCGGCCGCCGGGGTGTCCTCCAGGGTGCGCCGGGCCAGCGCCGTCAGCACGGCGTCCGGGCCGACCTCGACGAGGACGGTGGCTCCCTCGGCCGCGAGCCGCCGGGTGGCGGCGGCGAAGCGGACGGTCTCGCGGATCTGCCGCGCCCAGTAGTCGGGCGAGGTGAGCTGCTCGGCGGTGGCGATCTCGCCGGTCACCGTCGAGACGATCGGGATGCGCGGGCGGTGGAAGGTGAGCCCGGCCGCGACGGCCCGGAACTCCTCCAGGACGCCGTCCATGTGCGGGGAGTGGAAGGCGTGCGAGACCGTCAGCCGGTGGGTGCGGCGGCCGGCCTCCCGCCAGCCGCGGGCGACCTCCGCCACGCGGTCGGCGTCGCCGGAGATCACCACGGACGAGGGGGAGTTGACGGCGGCGACGGACACGGCGGACTCCTGTCCGGCGAGCCCGGCGGCGATCTCCTCCTCGGTGCCCTCGACGGCTGTCATCGCCCCGCCGGCCGGTGCGGACTGCATGAGCCGGCCGCGCGCGGCGACCAGGACCGCGGCGTCCGCCAGGGAGAGGACCCCGGCGGCGTGGGCGGCGGCGAGTTCGCCGATCGAGTGCCCGGCGAGCAGGTCGGGGGTCAGTCCGTGGTGGGTCAGCAGCCGGAAGAGGGCCACCTCGACGGCGAACAGCGACGGCTGGGTGTACGCGGTGCGGTCGATCAGCCCCGCGCCCGCGCCCTCGCCGAACAGCACGTCGCGCAGGGGCACCTCCAGGAGGCCGTCGAAGGCGGCGCACACCTCGTCGAGGGCGGCGGCGAACACCGGCTGGGCGGCGTACAGTTCGCGGCCGGATCCGGCGCGCTGCGCGCCCTGGCCGGTGAACAGGAACGCGGTGCGGCCCTGGGTGTCCGCGGTGCCGGTGACGGTGTTCGGGGCGCCGGTGCCGGCGGCGAGCCCGGTCAGTCCGGCGAGCAGGTCCTCGGTGTCGGAGGCCAGGACGACGGCGCGGTGCTCGAAGGCGGTGCGGGTGGTGGCGAGCGAGAAGCCGAGGTCGGCGAGGCCGGCGCCGGAGCCGGTGAGGTGCGCGGCCAGGCGGGCGGCCTGCTCGCGCAGCGCGTCCGGGTCGCGGGCGGTGAGGACGTACGGCGCGGGCCCGCCGGCTACGGCGGCGGTGCCGCCGGGCTGCTCGGACCGCCCGTCCGTGCCGGCCGGGGCGGTGGCCGGCGGCGCCTCCTCGACGACGAGGTGGGCGTTGGTGCCGCTGATGCCGAAGGAGGAGACGGCGGCGCGCCGGGGACGGCCGGTCCCGGGCCACGGGTGTTCCTCGGTGAGCAGGGCGACGGTGCCGTCGGACCAGTCGACCCGGCTGGTCGGCCGGTCCACGTGGAGTGTTCTGGGCAGCACGCCGTGCCGCATCGCCTGGACCATCTTGATGACGCCGCCGACGCCGGCGGCGGCCTGGGTGTGGCCGAGGTTGGACTTCAGCGAGCCGAGGTGGAGGGGGCGGTCGCTGTCGTGTCCGGGGCCGTAGACGGCCTTGACGGCCTCCGCCTCGATGGGGTCGCCGAGACGGGTTCCGGTGCCGTGGGCCTCGACGGCGTCCACGTCCGCGGGGCTCAGACCGGAGTCAGCCAGCGCCTGCTGGATGACGCGCTGCTGGGAGGGGCCGTTGGGGGCCGTCAGACCGTTGCTGGCACCGTCCTGGTTGACGGCGGAGCCCCGGAGCACGGCGAGGACGGGGTGACCGTTCTTCTGCGCGTCGGACAGCCGTTCGAGCATGAGCAGGCCGACGCCCTCGGACCAGCCGGTGCCGTCGGCGCCGTCGGCGAAGGCCTTGCAGCGGCCGTCGGGGGCCAGTCCGCGCTGGCGGGAGAACTCCACGAACATGCCCGGCGAGGACATGACGGTGGCGCCGCCCGCGAGGGCGAGGTCGGTCTCGCCGGAGCGCAGGGAGCGGATCGCCAGGTGCAGGGCGACCAGGGAGGAGGAGCAGGCTGTGTCCACCGTGATCGCCGGGCCGACCAGGCCGAGCTGGTAGGCGATGCGGCCGGACATGACACTGGCGGTGGTGCCGGTCAGCACGCCGCCCTGGACGGACTCGGGGGCCTCGTCCATGCGCGGCCCGTACTCCAGGCCGGTGGCGCCGACGAAGACCCCGGTGCGGGTGCCGCGCAGCCGCGCCGGGTCGATCCCGGCGCGCTCGACGCTCTCCCACGCGGTCTCCAGCAGCAGGCGCTGCTGCGGGTCCATGGCCAGGGCCTCGCGCGGGGATATCCCGAAGAACGCGGCGTCGAAGTCGCCCGCGTCGTGCAGGAACCCGCCGTGGCGCACGGAGCTGCGGCCGGGCCGGTCCGGATCCGGGTCGTACAGGTCCTCGGGCCAGCCGCGGTCGGCCGGGAACTCGCCGACGGCGTCGCCCCCGCGGGCGACGAGGCGCCACAGGTCCTCGGGCGAGGCCACGCCGCCCGGGTAGCGGCAGGCCATGGCGACGACGGCGATCGCCTCGCGGTCGGCGCCCGCCGCCGGCCCGTCCGCCGTCTCGTCCGCGACCGTGGCCTCGCCGAGGAGTTCGGCCTCGACGAACTCGGCGAGGGCCCGCGGCGTCGGGTGGTCGAAGAGCAGGCCGCCGGGCAGCTTCAGGCCGGTGGCCCGGGCGAGCGTGCCGCGCAGTTCGGTGGCCATCAGGGAGCTGAAACCGAGGTCCCGGAAGGGCGTGTGGTCGGGTATGCGGTGGCCCGGTTCGTACTCCAGGACCGCGGCGATGTGGGGGTGCAGCAGATCCTCGACGGCGCGCCGGCGTTCCGCCCCGTCGAGCGCGGCCAGACGGCGGCCCAGTTCGCCGCGGGGGGCGGCGGCCGGGGGAGCGGCCTCGGAGGCGGGAGCCGGCCGCAGCGGGGCGACGGCTCCGCGGACACCGGCCGGCCAGTGGGAGCGGCGCTGGAAGGCGTACGTCGGCAGCTCGACGTGGCGCGCGGACCGGCCGCCGTACAGGGCGGTCCAGTCGGCCTCGGCGCCCCGGGTGAACGCGGTGGCCAGCGCGGTCTGCGCGGTCAGCGGCTCGGAGCGGCCGGCGCGCAGCAGCGGTACGGCGGCGACGGCGTCGGCGTCCGCGGCGCAGTCCTCGACCAGGGAGGACAGGACGCCCTCGGGCCCCAGCTCCAGGAAGGTGCGCACACCGGCGCTCTCCAGGGAGCGGACGGCGTCGAGGAAGCGCACCGGACGGCGGACCTGTTCGACCCAGTAGTCGGGCGAGGTGAACTGCCCCGCGGTCGCCGGCTGCCCGGTGACCGTCGAGACGACCGGAATTACCGGCTCCGCATAGTCGAGCGTGGCCGCCACCGCGCGGAACTCCGCCAGCATCGGGTCCATGTGCGGGGAGTGGAAGGCGTGCGAGACGGTCAGGCGTTTCGTGCGGCGGCCCTGCTCCCGCAGCGCGGCGGCCACCTCCGCGGCCGCGTCGGCGTCACCCGACAGCACGACGGAGCGGGGGCCGTTGACGGCGGCGACGGCGAGTGTGCCCTCGCGGCCTGCGAGGAGCGGCAGCACCTCGGCCTCGGTGGCCTCCACGGCGACCATCGCGCCGCCCGTGGGCAGCGCCTGCATCAGCAGGGCGCGGGCTGCGACCAGGCGCGCGGCGTCGGCGAGGGAGAACACGCCCGCGACGTGGGCCGCGGCCAGTTCGCCGATGGAGTGGCCGGCGAGCAGGTCGGGCCGCAGCCCCCAGCTCTCGAGGAGGCGGAAGAGTGCGACCTCGACGGCGAACAGCGCGGGCTGGGTGGCACCGGTCTCGTGCAGCGCCGTGTCGTCGGCGACGAGCTCGGCCAGCGGGCGCGGCAGCAGCGGGTCCAGATGCGCGGCGACCTCGTCGAAGGCGCCGGCGTACGCCGGGAACGCCGCGTACAGCTCCTGGCCCATGCCGGTGCGCTGGGCGCCCTGACCGGTGAAGAGGAAGGCCAGCCCGCCGGGCCGTACGACCCCGGAGACCACGGAGGCGGCGGGGGTGCCGGTGGCGAGCGCGTCCAGGCCGGCGAGCAGCGCGTCGCGGCCGTCGGCGACGACGACGGCGCGGTGGCCCAGGAAGGTGCGGGTGGTGGCCAGCGCCCGGCCGGTGTCCTCGGCCGGCTGACCGGGACGCCCGGCGGCGAAGGCACGCAGCTTCGCGGCCTGGGCCCGCAGCGCGTCCCCGTCGTGGCCGGTGACGATCCACGGCAGCGGGACGGCGGCCGCCGGGGCGCCGGGGGCGGCGGCGACGGCGGGTCCGGCGGGGTCCTCGGATGCGGTGGCGGGCCCGGCGGGGTCCTCGGCGACGGCGGAGGGGGCGGCGGGGGCCTCGGAGACGACGACGTGGGCGTTGGTGCCGCCCATGCCGAAGGAGCTGACGCCGGCGATGAGCGCCCGGTCCTCGTCCGGCCAGGCCGTCGGCTCGCACTGCACGGCGATCCCGAGCTCGTCCGGTGCGATCCGCGGGTTGGGGGTCTCGAAGTTCAGGCTGGCCGGGAGCCTGCGGTGGTGCAGGCTGAGCAGCGTCTTGATCAGGCCGGCGATTCCCGCGGCGCCTTCGAGATGGCCGATGTTGGTCTTCACCGAGCCGACGCGCAGGGCGGTGCGGGCCGTGCGGCCGCGGCCGAGTGCGGCGCCGAGCGCGGCGGCCTCCAGCGGGTCGCCGACCGGGGTGCCGGTGCCGTGCAGTTCGACGTACTGCACCTGATCGGGGGCGATCCCGGCGCGCTCGTACGCCTCGCGCAGCACCGCTTCCTGGGCGGCCGCGCTCGGCACGGTGAGCCCGTCGGTGGCGCCGTCGCTGTTGACGGCACTGGAGCGGACGACGCCGTAGATCCGGTCCCCGTCGGCCCGCGCCCGGCTCAGCGGCTTGAGGAGCACCATGCCGCCGCCCTCGCCGGGCACGAAGCCGTTGGCGCGGGCGTCGAAGGCGTAGGTGGTCCCGTCGGGCGACAGCGCTCCGAAGCGGGACTCGGTGACAACGTTCTCCGCGAGCAGGTTGAGGTTCACACCCGCCACCAGCGCGCCGTCGGCCTCGCCGGCGCGCAGGCTCTCACAGGCCAGGTGGACGGCCACCAGCGAGGACGACTGGGCGGAGTCCACGGTCATGCTCGGACCGTGCAGACCCAGGTGGTACGAGACCCGGTTGGCGATGACACCGCGGTTGACGCCGGTCATGGTGTGCTGGGTGACGGCCTCGGCGCCGTGCAGGTACAGCAGGCTCGTGTAGTCGTCGCGCAGGGCGCCGACGAAGACGGCCGTCCTGCTGCCGCGTAAGGAGGCGGGGACGACGCCGGCGTCCTCCAGCGCCTCCCAGGCGAGCTCCAGCACGAGCCGCTGCTGCGGGTCCATGGCCGCCGCCTCACGCGGGGAGATGCCGAAGAACGGCGCGTCGAACGCGTCGACGGCGTCGAGGAAACCGCCGCGCCCGGCGCCGAGGGAGCGCCCGTCCGGGCCCCAACGCCCTTCCGGCACCGGGGTGATGGCGTCGGCGCCGCGGCTGAGCAGGTCCCAGAACGCGGCGGGGGAGTCGGCGCCGGGAAGCCGGCAGGACATGCCGATGACAGCAATGGGCTCCGCCCGGTCCCCGGTCGCGCCGCCCTCCCAGGTGGGTTCTGCGTGGGTGTCGTGCTCGCTGGTCGTCACTGTCGGGTGCCCTTTCCGTTCTGCGTATCGCAACGGTCCAAGACGTCCGCCTGCGCATTCGGAGCCCGGACGGCTCGGCGCGGCCTGCATCGACGGTATGTACCTGGGGTCTTCCGAAGATCCAGCGTGTGATCACAGCCCGGTAATCGGAGCCGTGGTGCCGCGTTCCGGCGTGCGGCGTTACCCCTCGGTGAGCCCCGGGTTTCCGGCCTGCGGATAGCTTTTCGGCGTAGTTGTCACCCTCATCGCTCTTTCCATCCTCATTTTCCGGAGGACAGAAGAATGTCGAACACCACCACGGCCGTCGAGCTCCCCAAGGAGCTCGAGGCGCACCTCGAGAGTTATGTCGCCGCCTTCAACTCGGGCGACGCGGAGCGCGTCAATGCCCACTACACCGAAGCCGGCATCATCGCCTGGGAGAAGGGCAATCCGGTGAGCGGTGCGGACCGCCGGGCCGCCATCACGGAATTCCTCGCCGCCATGCGGCCGCACATCGAGACCGACCTGCGGGAGGCGTACGTCACCGGCGACACGGCCCTGCTGGTCGTGGACTGGACCATGGAGGTCAACACCGCGAGCGGCGAGGGCCGCGAGAGCCTGCGCGGCGTCGGCCTGGACGTCCTGCGCAAGCAGGCGGACGGCTCGTGGCTGTACGCCGTCGACGACCCGTTCGGCGAGGAACCGCGCGACTGACACCACGGACCCGCGATCCGGCGGGCACATCGCGAAGAGGCCGGGCTCCCCTCGGGGAACCCGGCCTCGTCCGTCGTGGTGCGGGTGGTGCGGGATGGTGCGGGGTGGTGCGGGATGGTGCGGGTCAGACGGTTCAGACGCTGATGTCGGCGACCGGACGGTCCACGGCCATCATCCACTTGCCGTCCTCGGTCCGGCGGATGACGTCGGTGCAGCTGCCCTTGACCTGGACCAGCTCGCCGTCCTCGCCGGGCAGCCCCAGCTCGAAGTCGACCACGATGAGCGTGACGTCGTCGGCGGTGTAGGAGTGCTTGACGACGGACTTCAGCGTCGGGCCCTTGGCGAGCAGCTCGATGATGCCCTTGGTGCGGGCCTCACCGGTCAGCGGGCCGCCCGTCAGGTTGGAGATGGCGTCGTCGAGGTAGAGGTTGTCGAAGGCGGCGCCGTCCCCGGAGTTGAAGATCTTCAGGAAGACGTCGTTCTGGACCTCCGGGTCATCGGTGAGTTCGAGGCTGTACAGGTCGACTTCGGGGGTCGAGGCGGTCATGTGCATCTCCTTCGTGTGATTCAGTCGTGTCCGGCTGGTGTGTGCGACCGCGCGCCGTCATGGCGTGCGGAGTCGTCAGGCGGCCCGCGGGGCGTGGCCGAACTTCCCGTCGAAGAACGTCAACGCCCCGTCGTCGCAGCCCCGTCGGCAGTCCAGCACCCTGCCGACGAAGATCGTGTGGTCGCCCGAGGCGTGCGCGTCGATCACGTCGCACTCCAGCCAGGCCAGCGCGCCGGCCAGGAGCGGGGCGCCCGTGCGCTCGCCCGGTGCCCACTCGACGTCGTCGAACTGTGCGAGCCCGAGGGCGCGCTTCTTGTCCGCGAAGTGCCGGGCGAGCGACTGCTGTCCGGCTGCCAGGATGTTCACGCCGAAGTGGCCGGCCCCGGTCAGCTCGTCGAACATGACGGCGCTGTGATCGATGGAGACCAGCACGGTCGGCGGGGCGAGCGACACCGAGCTGAAGGCGTTGGCCGTCATGGCGTGGATGTGGTCGCCACCCACCGTGAGCACGGTGACGCCGGTGGCGAACTGGGACATCACATCCCGCAGCGAAGTGGCCTCGACGGACGTGCGCAGCCCCGTCCGCGAGGCTGCGGGTTCGAGCTCTGCGGATGCAGGAGTCATTTCCCCTCTTCGGATTCGGCTTGAGGGCCCCCTACGCAATAAAGGGGTGGGTGAAAAACGTATCCGCTCGGCACTTTCTCGCGCCTAATCGCCAAGTAATCGATGCCTTTGGCCAGGCCGGCGGCCTCCGATGACCGCGCTGTTACCGCACGCTGGCGCGCATTCGGTCATGTTGGCCACATGACCGATGCTTCGAATGCCCCCGCTGAACAAACGCAGTTGGCCGAACCCCATCTGGGGGCCGTGCTGGCCTCCGCCGGCCTGGACGCCGAATACGTCCGGGCCGAGGGGAACCTTCTCTACCAGCGGGGCGAGGACGGCCGCGAGGTCGCCGTCGTGGACTACGCGGGGGGATACGGCTCGCTCCTGCTGGGCCACAACAACCCCGCGATCACCGCGTACGCGAAGGAGCTGCTGGACAGCGGCGTTCCGGTGCACTCGCAGTTCTCCCTGCACCCGGAGGCCGCCGAGCTGGCGCTCGCCCTGAACCGGATCGTCCGCCGCGAGACCGGCGACGACGAGCCGTTCTTCGCCGTCTTCGCCAACACCGGCGCCGAGGCCAACGAGGCCGCGCTCAAACACGCCGAGATGGACCGGGGCGCCCGCCTCGGTGCGCTCCTGGAGTCCGTCCGCGCCGGCCTCGACACGGTCCGCGCAGCCGTACGGGACGGTTCGGCGACGGTGCCCGCCGAGGTCCTCGCCCGCTTCGGCGTCGACGCGGACGGCCCGGCTCCCGCCGCGCTGGACGAACTGATCGACCGCATCGCCGCCCACAACGAGGACCGGGCCGGGCGCCCCCCGGTGTTCCTCACCCCCGAGGGCTCCTTCCACGGGAAGCTCGTCGGCACGGTCCAGCTCACCCACAACGAGGGCTACCGCGCCCCGTTCGGAGCGCTGGCCGCGCAGGCGCGGTTCGTCCCGCTCGGCCAGCCGGGCGCCCTGCGCAAGATCGTCGACGAGGAGCGCGCCACCCTCTTCGGCCTGGTCCTGGAGGACGGCCGGATCCGGCTGGCGGAGCACGAGGCGCCCGTCGTCTGCGCGTTCGTCCTGGAGCCGATCCAGGGCGAGGGCGGCATCCGCGAGCTGTCGGCGGAATTCGTCCGGGAGATCAGGGAAGTCTGCGCGGAGATCGACGCACCGGTCATCGTGGACGAGATCCAGAGCGGCATGGGGCGCACGGGCGACTTCCTGGCCGGTACGCGCCTGGGACTGCGCGGCGACTACTACACCCTCGCCAAGAGCCTGGGCGGCGGCCTCGCCAAGATCTCGGTGCTGCTGGTGCGCGCCTCACGCTACCGCGGCGAGTTCGAACTGATCCACAGTTCGACCTTCGCCAAGGACGGCTTCTCCAACCGCATCGCCCTGAAGGTCCTCCAGCTCCTGGAGGCCGACGATGGCGCCGCCTACCGCAGGGCCGCCGAACTGGGCGAGCGGCTGCTGGCCATGCTGGACTCCGTGCGGGAGGACTTCCCCGAGGTCGTCAAGGACGTCCGCGGCCGCGGTCTGATGCTCGGTCTGGAGTTCCACGACCAGTCCGGGGCGCCGGTCCCCCCGATCGCCGAGGCGGCCCGGGCCGGCCTGTTCGGCTACCTGGTCGCGGGCCACCTGCTGCGTGGCCACCGGGTCCGTACGTTCCCGACCGCGAGCGCCCCCGACACCCTGCGCTTCGAGCCGTCCGTCCTGCTGTCGGACGACGAGATCGCCTGGCTGGAGACGGCCCTGCGCGACACCTGCGACATCATCCGGGGCGGCTACCAGCGCCCCCTGGCGCTGCCCGCCGCGTAACGGACGGGACAGCCGGCGAGGGCCGGTGGCCGGGACGAGATCCACGTCCCGGCCACCGGCCCTCGCTCGTACCGGCCCTCGCCCGCGCCGCGCGCGCCCGCACCGCGCCCGCGCCGGGCTTGGACCTGTCCCGGTCACCGGCCTGCGCCCGCACCGCGCCGACCGTGCCGGCCTGTGGTCGTGCTCACCACCGCGCCCGCGCCCGCACAGCGCTTGCGCCCGTGTGTGTGCCGGGCTCGTGCCGGGTCCGGGTCCGTGCCGGTCACCGGCCTGCGCTCGCACCGCGCCGGCCTGTGGCCGTGCTCACCACTGCGCCCGCGCCCGCACAGCGCTTGCGCCCGTGTGTGTGCCGGGCTCGTGCCCGCACCCCGCACCCTGCCCCGCCCGGCACCCCGCCGCACGCGGCGAGCATGGCGAGCCGCCGGAGTCACGGGCCGTAGGGGCCGCCGGGACTCGCACCCGTCCGGCACGCCGCACGCCGCTGGGCGGGACCCGGCACGCAGCCGTGTCCCGCCCAGCGGGTTCCTGCCTCACCGTGCGCGTGGCATCCCGGCGGGGACGCCGGGGCTGGGGTCAGCCCTGCTTGAACGCCTCGACCAGGCTGGCCAGGCTGTGCCCGGCGTGACCCTGCTCGACGCGACGCTCGATCAGCGCCTGGATGGCGGCCGAGAAGTCGCTGTTGATGCCGAGCTGCTTGCTCGTGGCGACCAGGTGCTCGATCGCGGCCTTGTTGACGCCGAGGCTGGAGATCTCGGTGTCGAAGCTCGCCGAGTCGATCTCCTTGGCGCTCTGCGGGATCGACGGGGTGATGACGTGCTCGATCCACGTCAGGGCGAACGGGGTGAACGCCTCCGCCGAGACGCCGGCCGAGTTGACGAGGGCCACGGCGTGGAAGTAACCCGCGAGGCTCGACCACAGCAGCGACAGCAGACCGAGGTCGTAGATCATCGCGACACCGGTGTCCGCACCCAGGTACACGTTCGTGCCCGCGAGCGGCTTCAGCAGCTCCTCGTGCTCGGCGTACACCTCCTGGGCGCCGGCGTAGAAGATCAGGGCCTGGGGCAGGCCGATCATCTGCGGGACGGCCATGATGGCGCCGTCCAGGTAGCGCACGCCGTTCTGCTCGGCCCAGACGGCGAGGGCGCGGGCGTCCTCGGGGGTACCCGAGGTGAGGTTGATGACCACCTTGCCCTTCAGCTCGTCGGTGGCACCGGCGAACAGGTCGTTCAGCACCTCGTAGGTGGAGACGCACGCCACGACGACCGGGCTGGCCGCGATCGCCTGCTTGATGTCCGCGGCGAAGACGGCGCCCTGCTCGACGAGCGCGTCCGCCTTGTCAGCGGAACGGTTCCACACGGTGGTCGGATTGCCGTTCTTCACAAAGGCGGTGGCCAGGGCGGCGCCCATCATTCCCAGACCGAGAACGGTCACCGGACCCTGGTTCGTGTTCGACATTGACTTGCTCCTCATTTTTCTCTTCGGAATCGCTACGCCACCGAAAGGCGGCGTACTACAGGAAAAGGCTGTCGGGGTCGAGGCCGAGCAGCGTGCGGCCGTACACCTCGAGGCCCATGTTCGGGGCCATCAGACCGTGCCGGGACAGGCCCTGCAGGTCCCGGTAGAAGCGCTGGAAGGGCGCCTTGCGGGAGAGCGAGCCGGCGCCGCTGATGGAGTGGAGCGCCTCCAGGGCCTCTTGGGTGAGCAGGATCGCGGCGCCGGCCTTGCCGCGTACCTCCGCCTTCTCCTCCCAGGTCGGCTGCTCGCCGGCGTCGGCGCGCTCCTGGAGGAAGCCGAGGTAGGTCTCGGAGAGGGCCTGGGCGGCCTCGATCTTGCTGTGGGCCAGTGCGATCTGGATCTGGGTCAGCGGGTGCTGCGCCTGGTCGGTGACGTTGCTGTACGCGAGCGGCTTGCCCTTGACCGTGGCGACGAGTTCCTCGTGCGCGGCCCGCGCCATGCCGATGTAGACGGCGACGGACTCGGCGACGACGAAGCTGATCAGGCTGTAGTCGCGGCCCTGGGAACCGGTGACGGCACCGCCGCCGCTGGTGCCGAGGACGGCGTTCTCCAGGGTGACGACCCGGTGGGCGGGGACGAAGAGGTCCGTGGCGCTGGACGTCGAGCTGCCGGTGGCGATGGCGGCCGAGACCTGCCAGTCGTCGGCGATCGTGAGCTGGTCCACCGGGACCATGGCGTAGACCTCTTCGACGGTGCCGTCGGCGTGCTCCAGCTCGGCGGCGAGCAGGTCCCAGTGGGCGCCGCGGACACCGGAGTTGAAGCGCCAGGCGCCGTTGAGGAGGTAGCCGCCCTCGGTGGGGACCATCTTCGCGGTCGGGGTGAAACCGCCGGAGATGCGCACCGAGCCGCCCTTGAAGATCTCCTCCTGGGCCTCGAGCGGGTACAGCGTGGCCATCCAGGCGCTGGAGATCCAGGCGACGGCCACCCAGCCGGTGGAGCCGCAGCCCCGGGAGATCTCGGTGATGATCTCGACCTGCTCCTTCAGCGGCAGGTCCAGGCCGCCGAAACGCTTCGGCACGGCGATCCGGAAGACGCCGGCCTTCTCCAGGAGGTCGATGTTCTCCTGGACTATCCAGCGCTGGTCCTCGGAGGCCACGCCGTTCGCCCGCAGGGTCGGGACGATTTCCCGGACCGTCTTGAGAATGTTTTCCGCTTCAGTGGACCTGACGGCCATACCAGCTCCTTGGTGATTTCGGCGGGGTGAAAGGCATGGGCGTAGGCCAGCCAGCGCCATTGCCGTTTCGGGGGTCCGAACAAATTAAGCGAGACCGGACCATCCCCCCGCCACCAGCGAGTAACCGTCCTGTCCTCGCCAAGCTAACCAGAAGCCGACCAGAACCCCTGCCCCGTGCGGCCACCGAGCGCCCACCGGACGGTAACTCGCCGGTCTGCGGAAATCCCTAAACCTGTGAGGAAGGGCGATTATCAGTCAATGGGAAATGGTCGATCGATTTCAGTCAATCGCAACTAGTGTGGTTTCCCGTTCAGGTGACCACAGCAGCGCTTGATTCCTGGACAACGGACCACGTTGTGTACGAGGGGACTGGGATGAAGCCCAAGAAAGAGACATTCTTCGGGGGAGCGCGCACCTCGCGTCGCGCGATACTCAAGGCCGGCGCCGCCACGGGGGCGTCGGTCGCCGTCGGCGTCGCCTCCGCCCGCCCCGCCTTCGCGGCCGGGACGACCGAGGCCGGTCGCAGCTACGACGCGATCGTGATCGGCGGCGGCTTCGCCGGTGTGTCGGCCGCGCGGGAGCTCAAGGCCAGGGGCAAGCGCACGCTGATCCTCGAGGCCCGCAACCGCGTCGGCGGCCGGGCCTGGTCGAGCACGTTCTCGGGACTGCCGATCGAGTTCGGTGCGACCTGGATCCACCCCAGCCAGACACTGATCTGGAACGAGGTCCAGCGCCTGGGCATCACCAGGGTGGACGACCCCAACCCGGACTTCGCGGTGTTCGCCACGGAGTCCGGCAGCTACGCCAAGCAGGAACTGACCTTCCTCGACCAGCAGGACGCCCTCCTGCGGAAGTTCGTCGAGGGCGCCGAGACGTACCTGCCGCGCGCCTACGACCCCTTCTACCGCGAGGACCTGCTGGTCGACCTCGACAAGCTGACCCTCGGCGACCGGGCGCGCCAACTGCGGCTGTCCGACCTGGAGATGAACTGGGTGAGCGCCACCACCGGCGCGTACGGCGGCGGCTTCGAGCGCGGCTCGCTCACCCAGCTCGCCCACTGGTGGGCGCTGTGCGGCTACAACACGGAGACGTTCCACGGCATCAACGTCACCCGTCCGGTGGGCGGGATGAGCAACGTCGTCTCCCGGATGCTCGCCGAGTCCGGCGCCTCCGTCGTGTACAACGCGCCCGTCACCAAGGTCACCGACAGCGGTTCCCGGGTCCAGGTGACGGCGAACGGCGTGGTGTACGACGCCGCGGCCGTGGTGGTGGCCGTCCCCGTGAACACCTGGAACTCCATCAACTTCGCCTCCGGCCTGCCGGCCGAGTTCTCGCGGCTGAGCACCCAGACCGTCGGCGTGCCCACCGCCAAGAAGGTCTTCATCCAGGTCCAGGGCGACATCGGCCGCCCGCTCATGAACGGCAAGAGCGGCGCGATGCTCGACCTGGTCCTCGCGCACGCCGACAAGTCGGCCCAGGGCACAGTGCTCATCGGCTTCAGCGTCAACCCGAACCTGGACGTCACCAGCGTGTCGCAGGTGCAGAGCGCCATCAGCGAGCTGCTCCCGGGCACCAAGGTGCTGTCCGTCAAGGGCCACGACTGGGGCAAGGACGCCTACGCCAAGGGCGGTTGGACCTTCCGGACCCCCGGTCAGCTGCTCGGTTCGCTGCGCGCCGTCCGGCAGCCGCACGGCCGCCTGGTCTTCGCGGGCAGCGACATCGCGACCGGCTGGGGCGGCTACGTGGACGGCGCCATCGAGACCGGCATCCGGGCCGCCGGCCTCGCGGCCGGCCTGACCGCCACCGTGGCCTCCGCGACGAGCTGATCCCGAACGGATCCGGACCGGTCACCTCCCCGGGGAACGGGGCGGGTGACGGGCAACCGGCCGGACACCGCGATCGGTTGAGGGGTATCGCGGTCGTCCGGCCGGCGCCCGTCGGGGCCCGTGAACGTGCGGTTCACCAGGAGTTCGGCCTGTGGTTCACCAGGAGTTCGGCCTGCGGAAGATCAACGTCCGCCCTCAGCGGACGGGTCGGCGCCCTCACCGCCGGGAGAACCACCGACACGTGAGGCGTCGAACACAGATTGCTGTGGTATTGGCTCGTAGTCTTAGTAGCATTGGCTGCGTTCCCGGCGTAAAGGGGGGTGAGCCCTGCGCCGCACGCCAACCATGCTGAGGGACTATGTGGTTCAGGATGTTAGGTCCGTTAGAGGTCATATCCGGTGGGCAACCCATCTCGCTGGGGGGCAGCAAACAGCGGGCGACGCTCGGATATCTCCTCCTCCACCCCAACCAGACGGTACCCATCAGTAAACTGCTGAAGGCCCTGTGGAGCGTCGAAGAAGCTCCGATGACCGCCCGCAAGATCCTGCAGAACTCGATCTGGAGCCTGCGCCGCAAACTCGTCACCGGCGCGGCCGTGGAAGCGCCCGTGGCGCTGCGCACCCAGCCTCCCGGCTACTCCCTGGACGTCGCCCTCGAACGGGTGGATCTGCACCTCTTCCACCGGTGGGTGCGCGAGGGCCGTGCCCGGCTGGAGGCGGGAGAACCCGACGCGGCGGCGACACTCCTCAGTGACGCCCTGGAGCTGTGGCGCGGCCCGGCCCTCGCGGACCTGACCGAAGTAGGCCTGCTGTGGCCGGAGTTGACCACCCTCCAGAACATGCGGCTGGACGTCCTGGAGGACGTCTTCGAAGCCCAGCTCGCCTGCGGGCGCCATTACGCGGTCCTCGGCGAGCTGGAGTCGCTGGTGGAGAACGAGCCGCTGCGCGAGCGCGCCTGCGGCCAGCTCATGCGTGCCCTGTACCGCTGCGGGCGCCAGTCGGACGCGCTGGGCGTGTTCAGCCGGCTGCGGGCCCAGCTCGTCGAGGAGCTCGGTCTCGAACCCAGCCGGGAACTCCAGCAGCTCCAGCAGGCGATCCTCACCCACGACCTCGCCCTCCAGCTCGCGCCGGCCCCCGGTGGCCCGTACTCCGTGCAGGGCACGGCGGCCCTGCTGCCCGGCGCGATGGAGACGGCGCCCCAGCTGCTCGGCCCGCGGCCCGTCCCCGACAGCCAGACCCACGCCCCGCCCCAGCCCTCCCTCCACAACCCCGCCCTCCGCCCGCACCACCCCGACCCGGCGGGCGTCCGGTCCGCTCCCGTCCCCACCCTGACGCTCGCGGAGGCCCCGTCCCGGCCGCACGGCACCGGCTCCTTACCCGACGGCAAGCTCCCGGCCCCGCCCCGGCCGCCCGTCCAGGGTTCGGGACCCAGCCCCGACCGTCCGGCCCTGAGGGCCGTCCTCTCCGCTCCCGTCCCGGCGTCGGCCCCCAAGGTGCTGTCCTCCGTCAACGGTTCGGCGCCGAAGAACGACACGACGACGCACCACGCCCCCGCCCGGGACCTGCCGACGGCCAACACCGGCACACCCACCGTCGCTTCCGCGGTACGCGGCGAGGCCAGCCTCCTGCTGGTACGGGCCGAACCCGACCCCGCCTCGACCGAGGCCGGTGAACTCGACGCCGTGATGGACGGGGTGGGCACCCTGATCCACCAGGAGATCGAGCGCTGCGGCGGTACGGTCGTCTTCTCGCTGCACGCGCTCACCCTCGCCCTGTTCCCGGCAGACCCGGACGACACCGAGTACCCACTGCGCGCGGCCCGCGCCGCGACCGCGCTGCGCACGACCCTGACCGCGTCCGCCTCACGAGCGGATGCCCCCGTGACCGCCCGTACGGAGCTGCGCACCGCCGTCGCGACGGGCGCCGTGCTGGTGAGCCAGTCGCTCGGCGGCAGCCGGCCGCCCAGGGTCTACGGCGCCACGGTGAAGGAGTGCGAGGCGCTGCTGGCCCTGGCGACCTCGGACGGGACCCACGTCTGCGACCGCACGCGCGAGGAGACCAAGGAACACTTCGCGTACGAGGAGGTCCCGGGCACGCCCATCCGCTGGAAGCTGCTCGGACCCATCGACGCCGAGCCCGCCGACGACGACGCCCACCACCGCGAACTCGACCTGCTGCAAGGGGTGATGACCCACAGCATCCGCTGGTCCCAGCCGCACCTGATCACCGTGCTGAGCACCGAGGAAGTCCCCCGCAGCCGGATGCTCGACAAGCTGGGTGAATTCGCCGGCTCGGCGCTCGACGGGGCCCAGGTGCTGAGCTGGAACGGCCAGGACGCCGCCGAGGCGGGCCCCTTCGGCCTGCACCGGAGGATCATCTCCAGGTTCTCGGGGCTGTCGAAGTCCGACCCGCCCTGGGCGGTCCGCCGGAAGGTCAGCGCCGCCGTCCAGCGCCTGGACGCCGGAAAGAGCTGCATCAACTGGCTGGTCGCCCGCTGCACCTCGGTCCTCGAGACGTCGAACCGCTCGCCCGAGCGGCTGGGCGCCGAGGAGTGGCGGGACGTGTGGCGGTACTTCCTGGAAGCCGTCGCCCACGACGGCCCGATCGTCCTGATCATCGACAACCTGCACCTGGAGGACACGGCGACCAGAGAGCTCGTCGGCCTCATCGCCCGGCTCCCCGTCCGTATCCCCCTCACCGTCATCGCGGGCGCCGACCCGGAGCTCCTGCGCCACGCCGACTGGTCCTCGGACCGGCGCTTCGCCACCACGGTGCTGCTCGACAAGCCCTCCGACGACGAACTCGCCTGTTCGGACGAAGACTGCCTGCCCGTCCAGTGAGGCACCCCACTCGGAAGTGACTGCCGACAACCACTGACGGACACCTCGGACACCTCGGACACCTCGGACACGCCCGCGTCCGACGGCCCCCGCACGAGCGCGACCGCCCGTACGTCGTGCCCCTTGCGCACACACGGGCGTGAAAGCCGCCGCCATCGAAGCCCCGGCAACGACGCCGGTTCACACCACAGTCACCTGTCGCCTCCTCGGCGCTCTGCTGGTCCGGCACGATGAGGTGCCGCCACCGGGCGGCCGCCCGGTCTGCCTGCGCGCCACGGAAGGCGGCGTGTCCACAGCGCCGGTCCGGGTGTTCGGCCACCGCGCCGGCCGGCACCCTGCACAACATCAGCCGGTACGGCAGGCCGAGCCCGCACCTGCCTGTCGCTCGCCGCCGCCCGCGAGGCCGCCGACGCCGCTCCCGAGGACGCCGGGCGGGCGGAGGCGGTGGCCGTACGAGCGGTGGGCCGCCCGGTGGTCCGGGCTCGCCGAGTGGTTCGTGTCGGGGGAGGGACAGGAGTCGCAGGCCAGGCTCCTGCGCGGACGGGCGCTCGGTTCGATTCCGCAGCTGCTCGCCGTCGTACGGCAGTTGAACGAGCGGAGGGCAGGGCGGTCCGACCGCTCCGCCGACTTCCGCACCCTGGCGCGCTCGTTCGCCCAGGCGCCGGACGACGCGGCACCGGCTGTGGCGGGTGGCCTTCGGGCTGCACTCCTCGCGGCACCTCACCGTCGACGCCGACACCCTCGCCGAGCGGACGGCCGCCCCGGAGCCGGCCTCCCCCCCCCCCGTGGAGCGAGGCGCGACCGCTCAGGATCAGCCCCCGTACCCGCCCCACGAGAAGGCGCCTCTCCCCGGCTCGTGGAGGACCGATGAGCAGCGGCCCCCTCGCCGAGGTCCTGGACGGCCAGCGCCGGGCCGACCTCCAGAAGGCCGCACGCGCCCTGCTGAAGGAACCGCTGCTCACCGCGGACGGGCCGTACGCCGACGAGTTCCGGCTGGTGCGCCGGCACGCCGCCGAGCTGCGGGAGTGGTTCGAACGCAACGTCGGCTGGACGCTGCGCACGGACGCCGACGCCGCACGGCTGCACAAGACGCCGGGCACCCTCACCGACGCCACGCACCCGGCGCGCGAGGCCGCCCGCAGCGCCCTGCCCTTCACCCGCCGCCGCTACGTCCTGCTCTGCCTGGCCCTGGCCGCGCTGGAACGGGGCGAGTCGCAGGTCGCGCTCGGACGCCTCGCCGAACAGGTCGTCCTGGCCGCCGCTGATCCCGAACTCGTCGCCGCCGGGATCACGTTCACCCTGGAGCGGCGCGACGAGCGCCTCGACCTCACGGACGTCCGCATGCCGGAACAGGGCACCCACGGCCACATCACCCTGCTGCTGGCGGGACACCTGGCACGGGCGGCCGGGCCCGTCGAACCGGCTGAACTGGCGGCCCGCGTACGGGAACTGGCGCTGGAGCACGGCGGGTTCTGGTCCAAGTCGGCGAGGGAGCCGGGATCCGCGCCCTCACCGGCTTTCCCGAGGGCTCCGGCACCCAGTGGCGGCGGGAGGCATGGGCCTCGGCGGGTCTGCTCAGGGACGACCTCTCGTCGACCGTTCTCACCCTCGGCCTGCGCGGTGTCCCGCCCCTCGACCAGATGGCCGACGCGGGGGAGCCGACGGTGCTGACGCTTCGCTTCCTCAGCCGTCACGCACCGCTCGTCGCCGTTCCGGTGACGGGAACCGTCCACATCTGTGAGAACCCTGCCGTACTGTCCGCCGCCGACACCTTCGGCCCGGCGTGTCCGCCCCTGGTGTGCCTCCAGGGCCAGCCGTCGGCCGCCGCCCTCACCTTGCTGCGCGACCTTTCCACACAGGGAGCCGGCCTCCTCCACCACGGTGATTTCGACTGGGGTGGTGTGCGCATCGCCACAGCACTGGCGAGAAACGTCCCTTGGCGGCCCTGGCGCTACGAGGCCGCCGACCACCGAGCAGCAGTGGCCGCAGCGGACCGGGCCCCGGATCTGACGGGCCCACCCGCCGCGACGCCCTGGGACCCGGCGCTGGCCGTCGCTCTCGCCGAGCACGGTGTGCGGGTCGAGGAGGAGGCGGTGCTGGACGACTTGCTGGCGGACCTCGGGCCGCGACCCCGTTGAGGGGCGTTCCGCACGGGACCGTGCTCGTCAGCGGCCCGGCTCGGACGCTCCTGTCCCGTCCCGCGAAAAATTCGGGGAATGGTCGTCGGGGTCGGGGGTAGACGGGGGTTTGCGGGGAGGACGGGCCGGCGACGACGGACCGGTGGTGTCTTGGCTGATCGATTGGGAGGGGCACATGATGACGACGACCGTGCAGGCCGCGGGGACGGTGGACGTTCCGGAGATCGCCGATCCCTCCAAGGTCGCGCCGAGGGACGCGCGGGAGTTGTCGAAGGTGTTCTTCGGGCGGCTGGCGGTGCTGGAGGAGGGCACGCCCGAGTACCAGTACGCGCGCAACACGCTGATCGAGATGAACATGTCCCTGGTGCGCTACGCGGCGGGCCGGTTCCGCAGCCGTGGGCCGGAGGAGATGGAGGACATCGTCCAGGTCGGCATGATCGGGCTGATCAAGGCGATCGACCGGTTCGAGCTGTCGCGGGAGGTGGAGTTCACTTCCTTCGCGGTCCCCTACATCGTGGGGGAGATCAAGCGGTTCTTCCGGGACACCTCCTGGGCCGTGCACGTGCCGCGGCGTCTGCAGGAGGCCCGGGTGCAGCTGGCCCGGGCCAACGAGGAGCTGCGCAGCCGGCTGGGCCGCACGCCGACGACGAAGGAGCTGTCGGAGCTGATGTGCCTGCCGGAGGACGAGGTGGTCGAGGCCCGGCTGGCGTCCAACGGGTACACGTCGGCGTCGCTGGACGCGGCGATCAGCGGCAGTGAGGACGGCGAGGCCGCGCTGGCGGACTTCATCGGCAACGAGGACGCCGCCCTCGGTCTGATCGAGGACTTCCACGCGCTGGCGCCGATGGTCGCCGCGCTGGACGAGCGTGACCGTCGGATCATCCACTGGCGGTTCGTGGAGGAACTCACCCAGGCCCAGATAGGCGAACGGCTCGGTGTCTCCCAGATGCACGTCTCGCGGCTGATCTCCCGCCTGCTGACCCGCCTGCGCGAAGGCATGCTCAGCACCACCTGAACCACCCCACACCCCGACCCCGGTGCCCTTACGGCACCGGGGCCCGCGTGCGTTCCGGGGCCGTACGGCGTCAGGTGGACCAGATGACCGTGCCGTTGTGCAGGATGACCACCTTGGCGTCGGCCCGCAGGACCAGCTGGGCGTTGTCGTGGCCGTGGCTCTTGGAGGCCCAGATCGGACGGTCGTCGCCGTTGTGGATGACGAGGTTGCCGTCGGCCTGGAAGATCGCCCGGTGGTTCTCGCCGAAGGTCATGGACGCCCACAGGGGCTTGCCCTGCTCGTTGTAGACGACGAGGTTGCCGTCCGTCTGCATCACCATGCGGATGCGGTTGGTGGTCCAGGCCTGGTTGACCTCCAGAACACTGGTCGCGTAGACGGTCTCGGTGCTCCAGACCGGCTTCGGGGTCGCCTTGGGCTTGGGCTTCGGGGCCGGCGTCGTCTTCTTCTCGGGCGGGCTGCTCGTCCTCGGCGCCGGTGCGGGCGCGACGGGCTGGGCGACGGCGGCCTTCGGGACCGCGCTCTTCCGCGGCTTCGCCGAAGTCGGCGACGAACTGGGCAGGCCGGCCACGTAGTCGCCGAGGGAGGCCGGGGCGGACTCCGGGTTCAGGACGGTGTCGGCGCCCTCCGCCGCCAGCCCCGTCGCGCCGTCCCGGTGCCCGTCGTCCTTCGCGCTCCCGGCCAGCAGCAGCGGTATCGCGATCAGGGCGGCGCCGACGAAGGCCGCCCCCGCCAGGACCGGCTTGCGCGGGCGTCCGCTGTCGGTGCCGGTTTTGGCGCCCGGCGGCGCCGTCCCGACGGCCGCCGCCACGGCGACGCCCTCCTCGGACGCCCCGGCGGTCCCGGTGGCGGCCGGGACCGAGGACGAGGCCGGGGCCGAGGCGGCGGCGCTCTCGCCGGTCGCGGTCTCGGTGGTGCCGGACCCGGCCGCGGGGACTGCCGCGGGGCTCGGCGCGTTCCCCTCCGGTGCGGAGGGCGTGGCCGGAGAGGCCGCGCTCTCCGCCGCGGCGGGGGACGTGGGTGACGAGCCGGCGCTCTCCTCCGGTGCCGAGGGCGTCGGCGTGGAGCCGGTCTCTTCCGCGCGGGCGGCGGTCGCCTCCGCGTTCGCACGGGGTGCGGGGGGCTGGGGGGACATGCGGTACTCCTCCTCGGTGGCCGAGCAGTCGGTGGGGGAGCTGTCAGTGACGGAACCCGGACGACCCGTTCAGCGGCCGTACCGGACGAACGCCCGGCGCGTGGGCGGGCGTCGAGCCGGTACCGGGTCCGGGCGGGCCGTATCGGCACGGCCCCGGTCGCCGCGTCCCGCGTGACCCGCGGCGGTCGGGGCCGCGGGCCGGCAGACGCCTCCGCCGAACCGTGAAGTCCTCCCGTACGGCCCTGGCCCGGACGTCCGGCCGGAAGGCCGCACGTCGACGGGTCCGACGGCGTACCCAACTTAGCCGGTCGCTCCGGCCACGGCCGCTTCCGCGTCGGGAACGCCCCGTCGCTTTGTCCACCCACGCCTCACTGCTCCCGGAAAGTTCCCCACTCGGGCAGCGAACGGGCGCGTCGAGGCCCGATACGGACCTTCCCCGGCCACCCGTCAACAGGACAGCTGTGGCATCCTGTTGACTCCCGATCTGATCAGTGCCGTCGTGCGCGCAGGTCGTTCGGCACCCAAGAAGTCGTACGGACCCAAGAGTTCAGGTGGAGATGCGGCCCGGAGAACGGCAGGAGGGCAGGCACGACGCCTCGTCCGCGGTGCCCGAGGGCTCCGGGTCGACCGCAGCCCCCGATGCACCCGTCACAACCGTCCCCGAGACCGGCGACACTCCCGTGATACCCGAGGCCGTGCGGGCCGCCGCCCGCCGCGCGCCGGGGCACTGGATCGGGATGGTCGACCCGGAGTGGACCGAGGAGCGGACACCGCCGGAGTGGGCGGTGCTGGGGGAGTGGCGGTCGGACGACAGCGGGGGCGTGGGGGAGTACCGCCCCAACCCGGCGTACCGGCCCTCGGCGCGGGTGCTCGGCTGGCCGGAGCCCACCGACCCGGTGGACGCGGCGGCACAGCGGGCCGCCACCGGCTACGGCTCGGTGGACGACGCCCTCGCGGCGCTCGCGGAGGCGGACGTCACGGTGGTGCGCGGACCGGACGGCGGGCCACTCACGGCCGTCGGGCGGGACGGGGCGCCCGTGGTTCTGTTGTTCACCTCGCCGGCACACGAGTTCATGTCCGCGGCACTCAGTCATGACACCCTGTCGGCAGCGGAGTTGGCCCGTTCGCTGAGCGGTTCCGGCACCCTGCTGATGGTCAACGCCGGGGCCGCGGCCCCCCTGTTCGTTCCCGCGGACAGTCTCCTCGGACCGGCAACCGTACCCGGGCCGGACGCCGAGGGGACGCCCGTGACGGACGCCGTGGCGGAGGGGAACTCCGGCGCCCTCTCCGGCACGACGGACCGTACCGGCCCTCCGGCCGCGGCCCCCTCCGCGGACCGGGCCGACAACACCCCTGAACCCCGGCCCCACATCACAGGGAGGACCCCGTGACGCGTTCGGCCCAGCAACCCCCCAGCCCCCCGGGGGCGGAGTCCGGTTCCGACGCCGAGGAGACGGCCGCCACCGCCGTGGCGGCCACCGTCTCCCGGCCCACGGAGACGAGGACCGAGCCCGATCCGGCAGAGACGAAGGCAGAAACAAAGGCAAAGGCAGAGGCAGAGACGAAGACAGAAACAAAGGCAGCCGCGGAGACCGAGGCAGAGCCCGAGCCCGGCGCCGGCTCCCGCCCCGGCCCCGCCGAGGCGACGACCGCGCAGGCCGTCGAGGCCGGGAAGGCGTCCGCCCAGGGCGGCGACCCGGAGACCGCCGAAGCCGTCGGCGCCGAGTCCACGAGCGGATCGGCCTCCGGCAGCCGGTCCGAGGCCGCCCCCGGTGCCGCCGCGGGCCGGTCCGAGGCCGAGGCCGACCCGGGTGCCGCCGCGGCTGCCAAGAGCCGGCTGCCCGCGCTCGTACGGACCATGACCGCGACCGCGATCGACCGGCCGCGGCAGACCGGCCCGGTCGGGCGGCCGGGCAAGGCCGTGCTGGCCGGGGCCGCGGTCGGAGGGGCACTGCTGGTGTCCGTGCCGTTCCTGGTGCTCGGCGGGAACGACGACAAGGCCCGTACGGCGCCGACGGCGGCGGAGACCGTCCTCGGCGGGAACGCGGGGGAGGCGCCCGGCGAGTTCGCGGTCACCCAGCCCGTAACCGGCTCCTCGGGCGAGAACCCCAAGTCCTCCGCGAAGCCGGGCAAGCCGGTACGGGAAGCCGCCGCGTCGGCCCCGGCCAAGGGCGGGAGCCAGGACGAGCCGAAGCGGGAGGCCGCTCAGCAGTCCAAGCCCACGAAGCAGAGCAGCGGGCAGAAGTCCGGCAGCAGCGGCTCCAGCACCGGCAAGGACTCCGGCGGCAGCAAGACGGCGGCCGGCGGCGCGGCGTCGGGCACCGGGTCGGGCACCGGCAAGAACCAGGCGGCGAACTCCGGTTCGGCCCTGACGTTCAGCGGCTTCGTGTCCCTGCGCAGTCATCTCTCGGGCCGCTGCGTCGACGTACCGAACAGCGACTTCAGCGACGGCAAGGCACTGTGGGCGTGGGACTGCAACGGCAGCGCCGCGCAGAAGTGGCAGTTCGCCTCCGACGGCACCATCCGCATCCAGGGCAAGTGCCTCGACGTGGCCAACGCGAACTACAACGACGGCACGACCATCCAGATCGCCTGGTGCAACGGCAACGCCGCCCAGCAGTTCGTGCTGAACTCCGCGCACGACCTGGTCAACACCGTCGTCGGCAAGTGCGTCGACATCAGGGACAACAACCGGGGCAACGGGGCCCGGCTGCAACTGTGGACCTGCAACGGCGGCGACAACCAGAAGTGGAGCGTCTGACCGCACGCCCCACACCGAGAGCACCGCTCTCGTCACCCGCCCGCCCCCAGGGCGGGGCATGATGGCACCGTCGGCTCGCCGACACGGGCCCCCGACGAACGGGACGCCCGCTGAAAAACGCCCCCGTGGCAAGGAGGTTGGTGCGTGTCGCGCCAGGTACTGACGGTCGGTCCCGGGGACCGGGACCGCTACCGGACGATCGGTGAGGCACTCGCGGCGGCCCGTACCGGTGCGCTCATCAGCGTCCGGCCCGGGACGTACGCCGAGAACCTGGTGATCCAGACCAGGGTCACCCTCACCGCCGCCGAGGGGCGGGGCACCGTGGAGATCCGGCCGCGTTCGGGCAGTGTGCTCGCGCTGCGCGCCGACGCCGTGATGGTGTCCGAACTGACCCTGCGCGGCGGCGACGCCGAACTGCCGGCCGTGGACGTGCGGCGCGGGCAGGCCGCGTTCGACGGCTGCGAGGTCGTCGGCGCCGCCTGGACGGCGATGCTGGCCGGGGGCACCGGTTCCCTCGCGCTGCGGGACTGCCGGGTGAGCAACCCGCAGGGCGCGGGCATCGTGGTGACCTCCACCACGCCCACCACCGTGGAGTCCTGCACCCTGGAGAACCTGGGCACCAGCGGACTGGTCCTCGCCGAGCAGGGCGAGGCACGCGTCCGCGGCTGCACGGTGCGCGACGCCCGCGGCAACGGCCTGCTCGCCAACGGCGAGGCCCGCGGCACGGTGGAGGACTGCGACATCTCCTCCACCGACAAGCCGTCCATCGCCCTCGAGCAGAACTGCTCCCTGTCGGTGGTCCGCACCGTGGTGCACGACACCAGCACCGGCGTGCACCTGAGCAGCTCGGGCCGCACGACCCTGGAGGACGTCCGCGTCACCGGAGCGTCGGGGAACGGGATCGCGCTGGCCTCGGGCACCGACCCGGTGCTGCGCCGCTGCCGGGTCTCCCGCACCCGCGGACACGGCGTCCTGGTCACCGACCGGGCGCGCGGCACCTTCGAGGACTGCTGGGTGGACGGCGCGCAGGGTGCGGCGCTGCGGGTCGCCGGGGCCGCCTCCCCGGCGCTGACCGGCCTGACGGTCCGCGACTGCGAGCACACGGGGCTGCTCCTGGAGGAGGACTCCGCGCCGGAACTGGACCGCCTGGAGGTGATCGGCGGCTCGCCCGCCGTCGCGGTGCGCGGCGGCGCCAACCCGCTGCTGCGCCGGGCCCGGCTGGTGGAACCCTCCGGCGACGGCATCTCCGCGACCGCCGACGCCCGCGGCCGCGCCGAGGACTGCGAGATCGTCCGGCCCGGCGGCACGGGCGTGCACGTGGCCTCCGGCAGCACCCTCTACCTGGCCGGGGGCGGGGTCTCCGACCCCGCCGTCAGCGGTCTGGTCGTGGCGGACGGCGGCAACGTCACCGTCCGCGACTTCCGCGTCGAGATGTCCGGCGAGGAGGGCGTGGTGGTCGCCGGGGGCGGCGAACTGACCGCAAGCCGCACCGTGGCGCACGCCGCCAAGGGCCACGGCTTCCTGCTGCGCGAGGGCGCTCTCGCCTCCCTCAGCGGCTGCGAGGCCAGCGGGGGCGCCGAGGACGGCTTCCGGGTGGAGTCCACCGCGCCGGTCTCCCTCGTGAACTGCCTCGCCCGGGAGAACGAGGGCGGCGGCCTGGTGCAGACCGCACCCGGCGAACGGCTCGCCGTGGACGGCCTGAAGAGCACCGGCAACGGCAAGCGGGACGCCTGGGGCACCGGCAGCGCCGAGAACACCGACCCCGCCGGTTCGGGTGCCGCCGACGGACCCGCGCCGGACCGCGAGGACGGCCCGCTCGGCGCCCTCAACGCGCTGATCGGCCTGGAGAACGTCAAGCAGCAGGTGCGCACCCTGGTCAACCTGACCCAGCTCGCCCAGCGCCGCGAACAACTCGGCATGCCCGCACCGCCGATGAGCCGCCACCTGATCTTCGCCGGGCCCCCCGGCACCGGCAAGACCACCGTCGCCCGCCTCTACGGCGCGATCCTGGCCGAACTGGGCTCGCTGCGCAGCGGGCACCTGGTGGAGGTCTCCCGGGCCGACCTGGTCGCACAGGTCGTCGGCGGCACCGCCATCAAGACCAGCGAGACCTTCCAACGGGCCCTCGGCGGCGTGCTGTTCATCGACGAGGCGTACACCCTCACCGCCGACAGCGGCAACGGCGGCGCCGACTTCGGCCGCGAGGCGGTGGACACCCTGCTGAAACTGATGGAGGACCACCGCGACGACGTGGTGGTGGTCGCGGCCGGCTACTCCCGCGAGATGGAGTCCTTCCTCGGCTCCAACCCCGGTCTGGCCTCGCGCTTCTCACGGACCGTCGAGTTCGAGAACTACTCGGTGTCCGAACTGGTCGCGATCATGGAGAACATGTGCGCCCAGCACCAGTACGAACTGGGCGAGGGCACCGCGGAGGCGCTGGCCGCGCACTTCGGGGCGATGCCGCGGGACGCCGGCTTCGGCAACGGACGTGCCGCACGCGGGGTGTTCGAGGAGATGGTGGACCGGCAGGCGGTCCGGCTCGCCGCCCAGGCGCAGGTCGGCGAGCGCGACCTGCGGCTGCTGCTGCCGGAGGACGTCTCGCCCACCGCCGCCGCGGCCGCGGCGGGCGAGAGCGCCGCCCCGGAGGACGACCCGCTGACCCGCCTCGGCGACATGATCGGCCTGGCCGAGGCCAAACGCGACGTCGCGAACCTGGTCAACCTCATCACCACCGCCCGCCACCGGGCCGCCGCCGGACTGCCGGTGCCCTCGCTCAGCCACCACCTGGTCTTCACCGGCCCGCCCGGCACCGGCAAGACCACCGTCGCCCGTCTCTACGGGCAGATCCTCACCCAGCTCGGCATCCTCGAGCGGGGCCAGCTGGTCGAGGCGGCCCGCGCCGACCTGGTCGGCCGCTACATCGGCCACACCGCCCAGCTCACCCGCGAGGTCTTCGAACGGGCCCGCGGCGGCGTGCTGTTCATCGACGAGGCGTACACCCTCACCCCGCGCGGCGGTGGCGCCGACTTCGGCCAGGAGGCGGTGGACACCCTGCTGAAACTGATGGAGGACCACCGCGACGAGGTGGTCGTCATCGTCGCCGGCTACACCGACGAGATGGAACGCTTCCTCGCCTCCAACCCGGGCCTGTCCTCCCGCTTCCCGCGCCGGATCGCCTTCGCCGACTACTCCTCCGAGGAACTGGTCACCATCGTGCGCTCCCACGCCGCGAGCATGGGCTACGAGTGCGGACCCGGCACCGGCCCCCTGCTCAAGGAGTACTTCGACGCGCTGCCCCGGGACCGCTCCTTCGGCAACGCCCGCCTGGCCCGCCAGGTGGTCGAGTCGATGGTCACCCGCCAGGCGGGACGGCTCAGCTCGCTGGCCGCGCCCACCCTGGACGACCTGCGCATCCTCCTGCCCGAGGACGTGGCCGTCGCCGCACCGGGAACGGCTCCCCGGTGAGGCGGCCCGCCCGCGGGGTCGCCCGCCTGGTGTCCGGCGCCGGCCTCGCCGCCGCCCTGCTGCTGCCCGCGGCCGCTTCGGCGCACGCGGTACCCCTGTCCGGCATGCCGGCGGCCGACGGGAAGAAGGGCCAGCAACTGCCCGCCATGCCCTCCGCGTTCGACGCCGAGGCCGACGACGTGACCTGCACCCCCGCCTCCAAGGAGAAGGCGAAGAAGCAGGACTGGTCGCGCCAGCGGCTCGACCTGGACCGGCTGCACCGGCACGGCACCGGGCAGGGCGTGACCGTCGCCCTCATCGGCACCGGTGTCGCCACCGGTGCCGCCGGACTCGACGGCCGGGTCCTGGCCCGGGGCGCGGCCGGTGACGACTGCGTGGGACACGGCACCTTCCTGGCCGGGCTGATCGCCGGGACCGGCGGGGACAGCCCCCGCCTGGCCGGGGTCGCCCCCGGCGCGAAGATCCTCGCCCTGCGCGGCACCGACGAGCGCGGCACGGCGAGCTCCGCCCTGGTCGCGCAGGCGCTGCGCGCCGCCACCGAGGCGCGCGCCCAGGTCATCGCGGTCGCGGTGGCCCTGCCCCGTCGTGACGCGGAGCTGACCCGTGCGGTCGCCGCGGCCCGCCGCGCGGGCGCGGTGGTGGTCGCCGCGGCCACCCCGGACCCGCCGTCCCGGGGCACCACCGACGAGATCCCCTCCCGCACCTACTGGCCGGCCGGCGAGCCCGGCGTCCTCTCCGTCGCCGACATGCTCCCCGGCGGCACCCGGCCCGAGAACGCCCTGCCCACCGGCGGCATCGACCTGGCCGCCCCCGGCGCCGGGGTGGTCTCCGGCGGCCCGCGCGGCAGCGGCCACTACCTCGGCGCCGGCGCCTCCGTGGCCACCGCCTACACCGCCGGGGCCGCCGCGGTGGTCCGCGCCGCCCATCCCGACGACTCGCCCGACGCCGTCGTGCGCCGCCTCACCGCCACCGCCTACCCGGCGGACATCCCCCAGCTGGATCCCTACGCCGCCGTCACCACGGTCCTCGGCGACGCCGCCGCGTCCACCGGTGCCGAGCGGGCCGCGGACCCCGTGACGGTCCGCGACACCGCCTCCGCCGACCGTGCCACCAGCCGAGCCGGACTGCTGGTCCTCCTCGGCTCCGCCGCCGTCCTGGCCGCCTTGTGGGCCGCCTTCACTTTCTCCCGGGCCCGCGCCCGCGGCTGGCGCCCGGCGGAAGCGGGCCCGACGGCGCGGGAGTGAGCCGAGCCCCCTGACGACGTACGGCGGGGCCACCCGAGGGTGGCCCCGCCGTACTCGTGTTCTCGCCGTTCCCCTTCCGCCTCCCCGGCGTCCGCGGAGGCGTCGCGGTCCGTCTACCGCGTGCTCTCCTCCACCAGTGCCGTCTGCATCAGCCGCGCCCGACGGCGGGCGATGTGCAGGGCCCGGCCGGGCGGGAGGTTGAGCGGTTTCGTGTTGCCGAAGAGACGGCCCTCCGTGGGCGGGCAGGACAGCAGGACCGCCGGGTTGTTCGCCTCGTCGAGGCGGCGGACCAGGGCGTCGCTGAGGCCGCGGCCCGCGCCCATGGCACTGCGGGCGACGACCAGGTGCAGGCCCATCTCGTAGCCGAGGGTCAGATGCTCGAAGAGCGGCTCGAAGGGACTCTGGAAGGTGTTGCTGCCGGAGACCATGTCGTAGTCGTCGACCAGGATGAACAGCCGCGGGCCGGTCCACCAGTCGCACTGGCGCATGCGGGCGGGCGCGATGTCCGCGCCGGGCACGCGGGTCTTCATCGCGCGGGCCGCCCCCTCGATGGTCTCCTTGAGGTTGTCCAGGGAGATCACGTGCCCGATGCGGTACTCCTCGGGCACGGCGTCCACCAGCGTACGGCGGTAGTCCACGGCGATGATCTTCGCCTCGTGGGGGGCGTAGTGGTCGGTGATGCCCCGGGTGACGCGGCGCAGCAGGTTGGTCTTGCCGCTCTCGGTGTCGCCGACCACGATCAGGTGCGGGGTGCGGCTGAAGTCGTGCCAGACCGGTTCCAGGGTGTCCTGGTCGATGCCGAGCGGCAGCCGCATGCCGCCCCCCTCGGTGCCCTGGGGCGCGGGGAGTTCGGCGAGCGGGAGCCGGTGCGGCAGCATCCGGATCTGCGGGGCGGGCGCGCCGCTCCAGTGCCGGGCGACTTCGGAGACCAGGTGGGCGACGCCGTCGCCGAGGTCGTCGAGGGAGCCGCTGCCGTCCAGGCGGGGCAGGCCGGCGAGGAAGTGCATCTTGCTGTCGGAGGTGATGCCCCGGCCGCCGGTGCGCGGCACCGAGCGGGCCTTGCGGGTGTCGATCTCGGAGTCCATCGGGTCGCCCATCCGCAGTTCCAGGCGGGTGGCGGCCTGGTCCCGGACCTGGGCGGACAGCTCCACCCAGCGGGTGGTGGTGACGATCAGGTGGATGCCGTAGTTGAGGCCGCGGGCGGCGAGTTCGTTGAACTTGGGGACCAGGTCGTCGTAGTCCTGGCGGACCGTGGACCAGCCGTCGACCACCATGAAGACGTCGCCGAAGGGCTCGTCGGGGAACTCCCCGGCGGCCCGGCGGCGGCGGTAGGACTGCATGGAGTCCAGGGTGTGGTCGACGAAGAACTGCTCGCGGCGGGCGAGCAGCGTCATCACCTCGGCGACGGCCCGGTGCACCCGCTCCGGGTTCAGCCGCGGGGCGACGCCGCCGACGTGGGGGAGCGCGGCGAGCTGGGAGAGGCCGCCGCCACCGAAGTCGAGGCAGTAGAACTGGACCTCGGCGGGGGTGTGGGTGAGGGCGAGGGCGGCGATCAGCGTGCGGGCGAGCGTGGACTTGCCGCTCTGCGAGCCGCCCGCGACGGCGACGTGGCCGCCCGCTCCGGACAGGTCCACGACCAGCGGGTCGCGGCGCTGCTCGAAGGGTTTGTCCACCAGGCCCACCGGGACCCGCAGCCGGCCGGTCCCGGACCAGCCGGCGGCGCTGAGGCCGCGCTCGGGGTCGGGGGCGATGCCGGGCAGCAGGGCGTCGAGCGGGGAGGGCTCCTCCAGCGGCGGCAGCCACACCTCGTGGGCGGCGGGCCCGGAGCCGCGCAGCCGGTCGAGGGCCACGTCGAGCAGTGTCTCCTCGTCGCCGCTCTCCTCGGCCTCCGGCTCCGGCTCCGGCGCGGCCTCCAGCGTGCGGGGCACCACCCAGCCGCTGGTCCACGGCACCACCTGGCTGGCCACCCGGGCCTGCACGACCGCGCCGGTGCGGCGCCGGTAGGTGCCCGAGGAGTAGGCGGCCCGGAACCGGGTCAGGGACTCCACCCCGGACTTCAGGTAGCCGCTGCCGGGCTGGGCCGGCAGTTCGTAGGCGTCCGGCACGCCGAGCACGCCGCGGCTCTCCATGGCGGAGAAGGTGCGCAGGCCGACGCGGTACGACAGGTGGCTCTCCAACTGGTGCATACGGCCCTCGTCCAGGCGCTGCGAGGCGAGCAGCAGGTGCACTCCCAGGGAGCGGCCGAGACGGCCGATCATCACGAACAGGTCCATGAACTCGCGGTGCGCGGAAAGGAGTTCGCTGAACTCGTCGACCACCACGAACAGGCTGGGCAGCGGGGTGAGGGCCGCCCCGGCGGCGCGCGCCCGCTCGTACTCCAGGGCGGAGGTGTAGTTGCCGGCGGCGCGCAACAGTTCCTGGCGGCGGATGAGTTCACCGTGCAGCGCGTCCTGCATGCGCTCCACCAGGGCGACTTCGTCGGCGAGGTTGGTGATGACGGCGGACGTGTGCGGCAGTTCCTCCAGGCCGAGGAAGGTGGCGCCGCCCTTGAAGTCGACCAGGACGAAGTTGAGGGTCTCGGAGGAGTTGGTCAGGGCCAGGCCGAGGACGAGGGTCCGCAACAGTTCGCTCTTGCCGGAGCCGGTGGCGCCGATGAGCATGCCGTGCGGGCCCATGCCGCCCTGCGCGGACTCCTTGATGTCGAGTTCCACCGGGCGCCCGTCCACGCCGACCGCGATCGGCACCCGCAGCCGTGCGGAGCCGGTGTGCCGGGCGAAGAGGGTGCGCGGTTCGTGCCGGTGCAGGTCGGGGATGCCGAGCAGGGTGGTCAGTTCGACGTCGCTGTCCAGGGGCTGCGCCACGTCGGCGCCCAGACTCATCCGGCGGGGGGCGAGCAGCCTGGCCAGTGACTCCGCGCCGAGCGGGCCGAGCCGGTCCGGCCGGCCGAGCGGCACGGAACGCTCCTTGCGGCTGCGGTCGGTGCGCACCAGGTTCACCCGGTCCGGCCCGACGGTCAGCCGCAGCGTGTTGCGGCCGGGCCGCCAGCGCAGCGCCCCGGAGACGTCGAGGACCACCGCGTTGCGGTAGCCGTGCCCCTCCCAGCGGTGCCCCTCGGGGACGGTGACGCCGTCCAGGACGACGACGGTGTAGGGCTCGTCGCGGCCGGGGCGGGCGTCCGGGTCGAAACCGGGACGTTCGGCGAACTCGGCACCGAGCAGGTCGTCCAGCTCGGTGAGGTCGGCGGTGATCCGGCGGACCTTGCCGGCACCGTCCTCCTCGTACGGGTGCAGCGCGTGCGGCAGCCACTTGGCCCACTCCCAGTCGGGCCGCCGGTCGTCGCTGACGCAGAGGGCGAGCCACAGCTCCTCGGGCGCGTGGAACACCGAGAGCTGCGCGAGCACGGCGCGCACCAGGGCGCGTACGGCCTCGGCGCCGGGGCCGCCCTCGGCGTCGCCGCCCGCCCCGGACACCGGGCCGCCCGGCTCGGCGGACTCCCCTGCGGACGTTTCCTCGGGACGCAGCAGGATCCGCGCCGAGGAACGCAGGTAGAGGCCGAGAGGCTGCTCGGGGATGGTGGAGTAGGCGCGGATGAAGCGGCGCAGGGCGTGCGCACAGAGCGGTTCGAGGTCCTCCACCGGGCGGGTGGAGACCGGGTTCAGGGTGAGCGCCAGCTGCTGCTCGCCGACCGCGAGACGGATCTCGCCGAAGTCCTCGTCGGCCGGGCGGCGTTCCCACAACCGCGAGGTGCGGGCCAGGGAGCGCAGCGAGGCGGGCTCGGGGTGGCGCCAGGCGAGGGCCCGCTGCTGCTCCGCGATGGTGCTCCGGACCCGCTTGCGGGTCTGCGCCAGGTAGCGCAGGTAGTCGCGGCGTTCGCCCTTCAGGCGCTGCTTGCGCTCGCTGGAGCGGCGCATCAGCTGCCCCAGCAGCATGGCACCGGCGGAGAGCGCCATGACGCCCATCGCCAGGTACATGAAGACGCCGTTCCCGCCGCCGGGGCGCAGGAACATCAGCATCATCGACACCGACATCAGGGCCATCGGCAGATAGGTCCATATCGCCGAGGTGTCCGGCACCGTCTCGGCCAGTACCGGCGGCTCCTGGAGGGTCAATTGCCCCTCGGGCATCTCGGGTCCACGTCGGCGGGCGGGCCGGCGGAACAGCACCACACTCAAGGAACGAAACCTCCGGTTTCACTGGCTTTCCGGCCCGCACCGAAATACCGGAGCAGCCGGCGGCGGTTTGGTCCGCACCGGGCTGATTCTCCGGAGTCCGCGTGACGCGGTGAACGCCTGCTGCATGTTTCGAACGGATAGCGGGGGGCGGTCAACTCCCGTGACGGTCAACTCCATACCGGTCAGGGAGCCAGGTCCGCAGCACGATCCGGCGGGTGTAGGCAGTAGTCTGCATTCACGGAACACGACCTGTCCACGCGGGGCAGGTGTTGCCGGGCGCGCACGGACCCGATTCCGCTGCCCGGCCCCTCCGTTCCCGGCCCGGCCGGCCTTCCGTACCCTTCGCACGTCCCCCTCTCCCGAGGGACCCCCGCCAACGCTCCAACGGAAGACGAGAGTTCAGCGATGACCGACAGCGCGGTGGCCGAACTGTGCCGCCTGACCGTACGTGCGCCGAGCGTCCGCGTCGATCTGGCCGTGCCCGCCGACGTGCCGGTCGCCGATCTCCTGCCCACACTGCTGCGTTACGTCGGGGAGGAGGCCGAGGAGGCCGGACTCGACCACGCCGGCTGGGTGCTCCAGCGGCTCGGTGACCCCCCGCTCGACGAGGAGACCACCCTCGCCCAGGCCGGCCTCGCCGACGGCGCGGTGCTCCACCTGCGCCCGCACACCGAGGCGCTGCCCGAGGCCCGGCTGGACGACCTGGTGGACGGGATAGCCGACACCGCGGCCCGACGGCTGCACACCTGGAGCCCCGAGGCGGCCCGCGGACTGCTCGTGGGCACCGCGGTGGCGACGGTGGTGACCGCCCTCGTCCTGGTGCTCCGGCCCGGGGTGACCGGATCCGGCTCCCTCCGGGCCGCCTGCGCGGCCCTGACCGGACTGCTCCTGCTCGCGGGTGCCGCCTCGGCCAGCCGCGCGGTCGGTGACCGTCTCTCCGCGACCGCCCTCGGCCTGCTGGTCGCACCCTGCCTGGCCCTGGCCGGCTGGCTGCTGCCCGGCGGCGACCTGGGCGGCCCCGACGCGGCGCAGGTCGCCGGCGCCCGGCTGCTCGCCGCGGGCGCGGCCGGCGCCGGCGGCGCGGTCCTCGCGCTCGCCGCCACGGCGGTCGGCGCCCCCGCCCTCCTGGCCACGGCGGTGGTCTCCCTGGCCGGCGCGACCGCCGGGGCCCTGATGGGTTACACCGACCTCCACGCGCCGGCCGCGGTGGCCCTGGTGGCCGCGTTCGTCGCCCTCGGCGCCGGAGCGGTGGCACCGTTCGCCTTCAAGCTGGCGGGCATGCGGATGCCGGCGCTGCCGTCGTCCGCCGGCCAGCTCCAGGAGGGCATCGAACCCTACGCGGGTGACGACGTCGCCGAACGCACCGAGCTGGCCGGGCGCTGGGTCACCGCGCTCTTCGCCGCCACCGGCGTCGTCGCCGCGGGCGCCCAGGTCGTCCTCGCCGAGCACCCCAACCTGCCCGAGGTGCTGACCTCCCTCGCGCTGAGCCTGCTGCTGCTCCTGCACGCCCGCGGACTGGTGCACATCGGGCAGCGGCTGACCCTTGCCGTGCCCGGCGTCTGGGGGCTGCTGCTGCTCGCCCGCGCCTGGGCCGTGGACCAGCACGGCGACGGGCGGCTGATCGTCCTGGCGGTGCTGCTCGCCGCGGCGGCCGCGCTCGTGATCGCCGCCTGGACGGTCCCCGGCCGCCGGATGCTGCCGTACTGGGGCCGGGCCGCGGAACTGGCCCACACCGGCCTCGCGGTGGCGCTGCTGCCGCTCAGCCTCTGGGCGGCGGGGCTCTTCGGCTGGCTGCGCGGCCTGTTCGGCTGAGCACACCGCACGCCGGTGACAGGAAGAACGAGTTGAGGAGAGGCTGTGCAGTCCAAGCGCGACCAGGTACACGCCCACGGTTTCATGATGGGCAGGCTCAGCTCGGGCCTGCTGATGGCCGACCCGGACGCTCCGGAGAGCCCGCTCGGGCGCACCACCCGCGGCGTGGTCTTCGGCGTCCTGGTCACCGTCCTGATCGGCGCGGGCGCCACCGTCTACGGCCTGCTGCGGCCCGGCGGGAACGACGGCTGGCGCGACGGTGAGCACCTGGTCGTCAACCGCGACACCGGCGCCCGGTACCTGTGGACCGGCACCGACGGCATACTGCACCCGGTGCGCAACTACGCGTCGGCGCGGCTCATCGGTGGCTCCGACCTGCCGACCGCCGACGTCCGCACCCCCTCCCTGCGGGACGTGCCCGTGGGCGCCCCGGTCGGCATCCCCGGAGCGCCGGACGCCGTACCCGCGCCCGACAGCCTCGACGACGGCTCCTGGCACATGTGCGTCACCGGGCCGGACGGGGCGCTGCCCGACACCTCCGGTGCCGTGTCGGGCACCGGGGTGGACGAACCGGGGACCACCACCGTGGTGGCCGGTGCGCCACTGGACTCCCGTGGCGTCGAGGGCGACCGCGGCGTGCTGGTGAGCGGGCCGGACGACACCGAGTACCTGGTGTGGCGGGGCAGCAGGCTGCCGCTGGACCGCGCCTCCGACGCCCGCAACGCCCTCGGCTACGGCTCCCAGCGGCCGATGCCGGTCTCGGCGGCCTTCCTCGACGCGCTGGCGCCCGGACCGGCCCTGAGCCCGCCCGCGGTGCCGGGGCGCGGCGACAAGGGCCCGGTGCTCGGCGGTGAGGCCAGCCGGATCGGTCAGCTGTTCAAGGTCAGCGTGCCCGGCGGCGGCAGCACCTACCACCTGCTGCGCAAGGACGGGCTGGTGCCGCTGACCCGGCTCGGCGCCGCCCTGGTGCTGGGCGACCCGGCCACCCAGAAGGACGCCTACCGGGGGCAGTCGCCCGAGGTGCGCACGGTCGGCGCGGACGCCCTGCGCGAGCACCGGGCGAAGGACTCCGCGACCGCCGGATCCGCGGAGCTGCCGGAGACACCGCCCCTGCCGGAGTCCGTGCCGCGCGGCACCGCGCTCTGCGCGCAGGTGGACGGCGACGACGGCGGCGCCCGCATCGGTTCGGTGCTCGTCCCGCTGGCCCGGCTCGCCCCGGTCGCGGTGTCCGCGGGCACCGACCTGCCGCTGGAGGCGGCCTGCGTCCCCACGGACGCCACGGTGGTGCGGCCCGGGCACGGTGCCCTGGTCCGGGCCCTGAACGCGAGCGGCGCCGCGCACGCCGGGACCACCTACCTGGTGGCGGAGAACGGGGTGAAGTACCGGATCTCCGGCAAGAACGCCCTGGAAGCGCTCGGGTACGGGGCATCGGACATCGACTCGGTCCCGGCACCGCTGCTCGCGTCCCTTCCCACCGGTGCGGACCTCGACCCGGCCGCTGCCACGGGCGTCGTGGAGCCCAGGGTCACCGCTCCGAAGTGCGGTGCCGGCGACCGCTCGGGGCAGCGCGAGGGGGGCGGCGAGTCGGACCAGGGGGTGTCGGCGGCGGACGCCGAAGGGGCCAAGGGCACCGAAGCCGCCAAGGGCACGGAGGCCGCCAAGGGCACGGAGGGCGCCACGCCATAGCGGACGCGGCCGGCGCCCGGGACACCGCCGACATCACGGACGCCGCGGACAGGGCGCGCACAGCCGACACCGCACACCGATCAAGGCAACCACCGCATATGGCGGCAAAGGAAAAGGCCGGGCGGGAAAGGCGCGAGCCGAACTCGCCGCCGGTGGCGGGAAGTCGGCGAAGTCGCCCTGGCCGGGCGTGGTGGTGAACCTCAGAGAAAGCTCAGATTTTCCGGCCGGACACCGCCCGGGGGGAAACCGCGGACGCCCGCCCTTTGTGCCGTAAACGGTCCGTCCGCATGCCCGTTGTCCTTCTTCGCGTGACCGTTCTCCGCCCGTATCGCCGCGTTTCGCGAAGAGTTCGCGCACCGTCGGCCGGGCCAGGGGCGAGACGTGTTCATTTCCTCGAAACTCACGGACAACTTGCCCGACGGGTAAGCATTCTGACCGAACCTCAAATCTTCCCAACCCACGTTGCGCGGAACGCTCGGTTCTCTTTAGCCTCAGCGGACAACGGTGCGACGAGACGTGCTCGAACGAAGGGAACGCGACATGGCGGACAGCGCCGCGAGGAAAGCGGACTATGCCAAGGGCTTGGGCGGTGTCTCCTCCCTGGAGTCGGCCCGGTCCCAGGTCGAGAAGATCCAGAACAACGTCGCCGAGATCGCCGCGCGCTCGGGTGTCGGCGGCGACGAGGGCCAGGCCCTGCTGAAGCTGTTCCGCAGCTGGAACGCCGAGGCGCAGAAGGTCGTCATCCAGATCAGCAAGATGGTCGACGCCCTCCAGGAGAACGTGACCTCCGCCAACCGCCTGGCGAAGGAGAACCAGGACCTCACCGAGGTCCTCAACAGCAAGACCAGCCAGGGCGTCTTCGAAGCGCTGAGCTGACCCACCCCCCGTGCCGCACCGGCCCCCTCGGTGGGGCCGGACCACGAGAGCTTCCCGGGCCCGAGGCCCGGCCACCGAAGAGGAGACGTCATGGCCGACGGCATCATCGACCTGCAGTACGCCACGGTCCGGCATGCCATCGAGGAGTTGATGGGCCAGACCCAGCAGATCATCACCACCCTCAACAACCTGGAGGACGAGCTGAAGCCGCTCATCACCTCCTGGGAGGGCTCGGACCAGGAGATGTACCGCGGCGTCCAGGCGGAGTGGGACCAGGCCACCAAGAACATGGCCACGCTGCTCGGCGACAACGGTCAGCTGATCCAGATGATCCACGACAACCACTCCCGCGACGAGCGCACCAGCGCCGAGAACTGGGGAAGTGTGCGGGCCCGTTAGGGTCTTTCCTCCGGACTCCGTGAGCCCGGCGTGATCCGGACGGCGGGCCCCGCGGCCCCCGGTGCGGATCGGCCCGTCCCGGGGCCGCGGCGGAGGTCACGCCGTGGCCCCGGGACGATCGAACGAGAGGCCCGGGGCCGACCGGGATCCTCCCTCCGTCCGCGTCGGAGGGCGGCCCGGCGACCGGGCCCCGTCCGGCGGCAGACGCCGGACCTCCCCCTTCCTCGTCCCGTCCGGCACCAAGCGGCAGGAGAACGTCCCATGGCCGAGAAGGCCGATGTCACGCATTTCGACCTCAAGCAGATGGAGAACTTCCGCGACTTCGAGGTTGATCCGGTCTACAAGTCCGCGAAGAAGCGCCGCGAGGTGGGCGATGAGCAGGCCGGCATCCGACCGCTCGGCCATCTCCTCGACGGGCACACCACCGAGGGCAACCTCGACCAGAAGCAGCAGTTGCTGCGCATCGGCAGGATGGTCTCCGAGCCCCTCGTCTCGGGACCGAGCCTGATCGCGGACATCCGCACCGCGGCCGAGGCCATCGACAAGCTGCTCGGTGACCAGATGGAGCTCTTCAAGGAGCTGAAGCAGGCGCTCACCGAAACCATCGAGAAGGCCAACAAGACCAAGAACAAGAACCTGGACGCCATCGACGCGCAGACGCTGCTCCAGACCTTCGACGAGGTCGACGAACTCACCGCCGGCACCAGCGGCAAGACGACCGACGAAGACTGAACCCGTGCCGTGCGGGCCGGCGGGAGCCGTGCCGGCCGGCACACCCGCACGTACACCACCCGGCCGCACCCCCGCATGAGGAGACGGTGCGCCGGCCAGGACGACAACCGACCAGAAAGGGCGCCCGGTGGCCGATCGGTACGATCCCAAATCCGTCGCCAACGTCGACGAGTACGAAAAAGCAGGCGACCCGTCGAGCGACACCTGGGCCACCCTGGTCACCCACATCACCGGCTATCCGGTGCCGGACCGCAACACGATCTTCGACACACTCCGGTCCGACCACGGCGGCAAGCTCTTCCGGATGGACATCAAGGAACGCAGCCTCAGCCTGCTCGTCAAGGACTCCGGGTTCCTGACGAACAAGGGCGAGGACTACGACATCTGGTTCTTCGACAGCGGCAAGAAGCGGTCGATCATGCAGGCCAGGATCGTCTTCGAGGGCCGGGTGAAGGTCGATGACACGGTCATCTTCGCCGACCCCAACACCGACGACGTCAACAACGCGCAGGTCCGCGAGGGCAACGAGTTCGAGGACTACCACGGGGACAAGTTCAGCACCATCCCGCTCGCCCGGTACATGAACGGGCCGCGGGCGGCGCTCATCGCCCTGCTGAACGGCAGCACCAAGGACGCCCGGTTCAGCAACCTGGGCGTGCCCGAGGCCGACATGGTGGAACTGGACTCCTTCAACACCACCGGTGAGTCCTTCGACTACGCCGCGCAGTTCTTCAAGCACCACGCGGTGGTGCTGAAGGACTGGGAGGACCGGTTCGGCCGGGACGACGCGAGCTGGAAGGGCGAGGCCGCGGAGGTCTTCCGCAGCCTGCTGACGAAGATCCGCGAGAACTACGACAGTTACGTCGAGACGTTCAACTCCTCGCCCACCGCCGCCGACGGCACCACGACGAACGGCAGCACGGTGTACTCGCGTGCCCTCTCACTGGGCCGCAAGTACCTGGAGGACGCCGCCAGCGAGCTGCTGAAGGCGTGGCTGGACTGGGCCAAGTCCCCCTACTACGACCCGCACCGGGTGCTGCGCTACGTCCTGGACGACCTCGCCCAGTGGGTGGACACCAACAACGTCGCCAAGACGGACCTGAAGTCCACCACCACCCGCTACTCCTCCACCGTCAGCCACAGCCCGCAGGCCGGCTTCTCCCAGGTGCACCCGCAGTACGGCGACCTCAGCGACATCGCCAACTGGGCCAAGGTCGGCGACATGGCGGTCCAGATCTGGACCCGGGCCGCCGCCGACAAGCTGGGCAAGCCCGCCGCCAAGGTGCAGTCCGCCCTGAACAACCACTTCCTCGACCTCGGCGACGACTTCTCGGAGAACGTGCCCGAGCCGAAGTCGACCAGCACGGCCTCCCAGGAGTACGAGGAGCGGAAACTGGAGGAGGAGAAGGACGAGATCAACCGGCAGAACGAGGAGAACCGCAGGTACCAGGACGAGCTGCGCGAGGAGCAGAACCGGCAGCGCGAGGAGGACCGCAGGTACCAGGACGAGCTGCGCGAGGAGCAGAACCGGCAGCGCGAGGAGGACCGCAGGTACCAGGACGAGCTGCGCGAGGAACAGCGGCGCGAGCAGGAGGAGGCCAAGCGCCTCCAGGAGGATCTGCGCAACGAGCAGAACCAGCAGCGCGAGGAGGACCGCAGGTACCAGGACGAGCTGCGCGAGGAGCAGAAGCGCGAGCAGGAGGAGGCCAAGCGCGAGGCGGAGGAGCAGCGCAAGGCGGTGGAGGAGAGCCTCGGCGGCCTCAATGACCCGAACGCGCTCAACCAGCAGAACCTCGACAGCCTCGACGACCTGCTGAACGGGAACAACCTGACCACCGAGAGCGGGGGCGACCTCGGGACCGGCAACGGAACGGGCGGGGCGAACAACGCCGCCAACGACGCGGTCACCCAGAACCTCGGCGGACTCGGCGGCCTGAACAGTGGCGGCGTCTCCCTCAGGACCCCGACCGGCGGCAGCACCCGGTTCGACGACGGCAAACTCACCACCGACTTCCCGGACGGCAGCAAGACCAGTTTCGACCCCGACAGCGGGGTGCTCACGACGACCAACCCGGACGGTTCGACGACCACGACCGACCTGGGTGACGGCCTGAAGGTGACCAACCCGGACGGTTCGGTGACGTCGCTGGGCGACGACGGGAAGCTGACGACCACGTTCCCCGACGGCACCGTCCAGACGGTGGACCCGGCGACCGGCCAGACGGTCACCACCAAGCCCGACGGCACCACCACCACGACCGACCTGGGCAGCCTCGACGGTCTCAACAGCGGGCTGCGGGACGGCGTCCTCGACACCCCGACCGGCGGCAGCACCGAACTGACCAGCGGCGGTGACGTGATCACCGAGCTCCCGGACGGCAGCAGGACCAGTTTCGATCCCGACAGCGGGGTGCTCACGACGACCAACCCGGACGGTTCGACGACGACGACCGACCTGGGTGACGGTCTGAAGGTGACCAACCCGGACGGTTCGACGACGTCGCTGGGCGACGACGGGAAGCTGACGACCACGTTCCCCGACGGCACCGTCCAGACGGTGGACCCGGCGACCGGCCAGACGGTCACCACCAAGCCCGACGGCACCACCACCACCGAGAACCTCGGCAGCCTGGGCAACCTCAACGGGCAGAACAGTCTCGGGAATCTGGGCGACCTCGGCGACCTCGGCGACATCAACACCGACCTGCCCACCGAGTCGACCGGCGGCCTGGGCAACCTCGGGGACCTCAACGGCGGCGACCAGTCCGGCCTGGAGACCCCGACCGGCGGCCACACCGCGCTCGACGACGGCGACTTCACCACCACGTTCGCGGACGGCAGCAAGGCCACCTTCGACCCGGACACCGGGATGCTCACCACCACCCGCCCGGACGGCACCAGCACGGTCACCGACCTCACCCACGGCGCGAAGGTGACCAACCCGGACGGCTCCACCACCGTCCTCGACAACGGCCTGCTCGACACGACCTTCCCGGACGGCAGCAAGCAGAGCATCGACCCGGAGACCGGCGTCGTCACCGTCACCGACCCGCAGGGCAACACCAGGACGGTGGACCTGCACGACCTCGACCCGATCAGGAACATCGGCGACTCCGGCCTGTCGGACCTGCTCGACGGCCTCAACGGGACGGGCGGCGGCAGCGGCAGCGGTTCCACCACCCAGGACCTCTCTCTCGACGGACTGGGCCTGAACGGCGGCGCGGGCGTCTCCGCGGGCGTCGGCGGCGGCCTCTCCGGGGCGGGCTCCCTCTCCGGGGACGGCCTCGGCGGAACCGGAAGCGTCGCGCCCCTCTCGGGCGGTGCCGCCGACAGCGCGGCCACCCCGCTCACCGCGGCCGCCACCGCCGGTGCCCCCGGCGCTCCCGGTACACCCGGTACGCCGGGCATGCCGATGGGCGGCATGGGTGCGGGCGGTATGGGCGCCGGCGGCGACAAGGGCAACGGGGAGCGGGTGCGCGCCGTACTGGTCGACGCGGCGGAGGAGAGCGAGCGCCGCAACCGCCGGCGGCGCAACGCGTGGCACCGCCAGGAGGACAGCGACACCTTCCTGGCGCCGGCCTCCCGGGTGGCGACCACCGGCGGCGACTCCCCCGAGGAGGAGACGGAGCCGGGCCGCAGGGCCACCAGTTCCGCCGACTACCTGGAGGAGGACGCGGACGTGTGGGGCACCGAGGAGGGCGGCACCCCGGCCGTCATCGGCCGCTGACCGGCGTGGTGGAGCCGTACGGCCGCCGGGGCAGGACCGTGCGGTCGCCGGCCCGACCGGGTGCGACCGGGCGCGACCACCCGGGGGAGACGAATCCCACCCGGCCCCGGCTTCCCCAGCGGGGCCACCACCAGGCAAGATCAGCAAAGCAGTTGACGAACCGGTTCCCGGAACGCGCGACTTGACGGCAGACCAGGGAATCCGGGAGAACGACGAAGAAGGGGCGGAACGGGCGTGACGGAACCGCTGGAGAAGCGCCTGGAGAAGGCGATGGCCGAACTCCAGGCCGCCCAGGAGGCGGTGGCGCGCACCGAGCGCGAACTGCGGCAGGCGTCGTTCGCGGTGCTCTCCTCCGACCGTGCCGTCCGCGCCACCGTGGGCCCGCAGGGCGAGCTGACCGGGATCGAGTTCCTGGACAACAAGTACCGCGACATGTCCCCCCAGGAGCTGGCCGCCAGTGTCCTGGAGGCCGCGAGCGCGGCGCGCCTGAAGATGAACCGGCACGTGATGAAGGCGATGGCGCCCTTCACCGAGCCCAGCGCCCACGTGCCGGAACTGAAGGGCTTCGAGCTGGACTGGGAGCGCATCTTCGGCCCCGACGTGCTGCGGGAGGACGACGAGGACACGGCACGTGACGACCGGGCCACCCCCGCCTGGCGGGACGCCCTCGGCGACGACGGGGAGGACTGACCATGGGCGAGCGGTACTACGTCGACCCGCAGCGCATCGAGTCCCTGGCACGGCAGTTGGAGGAGATCGGCCAGCTGGCCAGGGACGTGACCGAGGAGTTCCTCGACGAACTGGCCCCCACGGTCAAGTGGCCTGGCACCTCGGGCGAGTTCGCCGAGAAGGCCAAGCCGCAGGAGCAGAAGGAGCGGCAGACCACCAAGGAGACCATGATGGCCATCCGTGACGCGCTGGTGGGCATCACCGACGCCACGGTCAGCCAGGTCCGGATGATGAAGGACACCCGCGACCGCAACCTCGAGGACATCGAGCGGAACAACAACCGCATCAACACCAACGGGCTCGACGGCGACGGCGACGGCGGTTCGTCCGGGCATGGCCGCCGCTGACCCGCGCTCCGCAGGCCGCTCCCGCACCACGCCGGGAGCGGCCGTTCCGGCCTGCCCGCACGACCTCCGGGACGGCCCCCGGTGAGCATCCAGCCGTCGCCCGAGGTCAACGCGATGATCTTCATCCTCACCGGGGAGAGGCTCATCGACGCCGACGAGGACCTCGCGTACGAGAGCCGCCGGCCCTACTCCGGTCTCGGCCGCAAGGTCGACCGGCTCTCCTCGCTGATCGACAAGTCGGTCCACGACATCGCCCAGTCCATGCCGGACGACCTGTCCAAGTCGTACGCCAGGGCGATGGGCATGCTCATCGACGACGGCGGCAAGAACTACCTGCGCGAGTTCGCCGGACAGCTCGACAAGATCGCCGAGGGCCGGCGCAAGACCTCCATGGACATCATGGAGTCCAAGTGGCAGGTCATCGCCGAGGTCATCCGGCTGCTCATCGAGATCGCCATCTACCTGGCGATGTCCTTCTTCACCGGCGGCGCCACGGCCAGCCAGATCATGATGGCCAAGCTGCGCAGCCGCTTCATGATCCTCACCACCCTCAGTCACCTGCTCCAGCGGCTGCACATCGCGCCCTCACTGACCGGGGCGTTCCAAGAGGCGCTCATGGCCTTCACGGTGCGGCTGGCGATGATGAGCTTCGCCCCCAACGGCCGCCGCCCCGACCGCTTCAACTGGAACGACATCCTCAAGTCCGCCGCGTTCGGCGCCGCGGCGGGGTTCCTCACCGGCATCTTCGACGACTTCGCGAGGAAGATCGTCAAGGGCTACGACAACAACTTCCTCAAGGACAACCCGGACCTGGGCTTCAAGAACAACCCGAACTTCCACCACACCCCGAAGCCCGAGTTCAAGAACGACGGCCCGGGCACCCGGCCGAATCCCGACCCCACCCCGAACCCCAACGGCCCCAACAACCGGCCCGACCCCGACCCGTACGGCGGCGGCCCCACCCCCGGCAGCAACGTACCGGTCACCTTCCGGAACAACCCGCTGTCGTTCCGCAACAACACCGAGCTGTGGCGGAACAACCAGATCCTGCGCCACAACGCCGACCGGCCGGGCGCGGTGGCCGGACACTACGGGCTCAAGGGCACGGCCGACTTCCTCGCCGCCGGCGCCGGCGAGGCCCTCGCGGAGATCCTGATCAAGGGCGCCTTCGACGGCGACTGGTCCACCAACTGGTCCACGTTCGTCGGCGCGGGCCTCAGCAGCCAGGTCGAGGCCACGCTCAGCGGCGGCGCCCTGAACACCGGCGCCGAACTGCGCCACGCCATCGACAAACTGCGCAACCAGCCGCCGCCCACCGTCTCCGGCGGCGGTGACGCCGACGGCACGCGGGACACCGACGGCCCCTCGCGCTCCGGCGACGCCGACGGCCCCTCCCGACCGGAGACCACCGGCACCGGCGGCACCGCACCAGCCCCGGACACCGGGCAGGTCGACGTCACCGGCGGCCAGCCGCCGCAGGCCTCGGGGAACCAGCCGCCGTACACCACGCCGGACCTCTCGTCGTACCCCCCGGCCCCGCTGCCCGTGACCGCCGCCGAGAACCAGCTGTGGCAGCAGGTCCACAACGGTCCCGCCGAGGTGCGCGAGCAGGCCCTGCGCGACCTCGCCGCCCTGCGCGGCTCCCAGGCACCCGGCAGTACCGAGATCGGCGTCCGTGACGGCCTGCACGGCAACCTGTCCCCGCGCCCCGAGATCCGGGTGGTGCCGGTCGGGAACAGCCCCGCCGCCGACATCGACACCGACACCGACGTGGTGCGCCGCGCCCTCGACGGCTTCGGCACCCCGGTCACGGTGGACGCGCCGGTCACCGCCCCGACGGGCGCCTCCGGCCAGGGGCCAGCGTCGACGACCGGCTCCCCGGCCGCCGACGCCGACCCCGGTACGGACAACCGGACCGGCGACATGCCGGAGCGGCAGGGTGTCGCGTTCGACGTGCCGGACGTGTCCGACGCGTCTGACGTGTCCGGTGCGTCCGACGCGTCCGGCGTGCCTGCCGGACCTGGTGTCTCCACCCCGCCCGGCACCAGCGCCAGCACGGGCACCGGTGTCAACACCGGCACGAGCACCGGTACCGGCACGAACAGCACCAACACCGGTACGAACAGCACCAACACCGGCACGGGCACCGGCACCCGGACGGGTGGAGTCCCCAACGCCGGGGGCACCTCGGCCACCACCGCCTCCTCCGACCCGTCACCCCGGACCACCGATGGCCGGGGAACCACGGCCGACCCGGACAGCGCGCAGGCCACGACGGACGACTCCCCCCGGACCTCCGAGTCGCCGCAGACCACCACCTCTCCGACGGTCACGTCCTCCACGCCGGTCGACAACCCGGCCGGCACCCCCGCCACTTCGGACACCGGCGACACCACCCTCGCCCCGGTCCCGGACACCACCGCCGTCGATCCGCCGCGGGTGACCACGACCGGTTCCTACACCGGCACGGACACCGACACCGCCGACGCGGACACCCGGAGCGACGCGGACGTCCGGAGTGACGCGGAGGCCGAGCCCGTCCAGGCTCCGCCGCTGACGGTCCTGGTCTCGCAGACGCCGCCACCCGCGGAGAGCTCACCCGAGGCGACCGCGTTGCTGGACGGCGCCGGCACCGACCACGCCGTCGTGCTCGGACCCGCGGTCACGCCGGACAACGGCGTACGCCCGGTCCGCACCGCCGTCGAACTGACCCGTGAAGGACCGGGAAGCCCGGTCCGGGTCCGCCCGCTCACCTCGGTACCGGACGGCGCCGCGGACACCGGCTTCCCCGGCTCGGACGTGCTGCTGCCGCTCGCGGACGCGCTCGGTACGGGACCGGCACCGCAGTCGCTCCCCGTCACCCAGAGCACCGCAACGGCCGACACCACCGACACCGACGTCACCGCCCCGCCCCCCAAGGTGCTCACGGAGACGACAGGTCCCGTCCACGGCGCCGACCCGCCGCACGCGAACGTCCCGGCGACACAGAGCACTCCGGCGACACAGAGCACCCCGGAAACACAGAACACCCCGGAAACACCGGGCACCCCGCACGAGGAAGAGGCGTTCGGGCTGAGCACCATGTCCGGTGCCGGCACCACCGTGGACACGGGCCCGAACCCCGCCCCGGTGCGGCAGGACGGCACCGTCGCACCGGAGGCCGAGGACAGGGCCGCCGTCCCGCAGCGCCGCAGGGTACTGGTGGTCTGCGACGAGAGCGGGCTGGGTCTCGGCGGTGTGCCCGTCTTCAACATGGAGCTGGTCAAGGGGCTCCACCACGACCACGACGTCACCCTGCTCACGGTCGACAACCACGCGGACTACGACCTCGAGAAGATGCAGGAGCAGCACGGCGGCGCGAGGATCATCAACGCGTCGGTCCCCGGTGTGGACGAAGGCCGCGACCGCCTCGACGTCCTGGCGAAGGGCTCACCGGACCAGTACGGACTGCCCGGCGAGGACGACGCGTTCGACATCATCATCGGACACTCCCGCTTCTCCGGTCCGGCCGCGCAGCAGATACGCGACTCCTGGTATCCCGGCGCCCGCGTGGTGCACTTCCTGCACACCAGTCCCGTACGGCTGGACAGGATCAAGCACCAGCCGGAGAAGGGCGCCAAGAAGGCCACCACCGAGCGCAGACTGATGCAGAAGGCCGACATGGTGGCCGGCGTGGGACCGCTGCTCGCCCAGGAGGCCGAACGCCTCTCGGAAGAGGTGCTGCGCATCCCCGCGCTGCACGGCTTCGTGCCGGGCACCGAGATCGGCACGCCGGTCGAGCCGTCGGCCTTCAACAAGTTCAAGTACTGGGCGCATCTGCCCAGAAAGCTCAAGCTGCTGCTGCCCGGACGGGCCACGGACGAGATCAAGGGCGTCGAGGCTGCCGTCCAGGCCATCGGCATGCTGCGCCGCCCCCGCTCCCGGGGCGGCTTCGGCCTCGACGTCCGCCTGACGATCCGTGGCGGACCGCACCCGGAGAAGAACCCGGAGGAGCACGCCCGCTGGACGTCGATCATCGAGGCCCAGGGCGAGGGCGGCGTCACCATGCTCCCGTTCAGCACGAACCCCGCCGATCTGGTGAACGACCGGGAGACCACGCACGCACTGATCATGCCGTCGCTGCACGAGGGCTTCGGGCTGGTCGCCACCGAGGCCGCGGGACGCAGCATCCCGATCCTGGTCAACGGGGAGAGCGGTGCGGCCGAGTTCCTGAAGACGGTGACCGAGCACGGCGCCGGGATGACCGTGGACGCCCCCTTCACCATCGACCCGGACACCGGAGGGGAGGTCGAGGGCGGCACCGACGCCCGGGCACAGGCCTGGGCCTCGGCCATCGCGGCCCTGCGCGGCAGGCTGCCGGACGCGCGCGGCGAGGCCGACCAGCTGTACAGCACCCTCAAGAGCTTCACCTGGCGCCACGCCGCGCAGGCGCTGGTCGAGGCGACGATGGCGACCGCGGACCCCGTGCCGGACCGGGCGCACCCCGAGCGGCATCCCTACCGCGGTGCGGTCACCCAGCAGGGGCCGGACGGCAGCGTGGAGAAGCTCAAGGACCGGTCGGACTGGCAGCCGCACGACTTCTGGGACGGCTCCACCCCGAAGCCCACCACCGGCCTGTGGACCCAGGCGGAGCAACTGGCCCGGCTGTCGGAGCTGGCAGGGGTCCTCGACCTCAGCGGAGTGCCCGCCTCGTCGCCCCCGCCGTCCGACCGCCGTCTCGCGCGCTCGCAGTCCGAGCTGGGACTGAGCACCGAAAGCGCGCCCGACCCTTCCGGCCCGCCGGCCGCCCCGAGCCGCTCGGTGATCGAGTCGGCCACCGACCTGCATCTGGAGTCGGGCGACCGCGACAGCGACGGAACCGTCGAGCCCGCCGACGGAACCGTCGAGCCCGCCCCCGGCCCCGGCCCCGGCCCCGGCCCCGGCGTCGGAGACGGCCTCGGGCAGAGCGTCGGGCAGGGCCCCGGCGTCGGCGACGGCGTCAGGCAGAGCTTCGGGCAGAACTCCGGAGACGGCCTAGGGCAGAACATCGAGCACGGCAGCGGGGACAGCGTCGGGCGCGGCAGCGGGCACGACCGCGCAGACGGTGGCGGACGCGGCCGCGGGGACGGCGGCACCCCGCCACCTCCTCCGCGCACCACGCCGGACGACTCCACGGCCGTCCCCACCACGGCGTCCCCGCCCCCGCCCGGGCGGATCGTCGTGCGGCCCGCGGACAGCGCCACGGCCGACCACGACAGCGGCCCGCAGCGCCCGGCGGACGAGCCGGCCGTCACGACACTGGACGGCCTCACCGTGCCGGTCTCCCAGTTGCGGCGGTGGATGCCGGACACGGCCGCGAAGCCCGAACCGGGCCGTGCCGTACAGACGTTGACCATCTCGCAGAGTCCGGCCGAGGACGGTACGGCGCACAGCGCGGCACGCCGCGCACTGCTGGGCCAGGACACCTTCCGCGGCGTGCGCACCACGTCCACGGCGCGAACCGGCACCTCCGACACGCCGGCCGGCACCTTCGACACCCCGCCCGTGTCCCCGACCGCACCCGCGTCCCCGGCTTCGCCCACGTCCCCGGCATCCGTCATCGCCCCGGACCCGACGGGCACGACCACCGAGGACCCGCCCGTCCGCCGTACCGTCTTCACCGGCCCGCCCGCTCCGCTGCCCGGCTCGGACACCGAGCAGGGCGCCGACTACTTCGTGGCGCACGCCACTTCCCGTACCGTCACCCTCGGTACCGAGGACGCGACGCACCCCACCGTCAAGGTCAGCGGTGTCCAGCTCGGCGAGGTGCTCAAGTCCTGGGCGCGGGACGATGACCAGGACCGGCCCCTCGTCCTGTTCTCCTGCGAGACCGGGCGGCAGCCGGAGATCGCGGGCCTGCCGGTCGCACAGCACGTGGCGAACCGCACCGGCCGGCCGGTGTACGCGCCGACCACCGAGGTGGGCACGGCCCGGGACGCGCAGGGAGACGTCCGGGCGGTGCTCACCGAGGGGAAGGACGGACCGGGGCGGTGGCGGCTGTTCACCCCGGAGCCCAGCGGTGCCGACCTGGACGCGCTGGCGCGCGCGGCCGGTCTGCACGACGGTCCGGCGCCGGCCGACGGCTTCGCGCTGACCCGTACCCTGCAGCAGATCCGTACCCTGCGTGACGTCCTCGGGCCGGACGCCGAACAGCGGCCGGAGAACCACGAACTGCTCGCCGGGCTCGCCTACGTGGACGGCCTGCGCTGGCGCAGCCCGGACACCGCGGCCCGCTACGGCGACGGCCGGATGACCCCGGACCTGCTGCGCCGGATGGTCCTCGACCGGCGCGCCGCGACGACCGGAGCCGGCACCGGTCCGGCGACGGCCGATGCCACGGCCGAGCAGGACACCGATGCCACGGCCGAGCAGGACACCGACCCCACGGTCGAGGAGTACACCGCATTCCTGCGCGCGGCAGCCGCCCTGCGAGCCACGGAAGACCCCCGCACCACGCTCGACGTCCTGCTGCCCCCGCCACTGCCCCCGCTCCCGCCGACCACCCTGGTCTCGCCGGAGGACGTACGCGGGCTCACCTACGCCAGATCCGCCGATGTCACCTGGTCGCTGTCCACCGCTCCGCTGCCGCTGTCGGAACTGGGCCTCAGCCCCGGGGACACCGCCGAACTCGCCCGCCGCCGACCCGACCTGGTGCCCGTGCCGGGCCGTCCGGAGACCCCCGCCGAGGACATGGCCCTGCTCAGCAAGGAGCGTGCGGGGGCCGGGTCGTCGGACATCGTGCGCGCGGACGGCAGGGCCTTCCGGCACCTGGTCACGCCGGGCGGCGGGAACTGCCTCTTCCGGTCGGTTCTCGACAGCGCGCGCAGCCGCGACATACCGCCCGCGTGGGCCGCGCTGAACATCGCCGGGCTGCGAGGACTCCTGCGCAACCGCATCGCCGGGACCGAGCTGGGCGACTCCTTCGACGAACTCATCGAAGACCCCGTGGCCACCGTGGTGGACGACCTGCGGATGCGCGCCCTGGCCGGGGTGGAGAATCCGGACACATGGTCCCGGATCGCCGACGAGTGGAACAGCATCGCGCAGGCGGTCGTCACCGACGGCGATGCGGACCGGTGGCGGCAGATCCTCCGGGACAGCGGCTATCCCGAGCTCGCTCAGGTGGCACCGACCCCCGCCGAGGCACGACGGCTCGGCGGGCGCAGGCTCCTCGCCACGGTCGCCGAGCGTCCCGGGCTGTGGTCCACCCCGTTCGGCGATTGGCTCCCGGACGTCCTGGCGATCACCCTCGACCTCGATCTGCGGATCGTCCGGCCCCACCCGACGGTCCAGAACAGCATCCTCGTCAACCAGCTCCACCCGGCCGGCACCGACGGCCCCCTGTACCTGGCCTTCAACGGCACCGACCACTACGACGCCCTGATCCCGGCCACGGCCCCGCTCACCCCCGGACCGGCCCCGGTCACCGCCACGACGTCCACGACCGCCCCGGACCCGACGTCCACCCCGGACCCGGCATCCACCACGGCACCGACGGCCCCGACGGCGCCGGATCCGGCGGCCACGTCGACCCCGGCCACCACCGCGGACGCGGACGGCTCCGGCCCCTTCGGGGAATGGCTGCGCAGCATGGCCGGGATCACGAACCTCGACGGCCCCGGCACCGGGACGCCCGACAAGGGCGACCCGGTACCGCTGGAGACCCAGCTCGACCGGTACCGCCCGGCACGCATCCTGACCGGACACGATGCCGCGGCCCCGGGTCCGGCCCCGCGCACCGTCACCTTCGAGGACGGCAGCCGACTGCCCGCCGTACTGATCAGCCCCGACGCCGATCCGGGCGCCGATCCGGGCGCCGGCCCCGACGCCGACCCCGGCGACGGCAGCCCCGGCGGCCGTACGGACGGCAGCCGGCGGACGCCGCAGAGCGGGCTCTTCACCGGCCCCGGCGTCCTCACCCTGCGCTCGCCCGAGGAGGTGGCCCGGCAGATCCTCGGACAGTTGCCGAAGAAGCTGCGCGACCAGTTCGACGAGGCGGAACTGCTGCGCCTGCTGACCGACCAGCCCGGCGCCTTCACCGCCCCGCGCGGCGCGCGCCTCGTGGGCCGGGAGAAGTCCGGGGTCGGCCACGAGATGACGGTCGAGGCCGTCCCGTACCACCGCTGGGAGCGCTTCTCCGACGTGAACGGCGCGACCGTGCGGCTGGACACCATGCGGCGCGGCCAGGCCGGTACGGGCGGCGGGCGCAGCGTGGGCTTCGGGCGCCGGATCGCCGCCGCGGTCAGCATGGGCCCGCCGCTCAGCTGGCTGGTGAAGATCGGCGTCTCGCTGGGCTGGACCCGCCGTACGGACTACACCCAGGGCACACAGGCGTACAACCAGAACGAGTACCGCGCCGTGGACGGTTCGCACCTCCACCTCGACGACGTCCACTACCGGGTGCGCGTGGAGCGGGTCACGGAGGCGCCGGCCACCGGCGACCGGGGTGCCCCGCCCGCTTCGTCCGCACCGGGCCCCCGCTGGCAGCGCCAGCAGGTGCTCACCACGCAGTTCGCCGTGCGGGACGGCCTGAGCTGGCGGCTGCCCGACGACCTCACCGTGTCCTTCAAGGGACCGCGCCGCGCGCCGCGGACGCTGACCTTCCCCGACGGGCTCGAGCCGCGCGCCACCACCATCGCCGGACTGCACCTCGTCGACCCCCCTGAGGACCTGGCGCTCGCCATCTCCGAAGCCCGGCCGGGCAGTTCGGCGCACCGTACGCTCGTCTCGTACGTCAGACCGGGACGGCTCCTCGCGCTGTTCGGGCGGCTCACCGGGCCGGTCAGCGGACCCGAGCTGACCCAGGGCAGCGGCCGGCACCCGCTGGGGCACCTGATCGTCGAACGGTCGATCCCGCACCGGGCCACCCTGGTGACCGAGTCGGTCAAGGCGGAGATCCGGGACCTGACCCAGACCACGTACCAGAACCAGCGCGGCCACGTCCGCGACACCCGTTTCGGCATCCAGATCACCGCCGGCCCGAACCACACCTACGTCGGCCCGGAGACGGACGTACGCCTCCAGGGCGGCCCGATGGTCCGCGCCGACTTCAGCACCGGCCGGGGCCACTACCTCGGCACGGACGCGGCCCGCAAGACCACCGGCCGCATCCGCAACCACCCGGTCGCGCTCTACCGGGTGGAGCGCACCCTGATGGTGCGCAAGGCGGGCGAGCCGGCGTCCGCCGCCCGCCCGGTCCGGGTCGTCAGCCTGGACTGGATGTCCACCCAGGACGCGCGCCGGCTCGCGGGCTGGGACAGCCGCACCCCCGGACAGGCGGGCCCCAACCCGGACGCCGAGCCGCCGGTGCCGTGGTACCTCACCCGGGAGGACCCGGTCCACCTGAGCGGCCAGGTCCGTGCCGAGGGCTTCCTGCCCGACCAACCGCAGCCACTGGTCCCCACCCAGGACCGGACCCCGGAACCGAGCCCGGCCCCGGCACCGACCCCTGAGCAGGGCCGGTCCCCGGAATCGAGCCGGAGCCAGGACCCGGCAGCGGATCAGAGCCAGGGCGAGACTCCGGCAGCGGAGCAGAACCAGAACCAGAACCAGGACCAGGACCAGGACCAGGACCAGAACCAGGACCAGGACCAGAACCAGGACCAGGGCCAGGGCCGGAGCGATGCCGGTCAGCAGGACCAGCAGCCCTCCACGCCGCAGAGCCCGCAGAGCGAACAGGGCCGGCAGGACCAACAGGACCAACAGGGCCGGCAGGACCAGCCCGGCCGACCCGCCGCCCCGCAGGACCCCATGCGCGTCTTCGCGGACACCGTCATCGACACCCTGCACCGCTCCTACCCGTCCCTGTTCGTCCCGCCGCTCATGCTGCGGCACCCGCGACTGGCCAAGTTCTGGTACGGCGACGGGCGGATGCGGACCGCACTGCACAACGACCGCCAGGTCCGCGAGGCGCTGAACCGGCCCACCCTGGCCCAGAGCCTGGACGACCTGACCACCACCGGCGTACCGGTCGCCCTCACCGAGGACGGCAAGGTGCGCCGCGGTCACCACACCCTGATCCTGCGGGCACGGCTCACCGACCGGCGGTTCGAGACCACCCTGACCGAACGCTCGCTGCGCAACGCGGTGATCGGAACCGAGGTTTCCGGCCAGGCGGAGCAGGCCTCCAGCACCTTGTCCGGCGGCGCCGAACTGGGCATCTCGCCGCGCGACCACGACAAGGTGCCGGGGGTCGACCTGCCCCGCCAGACCGGCAACGTGGCCCTCGGCGCCCGGTACGCCCACACCGAGCAGAAGGCCACCCGGGCCACGGTCGCAGTCACCCACGACCAGCTGACCTACCAGAACGGCGCCGACCTCTACAGCTACCGGGTGGAGCTGAGCGCCTCCTTCGAGGGGCACCGCCGTCCACGCGGCTGGGCCCGGCTCATGACGGTCGGTGTGCTCGGCGCGGGCTACTTCGTCAGCAAGAAGCAGGAACGCCCGCTGTTCGACCAGGGCACGGAGACCGTGGGCCGGGTGGAGCTGGCGGTACCCTCCGCGCACGCCTCCGAGCGCCACCCCCCGGACCCCGTCCCCGAGACGACGGCACCGGCGTCCGCGACCACCACGCCGACGCCCGTACCGCGGCCCTCCGCCACCGAGGCCGACCAGCTCCTCGACGGCACGAGCCCGCTGCCCGGACGGGACTCGGCCGACCAGCGGCTCACCGGGAGGCTGCTGAGCGCCCCGCACGTCGTCCTCAGCGTCGAGGGCGGACAGCGGCGCCAGCAGCTCGTGCAGACCGTCGCCGACGAGGCGTCGGGCGGGACCTGGCACGTCAGCGCACCGGGCGCCCCGGTGCGCACCGCCCTGCGCCGGGCGATGGCGAACCTCGGCGTGGCCGGGCAACTCGGCCAGTACCTGGGCCCGTTCGGCTCCCGCATCACCGGACTCAACGGGGCCGGACCGTTCCGCACCCACTACCTGAAGGCCGCGATCCGCGGCGAACTGCACAACCTGCGCGTCAAGAGCGACCCGAAGCCGTCCAGCTTCGAGGCCACCGTCGGCAACGAGCACCGCATCGCCGGCACGGAGAGCACCGTCTCGCGCGCCACCGTCGGCCTCCAGGGCGCCGACATGCCGCTCCAGCGGGTCGACGGCACCCAGGCGATGGTCGGCTCCTACGCGGCCGGCCTGCAGTACGCCTGGGGCTGGGGACGCAGTGCCGCGAAGACCCTCACTCCCGGACGCAACACCACCCTCACCTTCGCCGGGCGGGCGTACCTGGTGGTCGCCGACGCCACCGAGACCGTCGCGGTCCGCGACCGCTGGACGGCCGCGATCGGCATGGCGGGCACCCGAGCGGCGGCCCGGATCAGCTCCGTGGCCGGCCGCCTCTCCGCCCGCCTGGCCCGCGGCCTCGCCCCACGCCGGGCCGCCGCCGACGTCCAGCGCATCGACGGCGCCGTCATGTTCCACCTGCCGATGCAGGACGTCATCGAGGCCGGGCTCGCCCCGGACGGCATCGGCACCAGCACCCCGGACAACCTCGGCGGCGGCTACCTGCTGCCCGCCTTCCTGCAGGACCGCCGCTTCCCGAGCCACCCCAGCGGCCGGCTCGACGCAAGCCCGGCGGTGCCCCCGCTGATGCGGCAGCTCGAGGAGATCGGGGTGTCCTCGCACGACCGCGAGCAGGTCCTCCAGCGGCTCTCCCCGGACTTCCTCCGTGCCAACCTGCACGAGCTCACCACCGACGGGATGACCCTGCCGGTCCGCTACCGCACCTGGAGCAGCCCGACCCACCTGCCGGTCGGCGGCAGTCCCGCACAGGTCCGGTTCAAGCTGACCCCGGTCACCACCAAGGTGGAGCGGCTGCGCACCGGCTTCGAGCTGGAGGACTACCGCACCGTCGCGCGCGACGACGCCGACTCCACCTCCCAGGACCGCGGCGTCGACGCGACGGCGAGCGTCGGCCAGCGCACGACGGAGAGCGGCGTCCTCATGGCCAACCCCTCCCTGCAGGGCACCGCGGCCAAGCAGGGCTCGAGCACCCGGACCGAGACCAGCGGCCGCACCGCCATGCCGAACATGACGACCACCCAGACGCACGCCGAGATCGTCACCGATTACACGCTGACCGTGACCATGACGGACGCGACCGGTGAAACGCTCATACCCGACGCGCGGACCGACGTGGGCAGCCTCAGGGAGATCGTCCCGGCCAACCTGCTCACCCCGGCCGGCGACGGCGCCGACGGCACCCTCACCCATGGCGACGTCACCGAACCGGAGCGCGCGGTAAGGCTGCTGACGGCCGCTCAGGCCCGTCCGGAGCGCATCGCCGACTGGCGTGCCTCCGCCGCCGGCGACCCCTCCGGCCGCGCCGACGCCTCGGACGTCCTGCCCTTCGACGACCGGATCGGCTCCGGCATCCTCGCCGTGGACATCCGCGGCACCGCCAACGTGCACGACGCCCTGACCCTCGCCACCGCCCGTGCCGACGGCGTCGGCGACAAGGACCTCGGCACCCGGTACACCGGTGACCGGCTCACCGGGACCGTGCGCAAGGCCCGCCGGACCCCGCTCACCGGTCTCGGTACCATCCCCGCCCAGGCCCAGCAGGAGGCCACCGCGCAGACCGGCCTGACCGCGGCCTTCCGCGACGCACTGAGCGGGGACGGCTCACCGCTGCCCGTCCAGGCCTCCGCCCGCCTCCTCGGCCAGTTCCACACCGCCGACTCCCGCCTCTACGCGAAGATGCACCGCCGCGGCGCCCGGCTGCTCGCCGTGGAGAACAAGCCGCGCATGGAGGCCATGCAGCGGACGAAGACCTCCGACGCGCTGGAGTCCGGCATCACCGACAACGTCGAGGGCGCCGTGGGCACCGCCCCCTTGGCGAGCACCACCAAAGCGGGCATCGTCAACCCCGGCGTCACGGTCCCGATCGGCGGCGCGACCGACGGCACCGTGACCAAGGCCGCCGCGGACACCACCCTCGGCACCCACCTCAAGGTCGTCACCGACCGCAGCATGCTGTTCGCGCTGCCGGTGAGCTGGCTGGCCGTGTCCGAGGTGGACCACCGGCTCACCGACAGCCGCCCCCTGCACGCGCTCGGCAAGGCCAGGCGAGGTCCGCGCGCCGCCGAGGCCGAGACCACCGCCCTGGTCTGGCTGCGCGAGGACATCGCCCGTGACTACGGTCTCCTCGACGACACCACCTTCCCCGACGAGGTCGGCAAGGCCTGGGACGCCCAGGCCAAGGCGGTCGGCGACCTCGCCACGGCCGAGCAGCGCTACTACGACGCCCGGGCGCGGGCCCGGGAGACGTGGCTCGACCTGAGCGCCGAGCAGCAGGCCGCGCTCGGCGACGGCCACTCCGACCTGCCGCGGGAGATCGCCGAGTCGCCGGCCGTCGTCGCCTGGCAGGCCGCCCGCGAGGAGGTCAACCGGTGGCGGCAGCGCACCGACGCCGCCGCCGCGGACCACCACCGGCTGCACCTCGCCGCCTCCCGCCTCACCGCCCACCACCAGGGTTCCACCGCCGTCCCGGTACCGGACCTGCCGCAGGAGTACGCCCAGCCCGAATGGCGTTCCGAGGCACCGAAGCCGTACACGATCACCGACACCACCGGCACCACCGACAGCACCGGCACCGCCCCGCGCACCCTCACCTCCCCGGACGGCGCCACGGTGCGCGAGGTGCACGACATGCCGCACGACGGCGCCTCGTTCTTCCACGCGCTGATCGCCGTCGCCGAGGCCCGGGGCCGCCTGCCCCACCTGCTCGGCACCGACCTCGCCGAACAGTTCACCCGAGCCCTCGGCGATCCGGCGGTCACCGTCGAGGCCATCGACGCCGCCCGCCTCCGCCTCGCCTCGGCGCTGGGCGACGACGGCAACGAGGACCTGCTCGACGCCCTCGCCCTGGACGTCGCCGACACCTTCACCCAGGACGAAATCGACCAGGCCGGAGTGACGTTCACCCCGGCGCAGCAGGCCGAGTTCGACGCCTTCGGCCGTCTCCCGCTTACCTTCTGGCCGACCCCCGCACAGCGCAGAGCGCTGGCCACGGCCGCCCTGTCCCGCCCGTTCGCGGCCGAACCGCGCCAGGACGCCACACAGGAGGACCCGGACGGCGAACCGGCCCCGCCCGCGCGCCGGGCCGGCGACCACGGCGGCGCCGACCTGCTGCCCGCCCTCGCCGCCCGCGTCCTGGGCACCCCGCTCACCGTGGTCACCGGCGAAGGCCGCGAACAGGTCTTCCTCCCGCACGGCACCGACCCGGCCGCCGTCGACCCGGTCGACGACCCCGTCCTGTTCGCCGCCGACGGCTTCTTCCACGCCGCCCTCCCACCCGGCACCCCGGCCCCCGTCACCACCGCACTGCCGGCGCCGGCGGCCGAGACCGACTCCGGCACCCCGGCCACCGACAGCACACGCCCGACGAAGCCGCCGGCCCACCGCAGCCACACCACCCCGCCCTGGATGCCGCCCACCGACGCAGGCGGCCCGCGCTACCGCCTGGACCGCGACGGCGTCCTCACCGCGCCCGACGGCGCCACCTACACCCAGGACACGCCCACCGGCCGCGGCAACGGCTTCTTCGGCGCGCTCTCCGGGGCCCTGATTCACGCCGCGGACCAGCCCGGACGGTACGGCCCCGAGGTCGTACGGCTGCGCAGACTCGCCCTCGCGACGCCCGCCCAGCTGATGCGCCTGCACGGCCTCCCGGGCGACGCGGCGCAGCGCGACTCACTCTTCTCGCCTCCGCCCCTGGTGCCGCTGCGCAGCGGTGCCACGCCGAGCCCGGAAGCGCTGGAAGCGCACATGCGCCGCCACCTCACCCATGCCCCCTGGGGCCCCGACGCCGACCGTGCCGTCGCCCGGTGGGCCGCGGCCGCGACCGGCACCACCGTCACCCTGATCGAGGAGAACGGCACCGCACACACCTACCCCGGCCCGGCCGGCGGCAACAGCCCGCACATCCGGCTCCGCCGCCGCGGAGGCGACATCGTCCCCCTCATCCTCCGCACTCCGGCTCCCGAACCCACCCGAGCGCAAACGCAGGGGACGCCGGGGACGGCGGGGACACATGGGACGCAGGGGACGCCGGACACGCAAGAGACGTCTCCTGCCGGTACGACGAAGGTCGATGCGTCAACCGTGGAGGTGGCGCCGGAGTCCGGGACGCCCGTGGTGGAGGTGGCGCCGGAGTCCGGGACGCCCGTGGTTCCGGCGCCTGTCGAGGTGGCGGCCGTTGCTTCGCCGCCCGTCGACACGGCGACGGGCGATACCGGACTGTCAGCGCCGCCCGTCGAGCCACAGCGGTCCCTGCCCTCCCACGAGGATGCGGCCGCGGTTCCGCTGCCTCCATCGCCCAGGTCCCAGACCGCCGACGATGCAGCGGAGCCGTCCGGCGAGGAGGAAGCTCATGAACTGAGCACGCTTTCCGGAGCCGGCGAGGGCTCGGACATCCCCACGAACCCGGATGCGGTCCCGGTGCCTGTGGAGCCGGTGTTGCGGTCGTTCCGGATGGGGAATTTCGAGTTCACGAATCTCAATCAGACGGACCGGTATGTCGAGA
>NZ_JBIVKQ010000033.1:44586-74845 GCF_044750845.1 Streptomyces sp. NPDC088766 | reverse complement strand
ACCGGCCCGCACCCTCACGCAACTACGAGCCCGCCTACCGTCACACGACGACACCTGCACAGATCAACTCTGACAGTTATTCAGACACAGGCCCCCGGGCGGACGGAGAACTGCCAGATCGGTGTCTTCCTCGCCTACGCCACCGGCCGCGGACGCACCCTCATCGACCGGCGGTTGTATCTGCCTGCGTCCTGGACGGACGACCGTGAACGGTGCCACCGGGCGGGCATCGACGACGCGGTCGCCTTCGAGACGAAGGTGGCCATGGCCAAGGCGATGGTCCGCAAAGCGATCGCCGACAAGGTGCCCTTCCGGTGGGTGACCGCGGACGCCGCCTACGGCTTCTCCAAGGGCTGGCGCTACGACCTCGAGCAGGCGGACGTCTTCCACGTCATGGCCACCACCCGCCCCGACACCGTCGTCACCCGCTTCGCCCTCGACCACCCCGTCCACGGCCTGTTCCCGCGCCCGTCAGCTGGATGCGGACAAAGCAGAAACGGATCCTCCCAGCTCATCCACCTCAGCCTCGCCGAGATCAGACGCCTGATCACCCGCCTCGCCGACCGTCGGCCCACCCCGGTCGACCACATCCCGCACTGGTCGACATGGCGCCGCAGACGGCAACACCAGGCCCGCATCAGTCACTACAAACAGCTCGGACACAGTCCCTGAAACTGGTCAGCAATCAGCACAAGCACCGTTGCAGTACTAAGGCCTGTGCCACCTGCCCCGGCCGCGGCCAGTCTCGTTCTGGCCGGGGACCTCACCGTCCGCTACGCGGCAGGCAGTTACAGCAGACTCGCCACCGACCGCCGGACCGTGTCCCTGCGTACCGATCGCCAAGGCGCGGCCGAGCACAGACACCCTCGACATGGCCTGCTCCCCTAGCCTCTTCAACCGTCTGCACTCGGCATGAGCTGACCCCGGATTCGTGGAGTCCCTGAAGCCAGGCTTATGATCCTGGCCCGAAGGAGAACCACGAGCAGTGCCAGCACCACGTAAATATCCGGACGAGCTCCGCGAGCGGGCCGTGCGCGAGGTCCGCACCACGGGCCGTCCGATCGCTCATGTCGCCAAGGATCTGGGCATCCACAAGGAGGCCCTGCGCGGCTGGTTCCGCCAGGCCGAGGCGGACGCCGGCGAACGCGACGACCGGCTGACCACCGCCGAGCGCGAGGAACTGAAGCAACTCCGCAAAGAAGTAGCCGAGTTGAGGCGGGCGAACGAGATCCTCAAAGCCGCGAGCGCTTTTTTGCGGCGGAACTCGACCGTCCCCGGACGAGGCCGACCAGGTGATCGAGCACCTCAGGGACAAGGGCCTCGGGGTCGGGTTCGCCTGCCGGGTGCTGGGGCTGTCCGAGTCGGCGTACTACGCGCGCAGGAAGCGGCCGAAGTCGGCCCGACGGCTGCGTGACGAGCAGCTCATGCCGCTGATCGAACAGGTCCATGCCGACTCCGGCGGCACCTATGGCGTCCGCCGGATCACCCGCGCGCTCAGGCTCAAGGGTGTGCAGGTGGCCCGCTGCACCGTCGAGCGGCTGATGGCCGAGCTGGGCCTGGAGGGCGTCATCCGCGGTCAGCGGCGGCGGACCACCGTGCCGGAGCCGTCGGCACCCAGGCCCCCGGACCTGGTCGACCGCGACTTCACGGCCTCGATGCCGGATCAGCTGTGGGTGGCGGACATGACGTATGTGCGCACCTGGTCCGGCTGGGCGTACGTGGCGTTCGCCCTGGACGTGTACTCGCGGATGATTGTCGGCTGGCAGGTCGCGAACCACATGCGGACCGAACTGCCTTTGGAAGCAGTGGAGATGGCATTGTGGAGACGCCGGATCAAGAAGGACTCCGGCCTCATTCATCACAGCGACCGCGGGTCGCAAGGCGGATTCAACCGGTCGTCGCAACACCCTGATCTCGGAGGTGTGCGGCGTGGCCACGGCGGACTGGAGTTTGAAGACCAGCGATGTGCCCGAGGAGCTTCGGCGGCAGTGGCGTGCCGACCGGGCGCTGAGGCCGGCGATGCGCTCGCCTGGCCGGCCTGATCCGTCGCGGGTGGTGCAGCGGCAGTTCTGGCGGCTGATCGCCACGGGCATCACGACGGCTGAGGCATCGCTGGCGGTCGGGGTTTCGGTGCCGGTCGGCTCTCGGTGGTTCCGTCACGCTGGCGGCATGCCGCCGCTCTCTCTGGCCGAGCCCACCGGCCGCTACCTGTCCTTCGAGGAGCGCGAGGAGATCGCGATTCTGCGCGCCCAGGACAAGGGCGTGCGCGAGATCGCCCGCGCGCTCGGACGGGACCCGGGGACGATCTCACGCGAGTTGCGCCGCAACGCCGCCACCCGCAGCGGTAAGCAGGAGTACCGGGCCACGGTCGCGCAGTGGAAGGCACAGCAGGCCGCGAAGCGCCCGAAGGCAGCCAAGATCGCGGGCAATGACAGGTTGCGTGAATACGTGCAGGAACGGCTCGCCGGCAGTGTCCGTCGTCCCGACGGCTCGGTTGTCACCGGGCCCAAGACGCCCGCGTGGAAGGGGCTGAACAAGCCGCACCGACAGGACAGAAGATGGGCGACGGCATGGAGCCCGGAACAAATCTCGCGGCGGCTTCGCGTCGATTTCCCCGATGATGAGTCCATGCGCATCAGCCACGAAGCGATCTACCAGGCGCTGTTCATCGAGGGCCGCGGTGCGCTCAAACGGGAGCTGGTCGCGTGTCTGCGGACCGGCCGGGCGTTGCGTACTCCCCGCGCACGGTCGCAGAACAGGCCGCAAGGGCATGTCACCGAGGACGTCGTCCTCAGCCAACGCCCCGCCGAGGCCGGGGACCGCGCGGTCCCCGGACACTGGGAAGGCGATCTGATCATCGGGACCGGCCGCTCCGCGATCGGCACCCTCGTCGAGCGCAGCAGCCGCTCCACACTCCTGGTGCACCTGCCCCGGCTCGAAGGCTGGGGCGAGAATCCGCCGGTGAAGAACGGCACCTCGCTCGGGGGCTACGGCGCGATCGCGATGAACGCGGCGCTCACCACGTCGGTGGCACAGCTGCCCGAGCAGCTGCGCAAGACCCTTACCTGGGACCGGGGCAAGGAACTTTCCGGCCATGCCCAGTTCGCCCTCGATACCGGGACGAAGGTGTTCTTCGCCGATCCCCACTCTCCCTGGCAACGACCAACGAACGAGAACACCAACGGGCTGCTGCGTCAGTACTTCCCGAAAGGCACAGACCTCTCCCGGTGGTCGTCCGCGGACCTCGAAGCCGTCGCCCTGGCCATCAACAACCGGCCCCGCAAAATCCTCGGCTGGAAGACCCCAGCGGAGGTGTTCGAGGAACAGCTACGCTCGCTACAACAGCCCGGTGTTGCAACCACCAGTTGAACTCGCCCAATACGTATCAATCCGGTATACCGAGAGGCTGTCCGAGATCGGGGCTTCAGCGTCGGTCGGCTCGGTCGCGGACAGCTACGACAACGCGATGGCCGAGGCGCTGAACGGCACCTTCAAGGCTGAGCTGATCGAGATGCAAGGACCGTGGCGGGACGTCAACCAGGTCGAGCGTGCGATCTTCCAACTTCCAATGGGTCACCTGGTACAACGATGAACGGCTCCACTCCGCCCTCGACTACGTACCACCCGCCGAGTACGAACGCGACTGGTGGCGACAACAGGAAGCCACCCCGCAGTCCGCCTGAAACACGATCACCGGACTCTACGAAACTCGGGGCAGCTCACGGTCCTGGACCCGAAGGATCGTCCTGCGTGAGCCGCCGCCGCTCCCGTTCGGCTCGACACCGCCGTCCTCGTACCAGTCGAGGTTCGCATGGGCGAGATCGACCGGGGTCGTCTTCTCACCTGTGCTCTTGCGGACCTTGACCTGGAAGACATCGTTCGGATCCGTGTACACGACTTCGGGCCATCGCGCGTCGGACGGTCTTTCCGGTGTGAACGCCGTGGGCATGCGGAGCGAGACCGGGATGGCCTTGTCCGTGTACGCCACGTTCCGGCGCGCCCAGTTCGCCGGCGGTTCAGAGTTCGACGGGTCCGACGGGTCCGACGGGTCCGACGGGTCCGACGGGTCCGACGGTCAGAACGGCCGGCTCCAGTAGGCGGATACTCCCAGCAGAACCAGTACGCACAACGCGATCAGCACCGTCCGGGCAGCGCGCCGCCGGGGCACGCGCGAGGCTCGGGCCTGCGGGGCCACCCCGTCGATGGCGGCCTCAAGTTCTTTACGGACGACCTTGGTTGAGGGCCTGACTGCGGGCTCTGGACTCAACAGCCCCATGATGACGGGCTTCAACGCACCGGCCTTCGCGGGTTCGACGGGACCGTCCAGCCCGAGGGCGGCCCACTCCTGGAAGGGCTGGCGACCTTCCACCGCCTCGTACAGGACGACTCCGAGCGACCGCAGATCGGCCGCCTGGCCGACATCGCGCTGCAGCAGCCGCTCCGGCGACATGTACGGCAACGATCCGCGAGGTCGTCCCTTGCAGGTCAGCTCATCGCCCCCTCGATCCTGGCGATGCCGAAGTCCATGACCACGACCTTGTCCTCAGGCCCGACCATAATGTTGGACGGCGTCACATCGCGGTGCAGCACACCCACGCCGTGTGCCGCCTCCAGCGCCTCCAGCGCCCTGAGACCGATCCGGGCGGCGCGTACGGGTTCGAGCGGACCGTCCAGCAACACCTCCTTCAGCGTGCGGCCCTCGACCAACTGCATCACCAGACAAGGCCGTTCATCCTCGTCGAAGATGTCGTACACCTGGACCACCGAAGGATGCTCCGACTTGGCCGCGGCCTCCGCCTTGGTCAGCATCCGTCGGTCGGCCTCGGCCAGTTCCTCGTCGTCGCCGTGGCCGTTCCGGAAGTAGATCTCCTTGATGGCCACTTCCCGGTTCATACGGGTGTCCAGGGCACGCCACACCTTGCCCATGCCGCCAGCGCCGAGCGGCGCGAGTACGCGATACCGGCCACCGCCGAAGGTGCGGATCTCCTGGTTCGCCTCGGTCGTCTGGTCCGAGGGAGAGTCCCCAGTCGAGGCGGCATCCTCGGACGAAGGGTCGATATCCGACGAATGACCCGATCTCGTCACAGCTCCGTATGATGCCAGCGCCGTTGCCCGCCCCTTGAGCCCAAACACGAGACGTGACAACGCTGTTACACAGGAGGTACGCCAACTCTGGTCCGGCGTCGTCGGTCCGAGCCCGTCCCGTCCCCGACCGATGACATCGAGCCGACCGGCCCCCGCCCGCCGCCGGGCGAACGGCGCGCCCCCGGGCGGCCGTCGAGCGTGGTTCGCCGGAACAGTCGAGGGTGACGGCACGGCCGGCGCAGCGCCGGGCCGTGACCGCCACGTCCTGTGCGGTGTCCGCGAATCAGTCGGTCAGCGCTTGCCGAGCTGTCGTGTCGGTACCCGATGTGTTTCACGGCCACTCAGTGCCGCGAGTGAGGACACCACCGAGACGGCGATGCAGATCCACACAATGGTGTGCCAGGTGCTCGCTCCGGCGTTGAGCGCCTCGGCGAGGGTCGGGGCGAATCCCGATGCGAGCAGGCCGAGCATCAGTCCCACTGCCATGCCGGTGTAGCGGACGGGCGCGGGGAACTGCTCGGGGTAGTAGGCCGCTCCGACACCGATCGGCATGATGTAGAGAATGCCCTGTCCGATGATGCCGGCGGCGAAGACGAGCGGGGTGTTGCCCGCGTCGATCGCGCTGAACAGTACGAGGAGGGACAGGCTCGAGCCCAGTGCGCCGACGACGAACACCGGCTTGCGGCCGATCCGGTCCGACAGCTTTCCGACCAGCGGGGCCATCGCGACCGCGGTCAGGTTGCCCAACGACACGACGGTCAGCATGACGGGCCGGGTCATGCCGGCGGTGCCGGTCGCGTAGGCAAGGGCGAAGACGGTGAAGATGGTGCCGACGACGTTGATGGTGCTGCAGATCGCCACGCGGAGAGTGACCGTCCAGTACTCGCGCATCAACCTGGCGATGGGCAGGGACGCGTTTTCGTCGCGCTGCTGCATGTCGGTGAACACCTCCGGCTCCTCGACCTTGCGCCGGAGAAGGTAACCCACGATCGTCAACACACCACTGAGCAGGAACGGCAGCCGCCAGCCCCAGGTCAGGAGCTGGTGCTCAGGAAGGGTTGCCAAAGGCAGGAAGACCAGACTGCCCAGCCCCATCCCGAGCTGCATCCCGCTCATCGAGAAGCCGGCGTAGTAGGCGCGTTGGCTCTCGGGGGCGTGCTCGATGGTCAGCGAGGTCGATCCGGGTGATTCACCGCCCGCGGAGAGGCCCTGCACCAGTCGCAGCAGGACGAGCAGGATCGGAGCCGCGATGCCTATCGTGGCGTAGGAGGGCAACAGTCCGATGGCGAAGGTGGCGACGCCCATCAGGCCGATCGTCAGGACCAGGGCAAGCCGGCGCCCCAGCTTGTCCCCGACATGTCCCCACAGCACCGCGCCGAACGGACGGGCGACGTAGGCGACGCCGAACGTGCCGATCGACAGGAGCGTTCCGCTCCCCCCGGAGTCCGGGAAGAAGACGTCGCCGAAGACCAGAGCGGCGGCCGATCCGTAGATGAGGAAGTCGTAGTACTCCAGGGCGCTGCCGAAGAAGCCGGAGACGGCCGCGCGGCGGACGGTGCGGGATCTCGACGTGCGGGGGGCTTGCAGAGCGGATGTGAGCACGGGGTTGCTCCAGGGGTGATGCTGAGCTGTGGCTCAGTGGGTGATCGGGTTGAGGCGTATGGTCCGGGGGCCGTCGGTGGTGCCGAACGTGACCGCGTAGAGCCCGTCCGGAGCGCCGGTGTAAACGATGTCGACGCCGAGTTCGGCGGGTGCGACGACGTCACCGAGCCAGGCCTTCAGGTCGGCTTCGGTGCCGCCGATCTCTATGCCGGTGACCCCCGTTCCCCGTACGTCACCGGTTCCGGGTTGCGGGGGGAGCAGGCTGGAGTGGTTGGTCAGGTCTGGGACGTAGTAGATGTTGGGCTTGCCGACCAGCCAGGAGTTGCGGAAGTCCGGCGCGTGCACCGACGGTGAGGTGCCTTGCGCAGGGACCATGCGCACCTTTCCACCGGCGATGTCGCCGCTCGGTGTGACGCCGCGGTGACGGGCGAACTCGGCCACCTCGTCGAGGTTGTCGCTGCGCAGGCAGAGTCCGGCGAAGCAGTCGCCCCGGGCGGTCTGGCGTTCCAGCTCCAGAGCCATCGGCGCCCGTTCGGCGATCATGCGGTGGTCGACGATGCTCTCGACCTCGATGTAGACGAGGCCGCCGAGGGACAGCAGCTTCTGTCCCAGGCCCAGGCCGGGGAAGTAGCCGCCGTCGGCGCTGCCCAGGCCGGTGGCACGGCTCAGGTCGGCCGTTGTCCGGTACAGGTTGTCCGACCAGACAGCTATGTGGTCAAGACTGATCAAGGTGCTTTCCTGTCGTTGAAGAAGGAGCGCGGTTCGGGGCAGCACGGCCGATCGCCGGACTGTGAAGGGCGTTGTCCCGCAGGCTGGTCAGGGTCCTCGGGTCTGCCCGGCACGGCCGGGCGCAGAGCCCGGCCGTGACAATGCGGGCCGGCGGATCCCCTACGCGGCTCACCGGTGACCGCTGCCGCGGGTGCTTACGGCGCCCATCCCAGGTAGGCGCGGGCATTCGCGGTCAGCGTGTCGGTGTCCAGGCCCCCTGCCGTGGCGAAGGTGAGGGGATCGCTCTGCGCCATGTCGAACGGGTAGTCGCTGCCGCACAGCACGGACTGTTTCCCGACCCGTTGGACCAGGAGGTCGCGCAGGGCCGGATCATGGGTGACCGTGTCGAAGTACAGCTCCCGTGCCGCCTGGCCGGGTGGGCGGGTCGAGTCCCGGCGGACGTCCTGGCGCGCATGCCAGCCGTGGTCCCAGCGACCCAGGAGAGACGGAGCGCAGCCGCCACCGTGCACGAAACAGATCCGCAGTCCGGGCAGCGCCTCGTGTACACCGCCGAGCAGCAGGGCGGCTACGGCGGTGGCTGTCTCCACGGGGTTGCCGACCAGGTTGACCAGGTAGTGGTGCGACCATTCCGGCCGGGACAGTTGCATGGGGTGCACCAGCACGGCGAGTCCGAGCCGTGTGCACTCGGTGAGCACATGCCGAAGGACGCCGGAGTCGAGTGACTCGCTGCCGAGGAGCGGAGGGATCGCCACGCCGGCGATGCCTTGCGTTGCTGCCAGGGTCTCCAGCCGGGCGGTTGCCGTCGCGGCGCTGTCCAAGGGCACCAGACCGAACCCGGCCAACGCGCCCTCGGAGTCGGAAACCGCAGTGGCGAGTGCGTCGTTGAACGCGTCGACGTAGTCGGCCGCCGGCCCGGCCACCGGAAAGGCGAAGGGCGGAGCGGACAGAACACGCACGGCGATGCCGGTCTCGGCCATGTCGGTGCGGATTGCCGAGATGTCGCTCATCGCGCGAGTGGCGATGGACAACGGGACGTCTCCGAGGTGGAGTTCGCCGTCGCGGTCTCGAAGCGGCCCGTACGGCGCACCGGGCGGCAGCCCGAACAGTTCCGTGGGCAGCCAGTGCGCGTGGATGTCGATCCCGCCGGTCATGCGGGGTCCAGCGGGAGCGGCTCGTTGGCGCTGTCGAGGTGCTCGACGGTGGTGAACACCAGCTCGGTGTCCCCCACGTTCTCGATGTCGTGGAGGAGGTACTGTCCGGCCGCGAAGGTGAAGTGCCGTGTCTCGCCCGCGGCGTAGGAGACTTCGCGGGTGGTGCCGTCGCTGGTGTGCTGGCGGCTGCGGCCTGCGTTCACCGCGGTCCAGAAGTAGTCCAGCACGTGCCGATGGGCGTGCCAGCGCTCGCCGGGCGCGAGGCGGATCTCCCAGACCCGTACGCGGTCGTTCTGGCTGAGCAGCCGTGAGCCGACCGCCCCGTCCTGGGCGTGGGCGTCGAACTCGGCCCGCAGCTCGGGGCTCCAGCCCTCGAAGTCGCTGCCGATCAGTTCGCCGGCCAGCGGTAGGTCGGACAGGAACGCGGTGTCGGTCATCTCGGATCTGTTCCTTTCGGGTGTGGGGTGGCGGGTACTCAACGGCCTGGGCCGTAGAGGCCGAAGCGGAGGCTGGGGTCGCCGGGTGTCCAGGTGTTGTGGAACTGGGAGCGCTCGCCCATGTCCTTGACCCGGTCCAGCAGCCTGGCGGCCAGTTCGAGCTGCACGGGCTCCCATTTGCGCAGTGCGGCGGGGATGTCGCCCTCGGAGGAGGTCAGCGCGTCGGCCAGGGCCCAGGCGTCGGCGGCGGCTTTGGCTGTGCCGGCGGCGGCATGGGGGCGGGCGGCGGATGCCGCGTCGCCGAGCAGGGCGACCCGTCCGTCGGCCATCTTCGCCGACCGGACGTCGGAGACGACCTGTATGTAGGGCTGTTCGGTGCCGAGAACGACTTCGGTGGCGGCCGGGGCCAGCGACTGGGCGGCGGTCGCGCGCATCTCCTCGACGTAGCGGTCCTGGACCTGGCCGGGGTGCAGCGAGACGGTGCCGGTGAAACCGCGCTTGTCGATCAGCATCTCGGCCAGTTCCGGGCCGGTCGGCACATTGCGGTACCAGACGTAGTTCATCAGCCGGTCCTGCGGGCCGGTGCCGGTCTCGCCCGGAATCGGGTAGAGCGTGATGTGGGAGTGCGGGACGACGCTGTAGGAGATGGCGTTGCCCAGCAGTGACCGCACCTCCGGGGGCAGTTGCCGCTCCGGTACGGTGCCGCGCCAGCCGATGTATCCGGAGTACTCCATGGCGGAGTCCGGGTCGAGCAGCCGGCGGCCGACGGAGGTGATGCCGTCGGCGAAGACCACCAGTTCCGCTTCCGCCGTACGTCCGCTGACGAAGCGGACGGTGGCACGGTCGGCGTCCTGGGTGAGGCCGCAGGCGAACTCGCCCAGGTGGTAGCGCTCGGTGCCGAAGTCGGCGAGCAGGGCGCGGTAGAAGGTGCCCCAGGAGGTGTAGGTCCAGCGGCGCTCCTCGCGGTGGATGATCTCGTTGTCGGGGCCGAGGTACTGCACGTGGTCGGTGGAGGTGGACAGGGCCTCGGGGTGCTGGTCGCTGCGCTCCGTGAACCAGCGGACGGTGTCGGGTTGCAGTACGATCCCGCCGCCTCGCCCGTCCAGGGGCGTCGGGGTGCGCTCGAAGACGTCGACGTCGAAGCCGAGGTCCCGGAGCAGCAGTGCGGTGGTCAGCCCGCCGATGGAGCCGCCGATCACGAGGGCGCGGGCGTGGGCGTACGGGGACATCAGGACGTCTCCTCGAGTTGGGCCGCGGTCCGCGGTGCGGGGTCCGGGTCGGAGGTGGGGGTGGGGTCGGTGGGCAGGGCCTGGCCGCGGGTTTCGGGGGCGAAGAGGAGACCGAGGGCGCCGAGCATGCCCACCGCCACGACGCAGGTGGTGGCGAGGCCGAGGTCGCCGCCGAACCAGGACGCGGCGATGACGCCGGCGACCAGGGGGCCTGTCGCGGTCAGGTACCGGCCGATGCCGTTGTAGAGCGCTATCCCGGTGGCGCGTACGGAGGGCGGGAAGAGTTCCGGTCCGTAGACGAGGATTCCGGACAGGGCGCCGTAGAGGCCGAAGCCCGCCACGGGGATGACGGCCAGGAACGTCGCCCAGGCGTGGTCGAAGGGGAAGAGGAATCCGACGCCGGCCGCGGAGACCGCGAAGCTGGTGAGGAAAGCCCCGCGGCGGCCGATCGCGTCGGCGAGGAAGCCCCAGGTCGCGTAGCCGAGCACGCCGCCGGCGTTGAAGAGCATGGAGGCGGTGGCGACGCGGGAGTTGGCCACGTCCGGGGACAGCGCGGCGGCCGCGGCCGTCTGCCGGATGATCTGCGGATACCAGGTGGAGACGCTCCAGAAGGCGACCAGCGAGCCGGTGGCGAGCGCGGTGCCGACCAGGGTGGGCCGCAGCAGCGGCGGGGTGAGCAGCCGGGCCAGGACGAAACGGTCCTGTTCGGCGCGGTGGCCGCGGGATCGCCGGGCGCGCCGTGCGGTGATGGTGCTGCGGATCTCCGGCGGCTCCGGTACGTGCCGGCGGATGAAGTACACCAGCAGTGCCGGCAGGACGGCTATGCCCATCATCAGGCGCCAGCCGTGGTCGCCGATGAGCGCGTAGGACAGCGCGGCGAGGAAGAAGCCGATCGCGTAGCCCGACATCATCACTCCGCAGGCGCGGGCCCGGTAGCGGTTGCGCCACACCTCGGCGACCAGCGCCGCGCCGACCGGCGCCTCGACACCGGAGCCGAGCCCGGCGATGAAGCGGAGCAGGCCCAACTGCCACCAGGTGTCGGCGAATGCGGCGAGTGCGGTGAACACGGCGTAGGTGACGATGCCCGCCGACAGCACCCGCACCCTGCCGAAGTAGTCGGCGAGGATGCCGAACAGGATGCCGCCGGTGCCCCATCCGAACAGGAAGAGTGCGACGGTCAGGCCTCCGTAGAGGCCGATGGCCTCGCCGGCGGGGGCGATGCCGCTGTGCGGCAGCAGTTCCGTCATCGCCGGGCCGAGGATCAGTGCGTACAGGCTGCCCGCGAACCCGTCCAGCGCCCAGCCCATCGTGGTACCTGCCAGGACCAGCCATTGGGTGCGGGTGATGACGGTGCGCCAGGTCCCAGGCGGCGCAATGGTGGTTCCGGAATTCGACATGGTCGGCTCCTTTGCCAGAGGTCGAACGTGGCTGGGGGGCGTGTCAGTTGAGGCGGCCGGGGGCGTCGGAGCCGTACCAGTCGACGTCGTCGTCCGCGGTGCGCACCACGACGGTCTTGAGCCACGTGAAGTCGTCGAAGGACTCGGTCCCGGCGTCGCGGCCGGTACCGGATTCCTTGATGCCGCCCCAGGGCAGGGACGGTTCGAGCCGGTGATGGTCGTTGACCCACACCATTCCGGCCTGAATCCGGTCCGCCACCCGGTGCCCGCGGGCCAGGTCGCGCGTCCACACGCCCGCGCCGAGCCCGAAACGGTTGTCGTTGGCCTTGGCGATAGCGTCGGCCTCGTCGTCGAACGGCACGACGACGGCGACCGGGCCGAAGATCTCCTCCCGCGCGACCTGCATGTCCATCGTCGCGTCGGCCAGGACGGTCGGACGGACGAAGAACCCTCCGTCCAGGGGCGCGGGCAGGTCAGGGGCCCCTCCCCCGGCGGCGACGAATGCCCCCTCCGAGCGCCCCTTCTCGATCAGAGCCAGGACCTTGTCGCGCTGGACTGCGGTGACCAGGGGGCCGATCTGGGTGGCCGGGTCGGACGGGTCGCCGATGCGGATCGCGTCGGCCCGCCGGGCCAGCGTCGTGACGAACCGGTCGTAGCTCGCACGCTGGACCAGGAACCGGGAACCCGCCACGCAGGACTGCCCGGCCGCGACAAACGCGGCGAACGCCGCCCCCTCGGCCGCCACAACGGGGTCGATGTCGTCGAAGACGACGATCGGTGTCTTCCCTCCGAGCTCGGCGGTCACCCGGGCGAAGCGCTGCGCGGTGGCGACGGCGGCCGCGCGCCCGGCCTCGGTCCCGCCGGTCAGGGTGATCTTGGCGATGTCCGGGTGCCCGGTCAGCCGCTCCCCCACCTCGCGCCCGCCGGTCACCACGTTCACCACGCCTTCGGGGACACCCGCCTTCCGCAGCAGCTCGACCATCGCCAGAGTGGACAGGGGTGTGGTCTCCGACGGCTTGACCACCACGGTGTTGCCCGTGGCCAGCGCCGCGGAGAGGCTGCGGGCCAGGATCAGCAGCGGGTGGTTGAACGGCGTGATGATTCCGCAGACCCCGAGAGGTGCCCGGCGCTGGTAGGTCAGGTAAGGCCCGTCCGAGGGCAGTACGGCGTCGCGCTGAGCGGCCAGCAGTCCCGCGTTGTAACGGAACCACTCCGGCACCCTCGACAACTGCGCCCGTGTCTCGGTGACGGGGCGGCCGTTGTTCTGCGTCTCCAGCCGGTAAAGGCTCTCGGCCGCGTCCTCGATCAGGTCCGCGACCCGCAGCAGCAGCCGGCCACGCGCCGTGCGGCTCATCGCGGGCCACGGGCCGTCCAGGAATGCCGCACGGGCACGGGCGACAGCCGCGTCGACCTCGGCGACGGAGCTGTCAGCCACGGTGCGGATGACGCTGCCGGTGGCCGGGTTGACCACGGGGCGCTCCTGGCCCGCTGCGACGTTCGCGTTGCTGGGCGGCGAAGAAGTCATCATCGACATTCCGGCCCTTTCTGGGACTGATCCGACGGGGTGAGTCCTCGGAGTCTGACCCATGTGCAAGGGCGACAGATATGTCACAGCTGACACAGTTGGACAGCCTGTGTGTTCTTGACGACACTGACTGACCGTGGAGGATGAACACGAGCTGCACAGCTGGCTCACCGCGATCGGCACGCTGACCTCGGCCGTGAACGCGGGCCGGGGCCTGCGTGAGCTCCTCGACCTCGTCGCTTCGACCGCCCGGCATTTACTGGGACTCGACTTCTGCGGCGTCCTGCTGCCCGACGCCGAGGGGCGCAACCTCGTGATCGCCGCCTGGAGCGGGTTGTCGGCCACCTACGTCGCCCGGGTCAACTCCGATCACCCGGTCCCACTGGAGGACGACGCGCTCTCCGGGGCGCCATCGAGCCGGGCCTACCGCTCGGGCCGTCCGGCAGCGGTCAAGGACATCTCGCGCGAGCCCGGCTTCATCTGGGGCGGCGTCGCCCACGACCAGGACTACCGTTCCATGCTGTCGGTGCCTCTGGTCACCGCGTCCGGCGTGATCGGGACGCTCAACAGCTACCGGTCGGCGGTGCACGAATTCGGTCCTGAGGAAATCGGACGGCTGCAACTGCTCGCCGAGCACGCGGCGATCGCCATCACCTCCGCCCGGCTCGTCGAGGACCTGCGCCGACAGCACGACCTGGTGTCGCGCTCGGAGGAAATCCACGAGCGCCTGCTTCGGGTGGCAGTCCGCTCGGGAGGCATCCAGGGGATCGCCGCCGCCCTCCACGACCTGCTCGACACGGCAGTGCTGCTGCAGGACGCGCGGGGTGAGGTACTCGCCGCGGCCGGGCCCCCGGCGGAGCCTCCGGTCGCCGGCTGGCCGACGACCGCGCCGGCACCGGGCACTGACCTGGTCCGTGAGCAGGACGGCCACATCGTCGCCGACGTCGTCCTCTTCGGCGAGGTGCCCGCGCGAGTCTGGCTACCCGGCCATCGAAGGTCCCTGACGGCGCTGGACCGCCGGGCGCTGGAGCATGCCTCGGTGGTGCTCTCGCTAGAACTGCTCCGGCAGCGCACGGCGCTGGAGGTCGAGCAGAACCTGCGCGGTGAGCTGCTGGCCGAGCTGCTCACCGGCGCCGACCCGCACGCGGAGGCTCTCCTGCACCGCGCCCGGCTGCTCGGCCACGATCTGACGCGCGCCCACTGCGCGCTGGTCGCACACATCGACACCACCGGGCGGGGCAGTGCGGCCCGAACCCTCCGTCGCGCCGCGGACGAGGCGAACCGGCTGGCTTCCACCATCACCCCGCGGCCCCTCATCAGCCAGCACCAGGAGGCGATCGTGGCCCTGTGGCCCGCGCCCGCGACCGGCCCCGAGGACGGGCCGCAGATCGCCGAGACCCTGCGCAGAGTCATCTCGACGACGGCGGGAGTCTCCTCCGTGACCGTCGCCGTTTCCGAGCTCACCGACAACAAGTTCGCCGAGGCCTACCGTACGGCCCGGGGCGCCCTCGCCGTAGCCGACCGCCAGCGGCGCAGCGCAGGTGTGATCACCTTGGACGGGCTGGGTGTGGCAGGGCTCCTCCTGCAGCTCGGCGACCCTGCTCCCCTGCACAGTTACGCCGATCGCACACTGGGCCCCCTCATCCGGCACGACGACCAGCACGGCACCTCCCTGGTGGCGACCCTCCGAGCGCACCTGGCGCATCGCCTGGACCGCCAGGCGACCGCACAGGCGCTGATGGTGCACCCCAACACCATCAGCCAGCGGCTACGGCGCATCGAGGCGCTGACCGGAATGGATCTGCGTGACGCGGCAGCGGCGGTCGAGGCCCGGTCGGCACTGATGGTGCTGGACGTCGCTCACGGAATCACACGGGACGTGTCGCGCACCGAGTGACACCACAGCCGCGTCACCTGATTCCTCTGGCCCGGCGGGGGGAGTCGGAAAGCACGTCCTTGATCGCGCACGAGTGAAAGGAGACGGTGGCTGGTGCGGTCTCCATCATGGCCTCGAAGACGCCGGCATCACACCACAGCCGTAACCGGTTAGGGACGGTCGATCGCCGAACGGGTCGTGCTCGCCGATCGGCAAGCAGGGCTCGATGAACTCCCACGTTGCCGCCGCCAGTTGCACTCGCGTCACGCAAGAAGCTCCGCCGACCGGAACCCGCCCGCGAAAGCGAAGTCCGGAACCGTCACCGTCTGCTGTCGAGCCCGACCGGACTCAGCCGAGTCCGCGATGGGCGGCCCACAACGTCCCCGCGCGGCCGGCTGCCTCGACAACCAGAGCCGCCAGTTCTGGTTCGTCGGGGACCGGGAACGAGACATATGCGCCCCGACCACCGCCGACTGGTCGGCCATAGGCTTTCGCGGCGAGGTGACCGTCCGGGAGAAGCCGGATGTTGAGTGTGGTCAGCTGGAACTCCTCACCACGTCGAGTGTCGATCCAGCGGAGGGCCTGCGGGATCGTGACGTTGATCGCCAGAGCACTCACTTCCAGGTCGCTACTCATGGACGGATGATCTCACGCACATCGCCCAGGCGTCGGGCGAAGGAGGCAGTTTGATCACTGCTCGACACGAGCCATGGACCTGCGCCTTCGCGGCAGGCCTGACAACGGCTCACACCATGAGCCGAGTTGTCGGTGGGTGATCAGGCAGCGGGCGAGTCCGAGGAACGCCTCGTGGATGTCGGCTCGGCATTCCCAGCGGATCCGTGGGCGGTGGAAGCCGTGCAGCCACGCGAACCACCTCTCGATACCGGGTCCAAGAGTTCATGACCGACTTTCAAGAGCGCGTCCCTGGTCTGTGCTGTCCTTCCCCGCCTCGGAGCCGGCGGTCCAGGAACTCGATCACCCCGTCTCCGAACGCACCAACCGCTCGCGTTGCTCAGGGGAAAGAGACGCGAGGGCATCGGCCAGAACCCGGTTCCGCGGGATGTGAACCATGTTTCCTGAGCAGATCCTGCAAGTTGAGCACCAGGCGAACCCGATGCAACGCTCGAACATGGAAGACTTGGGCGGATAAAAGCGGTACTGGTACGAGCAGACGAGCGTCCCGCATGCGGCACAGGTCCGGCGTTCACCGTCCAGGAGGGACCAGCCGCTCCCGACCTTGCGCCGGTGCTGCCGTTCGGCCGGTGCTCTTCAAGTCGTCATGGCCAGCACCTTTCCCACCGAGACCGCACGGCACAGCCCGTCCGTACAAATCCTGGCCATCCAACACAGGCCGTGGCGGCCCTTGATCGGCTTCGCGAAATCCGTGCCCCCCGTCCCGGACGGTCTCCGGCCTCACCGTGACGGCTTCGTCCGAACCCAGGAACGCTGCGATCCGGGCATGCCGGGGCTCATCCCTGCCTGCCTCGTCGTCCGGAAGATTTCAAGTCCAATGAGACGGTTGTGATGCTATGAGAGGGCGTTTATGCAGGCCAAGGCCCGTACATGCCTTATGTGAGTGTTCCATTTTGTTGCGGATGGCCCGATGAACGAAGAACATCGCCCGGCGGGGCGATAGCCTCGCCGCCTGTCTCATCCGCTTCTGGGCTCGAAAACCCGTCTGACGTAGAGATACAGCAGAACCTCCAAGCCGCCAGCGGAATGAGTGGTTCCGGAGCACCTATGCTCAGGCTGTGCTGTGAGTGATCGAAAGCCGTACCCCAGCGACTTGTCGGACGCCCGATGGACCCTGATCGAACCGACGTTGACAGCCTGGCGGAATGCCCGCCTCGAACGTCGCCCCACCGGCCAGCCGGCGAAAGTCGATCTGCGTGACGTGTTCAACGCGATCCTCTATCTCAACCGCACCGGAATCCCCTGAAAATACCTCCCACATGACTTCCCTGGCCACGGCACCGTCTACTTCTACTACGCGGCCTGGCGCGACGAGGGGATCTTCGCCCAGCTCAATTACGACCTCACCGCCCTGGCCCGCGTGAAGGAAGGACGGAAGCCCGAGCCCCGACGGCCTCCGTCATCGACACCCAGAGCGTCAAGACCTCCACCAACGTGCCTGTGACCAGCCAGGGAACGGACGCCGCGAAGAAGATCGTGGGCCGCAAGCGAGGCATCCTCACTGACACGATCGGCCTGATCCCCGTTGTGACCGTCACCGCTGCGAGCCTCTCGGAGAACGCCCTGGGGATACGCCTCCTCGACCAGGCGAAAAACACGTACCCAACCATCACCAAGAGCTGGGTCGACACCGGCTTCAAGAAGGCCGTGTGCTGCTCCGGGAACACGGCCACGGGAGGAAGATCCGAGGGCGCTCCTGGCTGAGGTCTCCCGGCCGTCAGGCGCGCAGCAGGGTGACGGTGCGCCCGGAGGGCGTGGTCTGCTGCGAGAAGGCGGTGCGCTCGTGGACCGGGGCTGCCTGCGGGCGGGTGTCGAAGACCACGAGGGTGCCCGTGGACAGCTCCATGCGGTCCAGGTAGTCGTCCAACTGTGCCAGCCCCTCGGCGAGGGGGTCGGTGCGGCCCTGGCGCCACACCTTCAGCTCCAGCGCCTCGCGCTGCACCGCCCGCGAACCGTCGGCAGCGGTGTACGGCTGGCGAATCAGCAGGTCCACGCGCCGCCGGCCGACCCCGTACTCCCGGTCGATGAAACCCGCCCCGTTCACGATCCGGTGCAGGTAGGCCATCATCACCAGCTGTGCTGCGGCCTCCGGGTAGGTCGAGGCGGTGGCCAGGATCTCGCCGTTCTCCCGCCAGAACTGGCGAAGGAGCACAGCAGCTTGTCCACGTCGATCCGGCCGTCCGGCAGCCGGAAGCTGCTCGGGGCGGCGACGACCTGGCCCTCCGTGTTGTTTCCCAGGACCCGGACAATGACCTCCTGGTAGATCGGATTGGCCACCCGCACCGGCGCGTCCGGGGCGACCAGCCCAAGGTCGCGCACGTACCCCAGATCGTCGTCGTACGTGTCCGTCGGCAGGAGCAGCTCGCCCGCGATCACCGGCTGGATCACCCGCCGCACGCGGTCCTCGCCCAACCTGGCGGCCAGCGAGTCCAGATGCGTCGCACGCGCCAGGATCAGCCGCTCCTTCGCCTCCTCCATGTGCTCGGCCGTGATCGGCGTGTCCGACGGCACCCCCATCTCCTCGACGACCTCCCGGGCCAGCGCGTTGACCAGCCACGGCTGCCCCTGGGTAAAGCTGAAGGCACGCTCCAGCGCATCCACCGTGAAATCCTGGCCCGTCTGCGTCGTGTGCTGCCCGTACAGCTCGGCGACCTCGGCCTCGGTGAAGTCGCCCAACCGCAGCGACGCCACCTTGATGTTGAACGGACTCGACGTACCAAGGCGCCCCGGATCCCCGCCCGAGACCGCCTTGTAGTCACGCACATCCCGCAGCCCGCACAGCACCACCGCATGCGGGAAGCCGCCACGGCTGACAGTGAAGCCATCGCGCAACTGGCGCAGCACACTGCGCAGGCTCTCCCCCCGCAGCGCGTCGATCTCGTCGAAGAACAGCACCAGCGGACGCGGACAGCTCCGCACCCACGCAGTCAGCCCCCGAGTGAGCCGGGACCCGGGCACCGCGTCGGGCCAGGAGTCGGGGGGCGCGAGCTCATCAGGAAGCCCAGCGGACTCCGCGGACCGCCGAATCGCCTCCAGCACCAGCAGCTCGGCCTGGCCGTAGTCCTCCCCGGCCACCTCCGCGCTCTCGCACGAGAAGTGCAGCGCTGCGTACCGGCCCGAGGCCGTCAGTTCCCGGGCCATCGCCGCCAGCACCGTCGTCTTCCCGGTCTGCCGTGGCGCGTGCACCACGAAGTACTGGCCCTGCTCGATGTACCCGCGGGCCCTGGGCAGCCGCTCCTGGGCCGGCACCATGTAGTGACGCGTGGGGACGCACGGCCCGGCCGTATTGAAGTAGCGCATACCGCGCACGCTAGCCGACGGCACCGACAACCTGAGGCGACCGTGCACCCGACCACCGGCTGCACCGCCCCGTACGGGCACGAGTGCCAGAGCAGCGGTGCCCCGGTGCGGGGATCACCCGGCGGGCAGACGCAGAAACGCGGCCAGCGCCCGCTGGGGTGCGGTGACCGCTGGAGCGCCTCCGGCGACCGCCAGGGCATGCAGGTCACCGCGGCACAGCTCTTCACGTGCCGATCAGCTCATCCGGGGCACCGCTGTCGCCCCAGTCGGCCTCATGCATCCTGCCCTTGCCGAAAATCCCGTCCGGGCTGGTGAGCGACCGAGGCGCGCACTGCGGCCAGTGCCTTGTTTGGACAGTTTGGCCGCGGGTCGGGGGCCGGTTCCCCGCGACCACGAACGCCGGGAAGCGGCTGTACCTGCTTCGTCACGGCGGCAAGGAGTGGCTGGCTGGATGAAGATCGACACAGTCGCATCGCCGTGGAGACCCGCATGGGCCGCGAGGTCGCCGGCGTGGATGGTCTCTACTCGCACGTTGCCCTGGCCATGGAGCAGGAGATTGCCGATTCGCTGCAAAGCAGGTGGCTGCGCCGTTCGTGGTCGGCGAGGGAGGGCACTGGAAAGGCGCCATCTCCCACTGCTCTACCATTCGATCTTGAAAAGTGGTGGAAACCAGCAGGTCAAAGCCGCTCAGGACACGTCGACATAGTTTCGTTCATGAAGTTCATCAGCACCAAGTCGTTCATGCCGTTCGTGTACTACCGCGTGGTCCTCGGCATCGTGATCATCGCCCTCGTGGCGATGGGCGTCCTGAGCCCGCACGCGGCGGAGTCGGCGGGCTGATCCCGCTCGGGCGGCAGTTGCGCCCGCCGCCCCGGCACGGCCGTTCCGCGACCGGCCGGGGCGGCCGGCACCGGCCACGGGCAGTGGGCGGCGGGCAGTGGGCAGCGGGCACCGGGCAGTGGGCAGTGGGCAGTGGGCCCGGCCTACTCGACCGCCACGATCCGGTCGACCGCCGCCGTCACCAGCTCCTCGCGCTCCGCCGCCGTGAAGACGTCCGGCAGGGTGAGCTGCTCCACGATCAGCCAGTTGAGCGCCAGAATGAGCAGCTTGACGGCCATGGCGTCCCCGGGGAACCCGGAGGCCTCGTGATAGGCGACGTTCCCCTCGACGTCGGCCCGGACCCGCGCGGTGAGCACCTTGCGCAGTTCGGGGCGGCGGGTGGCCTCGAGGCGCAGTTCGAGCAGGGCGAGGTAGCCGGTGCGGAACGAGGCGACGCGGCCGACCAGCTCACGCATCAGCTCCGCGTACGTCTCCCGGTCGCGGCCGGCCGTGCGCTGTCGGGTGAGCGTGGCCTCGTCGGGCTGGAGCCGCTCGTAGACGCGGGCGCCGGCCTGGGTGAGCAGGTCGTCGCGGTTGGCGAAGTAGTTGGACGCGGTGCCGACGGGCACGGCGGCCTCGGTGTCCACCGCCCGGAAGGTCAGACCTCGGGCTCCCTCCCGGGCCAGCACCTCGATCGCCGCATCCACCAGGGCGGCGCGCCGCTCGTCGTTCCGTCTCGCCATGGACACCCTTCCGGTGCGTCATCAGACCACTTCGGCGAGAGTACTACGCGTGAAGTTGCCGGGCGGGGCACCGGCAAGCCGCCGCCCCTTCGTCCCGCCGTCCTTGCGCACCGGCGTCCTTGCGTCCCGGCGTCCCGGCGTCCCGGCGTCCCGGCCGAAAACGCCGCCCCGCGCGGTGAAGGCGGCCCGTGACCAAGCCCATAGGGATTGCGTAGCCACCCGGTAGCGCAGTGTCAGTGCTTGCCCCTAGGCTGTTGCGCATGTCCCCGAGTTCATCAGCCCCTGGTTCCGTGCGGTCTGCCGCCGAGTTGAACGAGCAGATCCGGGCTCTGTGGCTGCGCGCGGGCGGGTCGCTGTCGGCCCCGGAGCGGGCGGAGTACGAGCTGTTGGTGGTCGAGTGGGCCGCGGCCATCCGCGGAGAGGTCGTCAGGGCGGCCTGAGGCCGGCCCCGTCGCCGCACATCTCCCGGCCGGGCCCTCGTCCCGATCCCTCCCCGGCAGGGAGCGCCACGCCGACCCCTCTCCTCCGTACCCCCGGCAAGGAGCGCTACGACGGCACCACGGCCCCGTCGTGCGCCTCGTCCGCCCCCGATTCCTCGGCCGGGTCGGTGAGTTGCTCGCGCATGTAGTTCCAGATCACCGCGAGCAGTGCCGCGACCGGCACCGCGAGCAGACTGCCGACGATCCCGGCGAGGCTGCCGCCGAGCGTCACCGCCAGCAGGACCACCGCCGCGTGCAGGCCGAGCCCCCCGGCTCTGGATCATCGGCTGGAAGACGTTGCCCTCCAGCTGCTGCACCACGACGATGATGGCCAGCACGATCAGCGCGTCCGTCAGACCGTTGGAGACCAGCGCGATGAGGACGGCGACGAATCCGGCGAACAGCGCGCCCACGATCGGCACGAACGCGGAGACGAAGGTCAGCACCGCCAGCGGAAGCACCAGCGGCACGTCCAGGATCCACAGCCCGAGGCCGATGAGCACCGCGTCGAGCAGACCGACGACCGCCTGCGACCGGACGAACGCGCCCAGCGTGTCCCAGCTGCGGGCGGCCACCGTCGGGACGTCCGTGGCGAACCGGCCGGGCAGCTGACGGGCCAGCCAGGGCAGGAACCGGGGGCCGTCCTTGAGGAAGAAGAACATCAGGAAGAGCGCCAGGACAGCGGTGACCAGGCCGTCGACCACCGTGCTCACTCCCGTGACGACGGCGTTGACCATGCTCCCCAGGCCGTCCTGGGCGCGGGCGACCCCGGTGTCGAAGGCCTTGTCGATCTGGTCGTCGCCGATGTTCAGCGGCGGCCCGGCGGCCCATTCGCGCACTCTCTGCAGGCCTTCGACCACCCCGTCGGTCAACTCCCCGGACTGGGAGGCCACCGGCACCGCGATCAGCGCCACGGTGCCCGCGGCGACCAGCAGGAACAGGACGGTCACCAGCGACGCGGCGAGGGCGGGCGGCCAGCCGCGCCGGCGCAGGTAGCGCGTCGGGGGCCAGGTCAGGGTGGTCAGGAACAGGCCGACGACGAGCGGCCACACGATCGACCACATCTGGCCCAACAGCCACAGCACGACCGAGAGCCCCACGAGGAGCAGCAACAACTCGACGGATATGCGCGCCGACGCGCGCAGCGCGGCGCGGGTTTTCGTGGAACTCAACGTGGCAGACATGGGGCTCACCCTATGGGTACGCCGATCGGGGATACGCCGGTCAGGGCTGCGCGAGACAGCGGACCCGCCCGGCCCGGTTCCTGCCGGAAAGACTTCGGCGGTTCGCCGCGCCGATCGGGCGGACGTACCCGCACGGCCCTTGGCGCCGCGCCCGCCATGCCCAACACTCGGGCCATGACGCAGCGTGTGGAGCTCGCGGCCGTGATGGACCGCCTGGCCGTCGACGGTCTGATCACCGACTACGCGGTCGCCGTCGACGACGGCGACTGGGCGGCCTACCGGGCCTTGTTCACTTCCGACGGGCGGGCGGACTACCGCTCGGCCGGCGGCATCGAGGGAGAGGTGGGGAAGGTCGCCGCGTGGCTCGATGAGAGCACGCGGCCGTTCTCGATGCGCCAGCACCTGATCGTCAACCGCCGACTGCGCTTCGGGGTCCTGGAGCAGGACCGGGGCGACACCGCCCGGGTCCAGGCCGACTACGTGAGCCCGATGCGGCTGGCGGGCGGGGAGGGGGCCGCCGGGGCGCCGGACTTCGTGTGCGGCGGCCGGTACGCCTTCGAACTGCTGCGGACGGAGGACGGCTGGCGGATGCGCGAGGTGGTGGTGCGGGAGAAGTGGCGCCGGCTGCCGGGCCGGGACATCGCCGGCTGACCGGACGGCTGACCGTCCACCGAAGACCATCTGGCCGGAGATCGCCCCGAACGCGCACACTGGAGCGACCACGGGGTAGGGAGGTGCCGTATGAAGACGTTCGGTCACTGGCTCTCCTCCCCGTGGCGGCGCTCGGTCCTCGTGGCCCTGGCAGGCGCGCTGCCCGTCCCGTCCTTCCCGGCGCCCGGCCTGTGGTGGTGGGCGTACGCCGCGCTGGTCCCGTGGCTCCTGCTGGCGCGTTCGGCCCCCACGGGCAGGCGGGCCCTGTACGACGGCTGGGCCGGCGGATTCGGGTTCATGCTGTCCATGCACGTGTGGCTGCTGCCGAGCCTGCACGTCTTCACGCTGGTCCTCGCCGCCCTGTTGGGCGCGCTGTGGGCGCCGTGGGGCTGGCTGGTGCGCCGGTTCCTCGGCGGGGTGCCCTCGCGGGGCCGGGCCGGAGCCGCGCTGCTGGTGCTGCCCTCGGGCTGGCTGGCCGTGGAACTGGTCCGTTCCTGGCAGGGGCTGGGCGGACCGTGGGGTGTGCTCGGGGCCGGCCAGTGGCAGGTGGAGCCGGCACTGCGGCTGGCGTCCGTCGGCGGGGTGTGGCTGCTGAGCTTCCTGGTGGTGGCGGTGAACGTCGCTCTCGCCCTGCTCGTCGCGGTGCCGTCGCACCGGGTGCCGGCCGTCGCCGGCCTGGTGGCGACGGCCGCCGCGGCCTCCGCCGCATGGGTGTGGTCGCCGCGGCCGGAGACCGGCGGGCAGGCGCGGATAGCCGTCGTACAGGCCGGTGTCGTCGACGGACCCGAGCGCCGTTTCGACCGGGAGGAGCAGCTGACCCGCCGGCTCGTCGGGCAGGACGTCGATCTGATCGTCTGGGGCGAGAGCAGCGTCGGGCACGACCTGGCCGACCGTCCCGACCTGGCGCGCCGGCTGGCCGGACTGTCGCGCGCGACCGGCGCCGACATCCTGGTCAACGTGGACGCCCGCCGGTCCGACCGGCCCGGCATCTACAAGAGTTCGGTCCTGATCGGACCGGACGGACCGACCGGCGACCGGTACGACAAGATGCGGCTGGTGCCGTTCGGTGAGTACGTGCCCGCCCGGTCGCTGCTGGGCTGGGCCACGTCCGTCGGCAAGGCGGCCGGCGAGGACCGGCGGCGCGGCACGGAGCAGGTCGTGATGAACACCGGGGCTGGCCTGCGCATCGGCCCGCTGGTGTGCTTCGAGACGGCGTTCCCCGACATGAGCCGCCATCTCGTCGAGGACGGCACCGACGTCCTGGTCGGCGAGTCGTCGACGTCGACGTTCCAGAACAGCTGGGCCCCCGCGCAGCACGCCTCACTGGGCGCCCTGCGGGCCGCGGAGACCGGCCGCCCCTTCGTGCACGCGACGCTGACGGGTGTCTCGGCGGTGTACGACGCGAGCGGCGGGCGGCTCGGCCCACGGCTGGGGACGGACGCGAGCACCGCCGCCGTCTACGAGGTGCCGCTCGCGGACGGTGTCACCCCGTACGTCCGCTTCGGCGACTGGCCGGTGCACGCCGCCCTGCTCGTCCTCCTCGGATTCGGTGTGGTGGAGGGAGCGCGGGCGGTCAGGCCGCGCCGGAACGCTCCCGCACCGCTCGGACCACCCGCTCGCACAGTTCGTGAGTCGCCAGCGCGTCCCGGGCGCTGAGCGTCCGTCCCGCGCGGACGGCGTCGAGGAAAGCCAGCACCGCCTGCTCGATGCCGCGCTGGCGGGCCACGGGCACCCAGTCGCCGCGCCGCCGCACGGTCGGCTGGCCCTTGTGGTCGATCACCTCGGCGAGATTGACGACCTGACGCTTGGTGTCCTGGCCGGACACCTCGAGGATCTCCTCGTTGGACCCGCTGAGCCGGTTCATCACCCCGAGCGCGGTGAAGCCGTCACCGGAGAGCTGGAGGACGACGTGGTGCAGCAGCCCGGCCTCGACGCGGGCCCGCACGGTGACGTCCTCGACCGGTCCCGGGGCGAGGAAGCGCAGGGTGTCGACGACGTGGATGAAGTCGTCGAGGATCATCGCCCGTGCCTCCTCTGGCAGGCCGACGCGGTTCTTCTGCATCAGGATCAGCTCGCGCGGGTGGTCGGCGCACTGCGCGTACCCGGGGGCGAACCGCCGGTTGAAGCCCACGGCCAGGCCGGTCCCGCGCTCCTCCGCGAGCGCGACGAGCCGCTCGGAGTCGGCGAGGTCGTACGCGAGCGGCTTGTCGACGTAGGTCGGGACGCCCGCTTCCAGGAGCCGTGTGACGATCTCGGGGTGGACGGCGGTGGGGGCGTGCACGAAAGCGGCGTCCAGGCCCCGGGCGAGCAGCGCGTCGAGATCGCGGTGGCGCTGCCCGGCCGGCAGGCGCAGGCTGTCGGCTGTCCGGTCGAGGGTGGCCGGGGTGCGCGTCTGGAGATGGAGTTCGATCCCGGGCAGCGCGCCGAGCACCGGCAGATACGCCTTCTGCGCGATGTCGCCGAGTCCGATGCAGCCGACCTTCACGGGGGCTCCTTCACTGCTGGTCCGCGCCTGCCTGCACGGCAGCATACGGGGCCCGCGGCGGCGTCCGGCGGGCGCTCCCGCCGGGGTCCGTGCGGCAGGAGTCCGGGCCGGTTCGCCGGGCCCGCCGTTGCGTACGGCGCCGGCAGCCGGGAGGACGCGGGACGTGCCCGGGAGGGCGGCCGTGCGGGCGGGGTGGCCGATGTGACGCCGGGCGGGGACGACGGCGTGCTCGCCGGCCTGGTCGCCGGCTCGGCCGAGCCGCGGGAGCGTGAGGCGGCCGGCGACGCCGTGGAAGCGAGACGGCCATAGAGGCGAGGCAGCCATAGAGGCGAGGCGGCCGTGGAGGTGAGGCGGGCAGCGTCGGCCGAGGGCCCGGGGAGCGACCCGGCGGGCCGGGCCGCGGACCCTCCGGGCCGCGCGGGCGCCGGGTCCCCCGGCCTGGAGAGATCCGGTCCGGGCTGCGGGAACCGCCGGCCGGGCACTCGCTCGCCGACCTCTGCCCGGCGGAAAACACGTGGTGGCGCAAGGGCCGGCCGGGCGAGCATGCGGGTATGACGACCGAGCGCACCGAACCCGCCCAGAACGCCGACGAACGCACCATGCTGGAAGGCTGGCTGGACTACCACCGGCGGACCCTCGCGTGGAAGTGCGAGGGCCTCACCGACGACCAGCTCCGCACCGCGTCCGTGCCCCCTCCGAACTGTCCCTGATGGGGCTGGTGCGGCACATGGCGGAGGTCGAGCGCGGCTGGTTCCGCAAGGTCCTCGTGGATGACGGGGCCGCCCCGATCTACTACACGGACGAGGACCGCGACGGCGAGTTCCACCTCACCGAGCAGGACACCTGGCAGGAGGCGTACGCCGGCTGGCAGGCCGAGATCGCGACCGCCCGGCGCAACGCGGCCGGCTTCGGGCTGGACGACCTCTCCCGCGGCAGGAGCCGGTTCACCGGGGAGCCGTTCAGCCTGCGCTGGATCTACACGCACATGATCGAGGAGTACGCGCGGCACAACGGCCACGCCGATCTGCTGCGCGAGCGGATCGACGGCGTCACCGGCGACTGACGTCACGTCACCCACGGGCACCGCGCGCCCTCCCTGGGGGGTACGGGATCACCCGTGTGGGGCATGATCGGCCGGTCCGCCGTGCCTCGGCGGGCCGCAGCCAGCAAAGTGGCGCGGGTGCAGCGAACGACGACTACCGCAACGCTTCTGGTGACCGTGGCCGTCACGGCCCTCGCCGGATGCGTGACCGTCCGGTACCCGCCCGTGCCCCGCCCGCCCGCGGCCCCGGCCCAGCCGTCCGTGCCGCGGCCCGACGGCCGGGCCGGGACACAGGTGGTGCAGGCACCGGCCCGGGAGGCCCTGGAGATGGCCGGGACGGAGCCCGGGCGGGAGCCGAGCACACCGGCGTCACCACGGCGGACCGCGCCGGCGGCGCCCGCCGCGCAGCCCCCGTCCGCCCGCCACCGCCCGCCGGCCCCGGCGCGCCCGGGACCGGCCCGGCCGGAACGCCGTCGCCCCGCGCAGCCGCGCGTCGAGGTCCCCGACGTGAAGGAGGGGGTGCGAGGGAACACCGATGTGTGCGGTCTCGGCCGGAAGTACGGGGGCTGGCGGCCGGGCAGCCCGGAGTCCGTGATCTGCGAGGGTGCCTACGGGCGTTGAGGCCGCGCCGCCCCGCCTACTCGGACCGGAGGTGGTCCTGGCCGCCTTCCCCCAGCCGCAGCTCCATCCGGCTGATGGCCGCCCGCACGCCGTCGCCGTAGGTGTCGTCGCCGAGTCCCCGGGCCGCTCTGCGGGCCTTGCGCACATGGGTGCGGGCGGCTTCCGTACGGCCGAGTTTGACGTAGTCCGCCGCGAGGTTGAGGTGGAGCGAGGGGTACAGCGCCCGCACTGCGGGCGCCCGCTCGTGCTCCTCGGCCGCGGTCAGCGCTCTCAGGTCCCAGGCCAGTTCGTCGAAGGGGTCGTCCTGGGTGTCGGCGAGGTAGTGGGCGACGGTGCAGCGGTGCAGCGCGTCGCCCTCCTCGCCCAGCTCCTCCCACAGCTCCAGCAGGCGCCGTCTGGCTTCCTCCCGGTCTCCCCCGTGGTGCAGCATCACCAGCTGCCCGATCCGGGTCAGCACGGCGTCCGGCGCCGCCTGTTCCTGCCGATGCTCCGCCACGAACCCTCCTTGCGTTGTTGCGAAGACGCTAACCGCAGGCACCGGAGATCCCCGTCAGGCGGCACCGGGCCGGTCCGCCGGGGGGACCGGCCCGGTGGGGGTCAGGTCAGGTTCGGCACCGTCCAGTCGATCGGCTCGTGGCCCTGCCGGGCCACCGCCTCGTTGATCTGCGTGAACGGACGGGATCCGAAGAACTTCTTCGCCGACAGCGGTGAGGGGTGCGCGCCCTTCACCACCACGTGCCGGGTCTCGTCGATCAGGGGCAGCTTCTTCTGCGCGTAGTTCCCCCACAGGACGAAGACCGCCGGGTCGGGCCGCTCGGCCACCGCCCGGATCACCGCGTCGGTGAACCTCTCCCAGCCCTTGCCCTTGTGCGAGTTGGCCTCACCGGCGCGGACCGTGAGGACCGCGTTGAGCAGCAGCACGCCCTGCCGGGCCCACGGCATCAGATAGCCGTTGTCCGGGACGGGGGTGCCCAGCTCGGCGTGCATCTCCTTGTAGATGTTGCGCAGCGACGGCGGGATCTTCACCCCGGGCCGTACCGAGAAGCACAGGCCGTGTCCCTGGCCCTCGCCGTGGTAGGGGTCCTGGCCGAGGATCAGGACCTTCACCCGGTCGTACGGCGTCGCGTCGAGCGCGGCGAAGACCTCCTCGCGCGGAGGGTAGACGGGCCCCTTCGCCCGCTCCTCCTCGACGAACTCCGTCAGCTCCTTGAAGTAGGGCTGCTCCAGCTCGTCGCCCAAAACCCCGCGCCAGGTCTCGGGCAGCATGGCGATGTCGGTCACGTCAACGTCCTCCGTCGTGCGGTCACTTACCGGTCACAGAACCTACAGGTGACCACTGACAACGGCGTCCGCGGTGCGCCTACCAGCTGGTCTTGCGGGACAGCTCCCACACCATCATGATCGTCGACGGGTCCAGCGCCCGCTCGCCGCCGGAGACGTCCTCGTTCGCGGCGATGTACTGCTTGCCCTGCCACAGCGGCAGCAGCCGGGCATCGTCGACGAGGATCTGCTGGGCCTCCTGGAAGTCCTTCACCACGTTGGCACGGTCGCTCTCCTCGCGGGAGCGGGGCAGCAGCACCTGGGTGATCTGCTTCTCCGGGTACGGCGTGCCGAGCGCGTTCTGCTCGCCGACGAACGGGGCGATGAAGTTGTCGGCGTCCGGGAAGTCGGGGGCCCAGCCGCGTCCGAACACCGGGTACTCGCCCTTCTGGTAGCCCACCACGTAGGTCTTCCAGGGGCGGCTCTTGAGGGTGACCTCGAACAGGCCCGAGGCCTCCAGCTGGGTCTTGATCTCCTTGAACTCCAGGGCGGTGTCGGAGCCGTAGCGGTCGGTGGTGTACCAGAGCGTGAGCGGCACGGGGCCGGTGATGCCGGCGTCGTCGAGGATCGCGCGGGCCTTGTCCGGGTCGGGGTCGCCGAAGTCGTCGAAGAAGCCGGTGGTGTGGCCGGTCAGGCCCTTGGGGACCATCGAGTACAGCGGGTCGACGGTGTCCTTGTAGACCTTGTGGGCGAGCGCGGCCCGGTCGATGACCTGGGCGACGGCCCGGCGCACGGCGAGCTTGTCCGACCACTTGTCCTTGGGGTTGAACACCAGGTAGTTGATGTTGGTGGCGGCGCCCTCGACGAGCTGGAGGCCGTCGTTCTCGTCGCTCTTGTTCTCCAGGGCGACGATGTCGTCGGCGGCGAGGCCCTGGTAGGTGATGTCGATCTGCTTGCCCCGCAGCGCCTTGACCATCTCGCCGGAGTCCTGGAAGTAGCGGATGGTCACGGCGCCGTTCTTGCGGTCGGCGGCGCCCTTGTAGCGGTCGTTGCGGACGAGTTCCGCCCGGTCGCCCTCCTTGTAGACCTTCAGGTCGTACGGGCCGGAGCCGACGATGCCGTCGCCCTCGCGCACCGCCTTGGCCGGGTAGTCGTCCGGGGCGACGAGGGACATGCCGGGGGTGGCGAGCACGAAGGGGAAAGTGGCGTCGGGCTTGTTGAGCCGGAAGACGACCTCGCGGTCGCCGACGGCCTCGACCCGGTCGAGGCTGCCGAGCAGTCCCGCGGGGCCGGTGGGCGCGTTGATGGCGAGGATCCGGTCGAAGGTGTACTTGACGGCCTCCGCGTCGAGCTTGTCCCCGTTGGAGAAGGAGAGGCCCTCGCGCAGTTCGCAGCGGTACGTCCGGCTGGTGCCGTCGGTGAACTTGCAGGTGGCGGCGTCGGGCTGGGGCGTCGTCGCGCCGTTGGGGTACGACAGCAGCGTCTGGTAGACGTTGCGGAACAGCTCCCAGGAGCCGTCCCAGGAGGCGGCGGGGTCCAGCGTGCTGGGGGCGCTGGTGGTGCCCACGACGATCGGCCCGGCGTCGTCGGAGCCTTCCTCTCCCAGGAGGCTGCATCCGGCCACCAGGGATATGGACACGATCGCCGCGACCTGCTGCAAGGATCGGTTCCGGTTGAACACGCGCACGCTCCTCGATCTGCCATGCCAAGGGTTGGCAGACCATACCGCAGCGTCAGGCCGGCTGAACCCGCTCCAAACATCACGTTATGGATCACGACAAATGACGACGTTGTCATGACCCTGTGCGACGTTCGCACGGCCGCGGGGGGGGCCGGCCGGGGGGGGGGGGGGGCCCCCGGGCCGGGGGGGGGGGGGGGGCGGGCGGGCCCCCCCCCCGGGGGGGGGAATCAGCCGGAGCCGCCCCCGGGGGGGGCGGGGGGCCCCTGAGCC
>NZ_JBIVKQ010000033.1:0-44576 GCF_044750845.1 Streptomyces sp. NPDC088766 | reverse complement strand
CCGCCCCCCCCCCCCCAACAACCCCCTTGCCCCCCCACCCACTCCCGCCGGGGGGGCCCCCCCGGGGGCCGCGGCCCCGCGCCCCGGCGCCCCGGGGGGGGGGGGCCCCCCCCCCCCCCCGCGGCCGGGGTGCGGCGGGGTGCCGTCAGGCCACGCCCGCGTTGAGGAACATGCCGCCGTCGACGACGAGGGTCTGACCGGTGACCCAGTCCGACTGCTCCGAGGTGAGGAACGCGGCGGCACCCCCGATGTCGGAGGGCACGCCGAGCCGGGCCAGCGGGTAGGCGGCGGCCGCCTCGGCCTCCCGGCCCTCGTACAGGGCCTGCGCGAACTTGGTCTTCACCACGGCCGGGGCGATGGCGTTGACCCGCACCTTCGGCGCGAACTCGTGGGCCAGCTGCTGCGTCAGGTTGATCATCGCGGCCTTGCTCACGCCGTACGCCCCGATGAAGGGCGAGGGCGCGAGGCCCGCGACGGAGGCGATGTTGACGATGGCGCCGCCGTTGTCCTTCTGCCAGGCGTGCCAGGTGCGCTGGGCGAAGCCGAGCGCCGAGATCACGTTGGTCTCGAACACCTTGCGCGCCACGTTCAGGTCGAGGTCGGCGATCGGCCCGAACACCGGGTTCGTACCGGCGTTGTTGATCAGGTGGTCGACGCGGCCGAAGGCCTCCATCGTGCGCTCGACGGCGACCGCCTGGTGCGCCTCGTCGTGGGCCTTGCCGGCGACACCGATGACGCGGTCGGCGCCGAGCTTGTCGACGGCCTCCTTGAGGGCGTCCTCGTTGCGTCCGGTGATGCAGACCCGGTCGCCGCGGGCGACGAGCGCCTCGGCGACGCCGTAGCCGATGCCGCGGCTGGCGCCCGTGACGAGGGCGACCTTGCCGGAGAGTGCGGGCAGTTCAGTCATGTCCGTGATCCCTGGTGGTCTAGTTGAGCGGTCCGCCGGCGACGTACAGCACCTGGCCGGAGACGAAACCGGCGGCCTCGCCCGTGAAGAACGCGATCGCGTTGGCGATGTCGTCGGGCTCGCCGACGCGCGCCACCGGGATCTGGGTGGCGGCGGCGGCCTTGAACTCCTCGAAGCCCATGCCGACGCGGGCGGCGGTCGCGGCCGTCATGTCGGTGGCGATGAAGCCCGGGGCGACGGCGTTGGCGGTGATGCCGAACTTGCCCAGCTCGATGGCGAGGGTCTTGGTGAAGCCCTGCAGACCGGCCTTGGCGGCGGAGTAGTTGGCCTGGCCCCGGTTGCCGAGCGCGGAGGACGAGGAGAGGTTGACGATCCGGCCGAAGCCGGCGTCGACCATGTGCTTCTGGACCGCCTTGGTCATCAGGAACGAGCCGCGCAGGTGCACGTTGAGCACCGTGTCCCAGTCGCCGGCGCTCATCTTGAACAGCAGGTTGTCGCGGAGCACACCCGCGTTGTTGACGAGGATCGTCGGGGCGCCCAGTTCCTCGACGACGCGTGCGACGGCCGCCTCGACCTGGGCCTCGTCGGAGACGTCGGCACCGACCGCGATCGCCCGGCCGCCCGCCGCGGTGATCTTCTCGACGGTGTCCTTGCAGGCGGCCTCGTCGAGGTCGATCACCGCGACCGCGCGGCCCTCGGCGGCCAGCCGTACGGCGGTGGCGGCACCGATGCCGCGCGCCGCGCCCGTGACTACTGCGACCCGCTGCTCTGTGGTGGACATTGCTGCTTCTCCTCGCCCTCGAGAATGTACGTCCGTGTGGGGAGCGACCGTCCTGATCACCGTCGACTCGGTGAGCGACCGCTTAGTACCTTCGGCAGACGTGACGCTAGAAGCCTTGGCATCCGGTGTCAACGCCACACGGGGGCGGTGTGATTCATCACCCGGCCGGTCACCTCACCAGGAGGTCCAGCAGGCGGTCGGTCTCGGCCGCGGGATCGGTGGTGAGCCCGGTGTGCACGGGCCCCGGCTGGACGACCGTCGAGCGGGGCGCGATCAGCCAGCGGAACCGCCGCCCGGCGTCGTCGTGCGCCGCCTGTCCGGCCGCCTCGCCGCCGCCGCACACGTTCTCCACGGCGCGCAGCGCGGCGCGCACCCCGGCCACGTCCGCGTCCGGGTCCAGCGCCAGCAGCCGGGCCTCGTCGAGGTGGGTGCGGGCGCCGACGTAGCCCTGGGCCCGGCAGTAGACGAGCACGCCGGCGTTGATGCACTCGCCGCGCTCGATGCGGGGCACGATCCGCAGCAGGGCGTACTCGTAGACGTCCCGCTCGTTGGCCTCGCTGGCCCTGATGATGTGGCGCTCGTTCACCGGTCCCTCTCGATGCGTTCGTGGATGACGGCGGCGCGCGCGAGGAGGGGTGCCGCGTAGGCACTCCGGAGCGCGTCCGGGGTGTCGAAGCCGGGCTCGTCGGTCAGCCAGACGTCGGGGATCTCGGCGGTGACCTCGGCGAGGAGATCGGCGGTGATCAGGGGGGCCAGCTCGGTCGCGGCGGCCTCGACGTCCGGGCGGAAGCGGGCGAGGGCGTGGTCGGTGGCGTCGTAGGGGCGGGCCGCGGAGGCCTCGGCGGAGGGCCAGTTGTGGTGCCAGATCATGGTGGCGCCGTGGTCGATGAGCCACAGGTCGCCGCGGTGCACCAGCAGGTTGGGGTTGCGCCAGGAGCGGTCGACGTTGTTGACCAGCGCGTCGAACCAGACGATCCGCCCGGCCTCGGCGGGGTCGACCGGGAAGGCGAGCGGGTCGAAGCCGAGGGCTCCGGACAGGAAGTCCATGCCGAGGTTGGTGCCGCCGCTGGACCGCAGGAGGCCCTGCACCTGCTGTTCGGGTTCGCCGAGGCCCAGCACGGCGTCCAGCTCCACGGTGACCAGGCGCGGCACCCTCAGTCCGAGGCGGCGGGCGAGTTCTCCGCAGACGACCTCGGCGACGAGTGTCTTGCGGCCCTGCCCGGCGCCGGTGAACTTCAGGACGTAGGCGGCGAGGTCGTCGGCCTCGACGAGGCCCGGCAGCGAGCCGCCCTCACGCAGGGGCGTGATGAAACGGGTCGCGATGACTTCCTTCAGCATCGCCCCAGGCTACTGGGGTCGCGCGGGCCCGCGGGGCCCGGCCGACAGCTCCGCGACAGCTGTGGCTTACGCCCCGCTCATCCCGAACGGGTCAGGATCTCGACACCGTCCGAACGGGCTCGACCGCCGCTGAACGGGTGGCGCCCGCGGCCCGTACCTCTCGGCACACCGTCGAATCCGCCCGAAAGGAACCCCAGCATGACCAGCGCATCGTTCCACTCCGCCTCGGGACCCGCCCGCCGCACCGTCGTGGCGGCCGCCGGAGCCGCGGGGCTCGCCGTCGCGCTGACCGCGTGCGGAGGCTCCGACGACGACTCGTCCGGTTCGGTGGACTCCTCGGGAGCGGCCGGCGCCACCGGCGGTTCCGGGTCCGCGAGCACCGGCGGCGGGGCCGCGGCGGGTGCGGCCCTGACGACGACCGCGGACATCCCCGAGGGCGGCGGGAAGGTGTTCGCCGATCAGAAGGTGGTCGTCGTGCAGCCGACGGCGGGTGAGTACAAGGCCTACTCGGCGGTGTGCACGCACCAGGGCTGCGCGGTGAAGAGCATCGCCGACGGGGTCATCAACTGCCCCTGTCACAACAGCAACTTCTCCATCACCGACGGCAGCGTCAAGAGCGGCCCGGCGACGAAGTCCCTGCCCGAGGTGCCGATCAGCGTGAGCGGTGACTCGATCACGCTGGCCTGACGCGACCGCCCCGGCGCGCCGGGCACGCCAGGACCTCGTCCGTGGCGACCGGCGCGGGGGCGTGGCGGATCGTCGCGGGGGTGCGGTGCGACGGCACCCCTGCGACGGCGTCGGACGGACGGGGCGCACGGGACGGACGGGGACAGCCACCGTTGCGCGGGCGGTGAGGAGGACTCATCCTGTGCGGACCGTCCTTTCCTGACGTGCTGTCAGCGCCGCCTCCGGCACGACGTGAGAGAAGCGAAGAGAGAAGAGGGATGGATGACCGTCACCCAGCGCAGGGGCCGGAAGATCATGATGTCGCCGGGCGAGGTGAGCGCGTTCCTCACCACCCAGCGCACCTGCCGGGTGGCCACCGTGTCCGCCGACGGCGCCCCGCACGTGAGCGCCCTGTGGTTCCTGTGGGACGGCTCCGCGCTGTGGCTGTACTCCGTGGTGCGCAGCAGACGCTGGGCGGACCTGCGCCGGGATCCACGGGTCGCGATCGTGATCGACAGTGGTGAGGAGTACGACTCGCTGCGGGGCGTGGAGCTGTCCGGCACCGTGGAGTTCGTGGGCGAGATCCCGCGCACCGGGGAACTGTGCGCCGAACTCGACTCCGTGGAAACGCTGTTCGCCCGCAAGAACTTCGGCCTGGACGCCATGCCGCACGACGGACGGCACGCGTGGGTGCGGCTGCGCCCGGAGAAGATCGTGTCGTGGGACTTCCGCAAGCTGGCCGACCTGTAGGGCCTGCGGGGACAGCGGCCGGTGTCCGTCGCGTCGGCCGGCGGCCGACCGGTGCCGGCCCGGGCCGTCGGCGGCCGACCGGTGTCAGCCGAGGTTGTCGGCGGCAGACTTCAGCGCCCGCACCGCCGCCCTGATCGACGGGCGGCGGTCGGCGTCCGCCCGCCACAGGGCGTAGACGTGCCGGCGCAGCCGCTGCCGGAGCGGGACCATGACGATTCCCTCCGGCACCGGGTGGCGTCCGAGCAGCGGGGCGATGCACACCCCCAGACCGGCGGCCACCAGACCGAGCTGGGTGTGCGTCTCGGCCGCCCGGTGGCCGACGATCGGCTCGACGCCCCGCGAGCGGAGCGTGAACATCAGCCACTCGTGGCAGAACTCGCCGTCGCCCCAGGTGATCCACTCGTCCCCGGCGAACTCACCGAGGTCCACCTCGTCCCGTCCCGCGAGCGGATGTCCGGCCGGCATCGCCACGTCGGCGGGGTCGTCCAGGATCGGCGCCTTGACCAGCCCGTCCGGCACCGGCATCGGCTTGTTGTACCAGTCCAGGACGACGGCGAGATCGAGGTCGCCGCGGATCACCCCGGCGATGCCGCGCTCCGGCTCCAGTTCGCAGGAGCGCACGCGGAGCCCGGGGTGCTCCCCGCGCAGACCGGCGAGCGCGGTGGGGAACAGCCCGCGCGCGGCGGTCGGGAAGGCCGACAGTCTCAGTTCCCCCACCACCTGGCCGCGCTGGGCCTCCAGGTCCGACTGGGCCAGCTCGACCTGCGACAGGATGCGGGCCGCGTGGTCGGCGAGCAGCCGGCCCGCGTCCGTGAGCCGGACACCCCGCCCGTTCTTGGCGAGGAGCTGCTGGCCGGCCTCGCGTTCCAGCTTGGCCATCTGCTGCGAGACGGCCGAGGTGGTGATGTGCAGCCCCGCGGCGGCGCCGCTGACCGAGCCGTGCCGGGCGAGGGCGTCGAGGGTGCGCAGGCGCTCCAAGTTCAACATGTAAGCGATGCTACGAAATATTGCTCGCAAATTCTCGCTTGTGCTACGACGTCGTTGTCGGGGACGGTGAGGACCATGACCACCGCCACCACCACGGGTTCTCCGTCCGCGCCCGCGTCCGCGGCCACCTCCACATCCACGGGCGTCCGGCCGTCCGCCCAGCCCCGCCGCACCCTGGACTGGCGGCTGCGCTTCGGGTTCCTCTCGCTGATCTGGGGTTTCAGCTTCCTGCTCATCAAGGTGGGCACGGGGAGCTACGCGCCGTTCCAGGTCACGCTCGGCCGGCTGGCGTTCGGAACGGCGGTGCTGGCCGTCGCCATCGCGGTGAAGCGGGACCGGCTGCCGCGAGGGGCCCGCACCTGGGCGCATCTGACCGTCGCCGCGCTGCTCCTGAACGCGCTGCCGTTCTCCCTGTTCGCCTACGCGGAACTGACCATCCCGTCCACCCTGGCCGGCATCTGCAACGCGACCTCGCCGCTGTGGGGCATGGCCCTGTCCCTGGTGGCCCTCTCCGAGGACCGGCCGACCCGGGTCAGGGTGGCGGGTCTGGGCCTCGGCTTCCTCGGCGTGCTGACGGTCCTGGGTGCCTGGCAGGGCTTCAGCGGGCTCGACGCCCGCGGCACGGCGCTGGCGCTGCTGGCCTCGCTGAGCTACCCGGTCGGATGGATCTACGTCCGCCGCACCCTGGCCGGCACCGGCAGCTCGGCCCTGTCGATGACCGGTGCCCAACTGTTCCTGGCCACCCTGCAACTCGCCGTGGTCACCCCGCTGTTCACCACGTTCCCGGCACGCTTCCCGCTGCTGCCGCTGCTGGCGGTCGCCGCCCTGGGCGCCCTGGGCACCGGTCTGGCCCTCCTCATCCAGTACGGCCTGGTCACCGAGGTCGGTCCGACGACCGCCCAGATGGTCACGTACTTCATCCCGGTCATCGCGACGGCGGCGGGCGTGGCCCTGCTCGGCGAGTCCCTGACCTGGTCGACCCCGGTGGGGGCGGTGATCGTCCTGGCGGGAGCGGCACTGACACAGGTGCGGGGCAAGGCATAACCCCGGAGCACGGGGCGCCGGGGAGGGGCACCCGAAAGGGGGCGCGAAAGGGGCCGCGACCGGCGACGACACCATCGGCGCACGCGGCCGATGCGGCCCGCCCCCGCACCTGGTCCGGCCAGCCGATGGCGTCCACGCCGCCCGCTCCGCGCCGACGCATGCGACGCGGCCGTCCGCTCCCCCGCCCCGCGCCGACGCCCGTGATGCGGCCGCCCACTCCCCCGCCCCGCGCCCAAGCTCCCCGTCCGCGCCCCCTCGGCGCACCCGGCGGCCCCACCCTCCCCCTTCTACACGACCCCCCGCCCACTCCCCACCCGTACCGCCGAGGCCACCGCGTCCGCCAGCGCCTCCACCTCGCCCTCCGCCAGCGTCGACACGGTGATCCGGATGCCGGGCGGAGCCGCGAGCCGGAAGCGGGCGCCGGGCGCGACCGCCCACCCGGCGTGCAGCAGCCGCGCCACCGCCCCGGTCTCGTCGGGGACCGGGATCCACACGTTCATCCCGCTGCGGCCCCGCGCCGCGACCCCCCGTTCGGCCAGCGCGCCGATCAGCGCGTCGCGGCGTCTGCCGTACGCCCCCGCGACCGCCGCGGTGTCCACCGCGCCGTCGGCCCAGAGCCGTACGACGGCGCGCTGGGTGATCCTGCTGACCCAGCCGGGCCCGAGGCGCTGGCGCCCGCGGACCCGGTCGAGGGTGACCTCGTCGCCGGTGAGGACGGCGAGCCGCAGATCGGGGCCGTAGGCCTTGGCCACGGAGCGGACGAAGGCCCAGTGGCGGGTGACGCCCGCGAGGGGGTGCAGGGGCAGGTCGACGATCCGGTGACCGTGGTCGTCCTCGATGAGCAGGGTCCCCGGGTGCCGGCGCAGCACGGCCCGCAGGGCACGCGCGCGTGCGGCGCCGAGCGCGGCGCCGGTCGGGTTCTGCACCCGGTCGGTCACGATCAGGGCGCGCGCGCCGGCCCCCAGGGCACGGTCCACGTCCTCCGGGAGCGGTCCGTCGTCGTCGACGCCGACCGGGACCGTGCGCAGGCCGAGTGCCGGGACGAGGTCGAGGAGCGAACCCCATCCGGGGTCCTCGACGGCCACCGTGTCGCCCGGCCTGAGGTGCGCGGCGAGCACCCGCTCGACGGCGTCGAGCGAGCCGGAGGTGACGGCCACCGGCCCGGCCGGGACCCCGTCGGCGTCCAGCTCGGCGCGGGCCAGCCGCGCCAGTTCGGGCTCGACCGGCTCGTCCCCGTAGAGGACCGGTTCCCGGTCGCCCAGGTCGGCGGCCCGGGCGAACGCCGGCCCGAGCGGCGGCAGCAGTGCGGGGTCCGGATTGCCCGCCGACGCGTCCCGCACCCCCTCCGGCACGTCCACCCGGATGAACTCGCGGCCGGTCGTGGCCGGCTTGGACCGCACCCTGCTGCCCCGTCGGCCGTCGGTCTCGATCACCCCGCGCTCGCGCAGGGTGCGGTAGGCGGCCGCGACGGTGTTCGGGTTCACCCCGAGCTGCTCGGCCAACTCCCGCATCGGGGGCAGAAGTTGCCCCGGCTCCAGCTCACCGGCGCCCACCGCCCGCTCGACGCTCGCGGAAATGTCGGCTGCACGCCGCCCTTTGATCGGATACTCTCCTAGCACAAAACAGATTATGCACTAGTGCAATGGAGAACGCCATGCAGGGGACCGAGCAGCCGCAGGGGACCGCACCGTCGACGACGCCACCCGCCGCCTACACCGCGAGCGGCCGCACGGTCCCCACCCGGTCCGCGGAGAGGGCCTCCTACGACAAGGACCTGGTGCACGCGATACTCGACGAGGGCTACGTCTGCCACCTGGGCTTCGTCCGCGACGGCGCGCCGGTGGTGCTGCCCACGCTCTACGGCCGGGTCGGCGAGACGCTCTACGTGCACGGGTCGACGGGCTCGCGCCCGCTGCGGATGACGGGACAGGCCGACCCGGGTCTGCCGGTGTGCCTGACGGTGACGCACCTCGACGCACTGGTCCTGGCCCGCTCGGCCTTCCACCACTCGGTCAACTACCGCTCCGTCGTCGTGCACGGCCTCGCCCGCGACGTGACCGACCGCGAGGAGAAGCTCATGGCCCTGGACGCCCTGGTGGACCACGTCGTCCCCGGCCGTGCCGCCGACTCCCGGCCCGCGGACAAGAAGGAACTGGCCGCCACCGCGGTCATCCGCATCGACCTGAACGAGGTCTCGGCCAAGACCCGCACCGGCGGCGTGAACGATGAGCCCGAGGACCTCACCCTCCCGCACTGGGCCGGCGTGGTCCCCCTGCGCAAGGGCTACGGCACCCCGGTCCCGGAGGCCGACCTGCCGCCCGGCACCGAACTCCCCGCCTACCTCAGGGCCCTGTGATGCTGATCCACCCCTGGGACGCACCTCGCGACGACGCCGAGTGGCAGCGGTGGCTGGCCGCGCGCGACTTCGGCCAGCTCGCCGTCAACGGCCTTCCGGGCGACGCCCCGTGGGTCCAGCCCCTGCACTTCGCCTACGACGCCGACCGCGGCGAGGCCGTCACCCACCTCGCCCGGCCGAACCCCCTGTGGGCGGCCCTGGAGGCCGACCCCGAGGTCGTGCTCAGCGTGGTCGACGACTACGTGTACGTTCCCGGCCCCTGGCAGGCACCGCCGGAGGGGCCGGCCGAGCACGGCACCCCGACGAGTTTCTACACGGCGGTCCAACTGCGCTGCACGGCTCACCCGGTCGACGACCCCGAGGCGAAGGCCGACCTGCTGAACCGGCAGATGGGCCACCTCCAGCCGGAGGGCGGCTCCGCGCGGGTCGCGGTGGGCGAGGTGCCGTACGGCCGTCTGCTCTCCGGGATCCGCGGGATCCGGCTCGAGGTGACGGGCGTACGGGCCAAGTTCAAGTACGCGAACCACCGGCCCGCCGGGACCCGGGAGCGCATCGCGGCGAACCTCGCGGCGCGCGGCGGTCCGGGGGACGCGGCGGCACGCGGGCACCTGCTGCGCCGCGGCCCCGGGACGTGACCGCAGGGCGGCGGGGGCAGCGTCCGGGCCGGCTCTCCCGGCGCATCGCAGCCGCGCAGCCCGTCCGGCGGGAATCCGGCCTCTCTCACGCCCCTCTCAGGTCGCCGTCCCGCGGGCGGACAGCTCCCGCTCCGGGCCGCCGGCGGCCACCGGGTCCGGGGAGCCCTTGGCGGGAGCGGACGACTGGGCGATGAACGCGCCCAGCAGGACGACCGCGCCCCCGACGATCTGCGGCGCCGAGAGGTGCTCGCCGAGCAGGACCCAGGCCAGCACGGTGGCGATGACCGCCTCCAGGCAGGCCACGACACCCGCCACCTGCGGGGAGAGCCGGCGCACGGAGACCACACCGGTGACGTACGCGAGGACCGTGGCGATCAGTACGATCCAGCCGAGCAGCAGCCAGGCCGGGACCTCGGTGCCGTCCATGGTGGCGGTGCCCGCGAGCACCGACCGGTCCATGCCCCAAGGGCGGGCCACCGCCGTCAGGACGACGGCACCGACGAGGAGGCCGTAGGCGATCACGCCGAGCGGGTCGGGGGCGTCGTCGCCGGAGTCGCTGCCCTGGTCGGAGAGGACGAAGTAGCCGACCTGGCAGCAGGCGGCGGCCAGCGCCAGGGCCAGGCCGAGGACGTCGAAGCCGAGCCCCGACCAGACCTCGACGACGCAGGCGAGCCCGCCCACCGCGAGGACCACGCCGAGCGCGGCTGCCCGCGTCACCGGCCGCCGCTGCACGAACCGCACCCAGCCGAGCACGAGGGCGGGCGCCAGGTACTCGACGAGCAGGGCGACACCGACGGGGATGCGGGAGATGGAGGCGAAGTAGAACGCCTGGACGCCGGCCACGCCGAGCAGTCCGAACCCGGCGAGCAGCGCGGGACGGCGGCGTACCAGTGCGCGGTGGCGCACCGCCAGCGGCAGCATGACCAGGGCCGCGCCCGTCACTCGCAGCCACACCACGTGCAACGGGTCGAGTCCCGCCTCGATCAGCGGCTTCGCCGCCACCCCGGATCCGCCGAAGGCGATGGCCGACCCGACCGCCAGAGAGAGCCCGATGCCCTTTCCGCGACTGACCTGACTGCTCACAGACGTACGCACCGGCACATGATGACAGGCCACGACATGACCGTCACCCAGCTTGACACCTGTCTCAACCGCTGGACGGGAAAGGGGCCCCGGTCAGGACGCGTCGCCGTCGTCGGCGTACTCGTCGAGGCCGCGGTCGATCCGGGCGCACACAGCCAGTGGCTCGATGCCGGCCCGGCCCAGCACCTCGACGGCACGGGCCTGCCGGTCGGCGAGGATCGCGGCGAGCAGATCGAGACCGCGGGCGGCGTCGCGCGCGCAGGGGGGCCGGCCGGCGTCGGGGGTGTGAAGTCCGGGGCGCCCGGCGGCACGGACCCGCGCCTGCCACAGCGCGGCGGAGGCGAGCGGCGAGAAGCCCTCGACGGCCTTGACGACGGGCAGGGCGCCGGAGTCCTCGACGCCGCCCTGCCAGCGCAGCCCGTAGCCGATGCTGCGCTGGACGAGATAGCCGAAGAGACGGGCGAGCTGCGGCCCTTCACCGAAGGCGACGCGCACCGCGGGGTCGCTCTCCAGGAGGGAGTGCAGCAGGTGCGCGGTGTCGATCTGCCGGTCGCCGTCCCGGACGGCCCGCCGACGGGCGCCCTCCACCGCCGCCGCCAGCTCGGCACTGAGCCCGGCGTCGTCTTCCATGGCCCGGAACGCGTGGTCGCGGACCGGCTGCCGGGGGATACGGGGTTGCACGTCCTCCACCTCATCAGTCCCGGCCGGCCGGGTCATCCACGGAGGGAACCATCTTCGCGTCCCACGCAGAGCCGACAGCGGGCGCCGAAATCTCCTCCTTACGGATGAGATCAGGCCGTTTTCGCACCAGCGGCGCGCGCCGCCTCGCCCCACACCCCCCACACCCCCCCTGCGGCAACCGGGGACGCCCGCCGTCACGTCAGGGGACGTGGAGGGCGGGTGCCGCCCGACGGCTCCGGCCGCAGCTCACGGACCGGTCCGCCGAGGACTCGGCGACGGCCGGGCCGGCGTCGACGACGGGCCGACACCCCGAACCCGGGAAGGGAGAAGCGGAAGGCGCCCCGCGGAGTCCTCCACCAGGCGCCTTCGCTCTCGTACGGAACGGCCGTCAGTCCTCGTCGGCGAGGATCAGATACAGCTTCTTGCGGGCGTCGTTGACGACCGTGAGCGCCTTCTCGCGCTGCTCCTTGCTGCCGGTCCTCCAGACCTGCCCGAAGGCTTCCATCAGGCCGAAACCGGCCTGCCGGATCTCACCGAGGGCCTCCCAGTCGACCCCGCGGGAGGCTTCCTCCCAGGGGGCCTCGGGCCCCTCCTCGGCCGCCGTGCGGCCCGCACCGGTGAGCGAGAACAACTTCTTGCCGCCCTCCGACGCACTGCTGATCAAACCCTCGTCCTCCAGCAGTTGGAGAGTGGGGTACACCGAGCCGGGGCTCGGCTTCCAGGCGCCGCCGCTGCGTTCGGCGATCTCCTGGATCATCTCGTAGCCGTGCATGGGCCGGTCCTTCAGCAGCGCCAGGATCGAGGCCCGCACGTCACCGCGCCGGGCCCTCCCCCTGGGTCCGCCGCGCCCTCGGCCACCCCAGGGTCCCGGCCCGAAGCCCGGACCGAAGCCGCCACCGGGACCGCCGGGGCCGAATCCCGGACCACCCGGACCACCCGGGCCACCCGGGCCGAAGGGCCCGAAGGCTGCCCGGCGCCCGTCGAAGCCACCCCGGCCACCCCGGCCACGCAGGGAGAAGCCGTCCTGTCCATGTCCACGCTCGTATCCGTGGGTACGCATCGCCATCACTCCATTCATTCGCTCGTTGATCGATCGCGATGCTTCAACGATATATCGGAACAGTTCGCATGACAAGGCTCTGCACGACAGCGTCCGGCACGCAGAGCTTCAGCACTCCAAGCCCCGGAAGGGCCCAGGCCCATCCTGGTGCCGGTGCCGGTGGCGGTGGCGGTGGCGGTGGCGGTGCCGGTGCCGATGGCGGTGCCTGTTCACGCCAGGGCCGGCTCCAGCGGAGCGAAGGGGAACATCTCGTCGCCCTCGGGCCGCACCACGCCACCCGTGCCCTCGGGGACCGCGTTCCAGGCGCCGGGGAGATCGCCGAGGGGCTCGGACACGATGAGGCGCGTGGTGCCGGAGACCCCTTGCAGGAACCCCACATCGGGGTGGAGGGCGCGCAGGGTGTCCACCCGGGTGCTGTAGAACAGCGAGCGCGAGGCCTTCTGACTGGAGTAGCGGAACGCCCACAGCCGTTCCCCGTCCGTCACGGCCACCGTCATCTGCAGCGGGAACTCCACCCCGTGCTCGTGGCCGGTCCGCTCCACCAGGCCCGCCATGCGCGCGACGGCGCGCGGCGGGTCCTGCTCCAGGCCGAGGGTGAGCGCCAGATAGAACATCATCTCGGAGTCCGTGGAGCCCTCCATGTCGAGGAACAGCTCCGGGTCGACGGCCAGCGCCAGGTCCCGCCGTATCCGGTGGAACTCGGCGATCGCGCCGTTGTGCATCCACATCCAGCGGCCGTGGCGGAACGGATGGCAGTTGGTCTGCTGCACCGCGGACCCCGTCGAGGCACGGATGTGGGCGAAGAAGAGAGAGGAGCGGACGTGGCCCGCGATCTCCCGCAGGTTGCGGTTGCTCCAGGCCGGGCCGATGTCACGGACGACCGCCGGGGTGCTCAGGTCGGGCCCGTACCATCCCACCCCGAAGCCGTCGCCGTTGGTCGTCTCGACGCCCATGCGGGAGTGCAGGCTCTGGTCGATCAGTGAGTGCGTCGGCTTGTAGAGGATCGTCTCGAGCAGGACGGGCGTACCCGAGTAGGCGAGCCATCGGCACATCGCGCGCCGCCTTCCTGGCCGTTCGGACGCGCGGGCGGCCGTCGCCCCCGCACGGACGGATCGCTAGTGCTGTGACCGGAAAGGTTCACCGGCTCGCGACGTCCGGCACGGCACCTCGCCGCGTTGTCGCATCACCCGAGTACATCCAGTACGCGGGCAATGCTCCGCCTTGCGATGCACCGCACCGGACGCCGCGAGCTTTCCGGCAAACCTTTCCGGCCACAGCACTAGCGCAGCGAGGCGGTGTCCGACCGCGGCATGCACAGAGCCCAGATGACGAACCCGGAGAAGGCGATCATCACGACGGACCAGACCGGGTAGTACGGCAGTGACAGGAAGTTGGCGATGACGATGAGTCCCGCGATGGCCACGCCGGAGACCCGTGCCCACATCGATCCCCGGAAGAGTCCCATGCTGACGAGCACGGCCACCACGCCGAGCGCCAGGTGGACCCAGCCCCAGCCGGTGAGGTCGAACTCGAAGACGTAACTGCGGGTCGCGACGAAGACGTCGTCCTCGGCGATCCCCATGATGCCGCGGAAGATGTTCAGGACGCCCGCGAGCATGAGGATCACGGCGGCGAAGACCGTCAGCCCCTCGGCCCACTGCTGCTTTGCGGTCCCGGTGTGCGAAGAGTGCGTCGCGCTCATACCGTCGCCTCGATTCGGATGTCGTCAGTTGTCAGCGGCCCAGGGCGGCGGTGGAGGCCACAGGACCGTGGGCACAGGGCTGTCGGGGCCGGTGCCGTCACGCGCTGCGGCAGACGCGGCATGCGGTGACCCGATCACCCTCCTCGAGCCCGGCACGGCGTTCACCGCCACTTCTCGTCAGGCCTTGGGCAACGCTCCTTCCAGCATCCCAGCGTGCCGGTGAGTCCGCGCGGTGGAGGGTTTCCCCGCCGTTGAGTCATCACCCCGTGCCGCACGCCACCGGGCTCGGGCGGCGCGCACGGAACGCGCCGTGGATCGCGCCGTGGATCGCGCCGTCCGCCGAACGCGTCCGGCGTCCGCCACCCGACGAGCCGCCTCTCCCAGCCCGCGGCCGCGCCGGGTGGAGCCCGGGGCTCGAGGATCGGCACGGCCGTCATGCGGGTTCTCGGCCACGGGCGGGCGACGAGCTGCCGATGGGGCCCGCAGGCCCGCACCGTCCGCGGGCGGACCCCGGCCGGGACGACCCGCCGAAGGAGCTTCCCGGCGTACGCGAGACGGACCCGCCGTACCGGCCCGTGGGCCACGTCTCGTGTCCCGGTCCGTGCCCCGCGGTACCTCAGGCGCCCTGCCCCAGCCGCTCCCGGTACCACTCGGCCGCGTCCGGGAGGCGGCTCAGCGGGCCGGGGCCCGGGGGCTCGGCCGTCAGTTCCCAGATCTCGTCGGCTCGGTACCAGTGATCGCGGCCGACCAGGGCGAACTGGCGTTCCGAGGCCCGGCCGGGGGTGGCCCGCAGGCGCTCCAGGCAGGTGGCCCACGGCCAGTCGGCGTCGGGGCGGGGCGGCAGCACGCCGTACTGCGCGAGCACGGCCAGCAGGTCGCCGACGCGCACGGGGTCGGGGTGGCCCGCGTGGTACACGCCGGGCGGAACCGGGTGGGGGCCGGTGGCGACCGCGGCGATCAGGCGGGCGAGGTCGCCGACGTCGATCACCGACAGCAGGGCACGGCCGCCGTCCCACTCGGCCGGCACCCGCTCGACCAGCTCCCGCAGGCCCGGCACGACCCACCGGTCCCCGGCCCCGAGCACGAGCCCCGGCCGCAGGACGACCGCGCCGGCCTCTCGGGCGGGTGCCTCCCCGGCCAGCCGGGTCCGGCTCACGGCGGAGACCGGCTCGGCCGGTGTCTCGTCCACGGCGATGCCCCGGTGCGGGCCGGCGCCGTACACCGCGGCCGTCGACAGGTGCACCACGCGGCGGGCGCCGGCCCGCCGGGCCTCCGCCATCAGCGTCCGGGTACCACCGACGTTGACCGCCTCGCACAGCCGCTCGTCCGCGCCTACGTACGAGGCCAGGTGGACGACCGTCCGCGCACCCTCGCACAGACCGCGCACGGCGTCCGGGTCGGTCAGATCGCCGCGCACCCACTCGACGGCCCCGTCCTCCACCGCGTCGCCGGGGACCGTGCGGACCAGGGCACGCACCCGGGCTCCCCGGTCCAGCAGCGCGCCGAGCACGTGGGACCCGATGAAGCCCGTCGCCCCCGTCAGCACGAGGGGGCCCTCGTCACTCCTTGCCGTGGTGCCGTTCAGGGCAGTGTCCTTCCGCCGGTCGTCGTGGCTGCCGGGGCCGGTCGCCCCATCGCGATCAACGTCCGGGCGGGCACGGCCGGTTCCCCGGCCGGTCCAGGACCCGACGATTGGCCTTGGCCCGCCGCCGCTCCCGGCGTCTACCGTCGCCGCATGCGGATTCGTATCGTCGACGCCTTCACCGACCGTCCCTTCGCCGGGAACCCCGCCGGGGTCCTGCTGCTCGACGCCTTCCCGGGCGACGACCGGCTCCAGGACGTGGCCCTCGAGGTCAACCACGCCGAGACGGCCTTCGCGCACCCGCTGCCGGCGGGCGGCGAGGCCGACTGGGCGCTGCGCTGGTTCACCCCCGTCGCCGAGGTGGCGATGTGCGGTCACGCCACGCTGGCCACCGCCCACGTCCTGCACAGCACGGGCGCCCACTCGGGACCGGTGCGGTTCGCGACCCGCAGCGGGGTGCTCGTCGCGACGCCCGCCGAGGACGGTTCGATCACCCTGGACTTCCCGACCGCCCCCCTCACCCGCGTGGAGGTCCCGGAGGGGGTCGCCGAGGCCCTGGGCGCCGAACCTCTCACCGCCTTCGACACCGGCCCGAACGTGGGCGACCTGCTGGTCGAACTCGCCGACGAGCGCACCGTCCGCACCCTGCGCCCCGATCACAAGGCCCTGTGCGCCCACTCCGCGCGCGGCATCATCGCCACCGCCCGTGCCGAACGCCCCGGGCTGGGCCACGACTTCGTCTCCCGCTGCTTCTTCCCCAACGTCGGCATCGACGAGGACCCGGTCACCGGCAGCGCCCACACGGCCCTGGCCCCCTTCTGGTCGGAGCGCCTCGGCCGTGCCGAGCTGACCGGCCTGCAGGCCTCACCGCGCTCCGGCCACGTCCGCACCGAACTGCGCGGCCCACGCACCCTGCTCGGGGGCCGCGCGGTCACCGTCATCGAGGGCGACCTGCTCGCCTAGGGTCTTTCGTTCGATCAGGCCGGACCCCGCGAGCCCGGCATGATCCCGACGAGAGGCCCTGGCCTCCCCGGACCGGGGACGTGCGGTACGGCCCGCGCTCACGCCGTGGGCAGCCAGTCGACCTTGCCCGCCAGCAGCGCGTATCCGACGAAGGCACCGATGTCGAGCAGGGAGTGCGCGACGACCAGGGGCCCCACCCGGCCCCAACGCCGGTAGAGGTACACGAACACCACGCCCATCACCATGTTGCCGACGAAGCCGCCGATGCCCTGGTAGAGGTGGTACGAGCCGCGCAGCACGGAACTGGCCGCCAGCGCCCCGACCGGCGTCCATCCCAGCTGTCCGAGGCGGCGCAGCAGGTAGCCGACCACGATGACCTCTTCGAGGATCGCGTTCTGCAGCGCCGACAGGATCAGCACCGGGTACTTCCACCACACCTCGGGCAGGGCCTCGGGAACCACCGTGAGGTTGAAGCCGAGGCCGCGGGCGGCGAGGTAGAAGGCGATGCCGGAGCTGCCGACGACCGCGGCGATCGCGGCGCCGCGGCCGAGGTCGGACCAGGGGCGGGTGCGGTCGAAGCCGAGGGTGCGCAGGCCCTGTCCCTCGCGCAGCAGCAGGTGCGCGACGAGCGCGACGGGGACGAGCGCACTGGCGATCCCGAACAGCTGCCAGGCGAGGTCGAGCCAGGGACGGCCCGGCGCGGCCGAGGCGTTGAGGGTCGCCGCCTGGTCCTTGAGGCCGCCCGGCTTCGTGACCGATCCGACGAAACTGATCAGGGCGGACACCCCGCTCGCGCCCAGCGAGACGCCCAGGACGAGCAGCGTCTCGTCCCGGAGGATCCGCCGGGAGAACCGCTCCTGCGGAAAAGAATCAGCCACCTGCGGGGCCTCCACCTTCACACCTGCCGCACCACCATCGGACGTCACAGCTTGCCCGATCCTCCCGGTGCGACCGGCGGCGACCCCGTACCGCGGCGACCCGCGCGCACGGCTCGTCCACCGGGGACCGCGCGGTGCCCCGGAACCGTCACCCCGCGGGGACGGGCTCCGGCAGCCCCACGGGCCAGGTGTGCGCGGGCTCTCCCCGATGGCTCAGCTCCGCGTACCGCCGGGTCGTCGCCGCCAGGGCCGCGTCCCTCGGCAGCCCCGCCTCCAGCGCGGCGTGGAAGGTCGCCACCTGCCAGCTCGCGCCGTTGGTCCGCAGCCGGCACCGCTCCTCGATGACTCCCAGGTAGAGGTCGCGGTCGGCCGGTTCCACCCCCCACGCGTCCAGCCCGGCCTCGGCCAGCGGCAGCAGCTCGTCGCGTACGAGGCTCACCGCGTCGACCTCCGCGACGCCGCCGAGCCGGCCGCGCCGGGGCCAGCGCAGCCGGGCGTCGATGCCGTGGCGGCAGGCCGCGTCGAAGTTCTCGGCGGCGGTCTCGAAGGGCATCCGGGTCCACACCGGCCGTGACTCCTCGGCCAGGGCGCGGACCACTCCGTAGTAGAAGGCCGCGTTGGCGACGACGTCGGTGACGGTCGGTCCGGCGGGCAGGACGCGGTTCTCGACGCGCAGGTGCGGGACGCCGTCGGCGACGTCGTAGACGGGACGGTTCCAGCGGTACACGGTGCCGTTGTGCAGGACCAGTTCGGCGAGCTTGGGGGTGGCGCCCGCCGCCAGGACCTGCGCCGGGTCCTCGTCGTCGCAGATGGGCAGCAGGGCGGGGAAGTAGCGCAGGTTCTCCTCGAACAGCTCGTACGCGGAGCTGATCCAGCGTTCGCCGAACCAGGTCCGCGGGCGCACTCCCTGGGCCTGCAGTTCCGGCGGCCGGGTGTCGGTGGCCTGCTGGAACAGCGGCGGCCGGGACTCGCGCCACAGTTCGTGGCCGAAGAGGAACGGCGAGTTGGCGCCGATGGCGATCTGGGCCGCGGCGACGGCCTGCGCGGCGTTCCACACGTCGGCGAAGCGGCCGGGTGTGACCTGGAGATGCAGCTGCACGGAGGTGCAGGCGGCCTCGGGCACGATCGACTTCGAGGTGCAGGACAGGTGCTCGACGCCGTCGATGTCGAGCGTGAACTCCTCGCCGCGGGCGGCCACGATCTGGTCGTTGAGCAGGGTGTAGCGGTCGACCTCGGAAAGGTTGGAGGTGACCAGGTCGTCACGGTCGAGAGTCGGCAGAATCCCGATCATCACGATTCCCGCGTCGACCTCGCCGGCCTTTCGGTGGGCATATGCCAGTGACGTACGGAGTTCCTCGGCGAGCCGGTCGAATACCCGCCCGCCCAACCGGTGTGGAGCGATGTTCACTTCCAGATTGAACATGGCGAGTTCTGTTTGGAAGTCCCGGCTGGCGATCCGCTCCAGCACTTCCCCGTTCAGCATTTTCGGCAGACCGTCCGCGCCGGCGAGATTCAGCTCGATCTCCAGCCCCATGAGATTCTTGGGGCGGTCGAAGCGCTGCTGGGCCAGCAGCCGCTCCAGCACCGACAGGCACTGGCGCAGCTTGTCTCGGTAGCGCTGGCGATCGGACAGGTCGAACCCGCCCGCCACGACCTTCTCCCCCATCGGGCGTCCCTCCTCGCGTGGGCGGTCCGAGGATCCGGCCGCCGGTGTGCCGGGGTCAGGTGGGATGATGCCCAACCCCGTCGATCGATAACGTCACCTACCCGGCATCACACCCGCTACTCTGACCGGAGTCGCCCGGAGGTGACCGGAGGCACATTCACGGGGCATGAAGCAAAGGGCCGATTCACGAACTCGGGATCTCGTGAAAAAGCCGGCGGGAATAGGCCGACCGCTGCGCCTGCATATCCTGAGGTCATCGAGGCGCACCCCGCCCAGAATCGGGATGATTCACGCGTACCGCCGTCCGAATGGAATCTTGACGGGTATCCCGGGAGCGGCTAGGCGAAACACAGTCTGAACACGTGTCGTATAAACTCCGCGGACAAGGCAGAGAAGGTGGGCACCCGCGGTCGAAGGAGCCTGTCGTCGTCTACGAGACGGACGGCAGGCCGCAGGCACAGCCTCCGTTCCCAGACCCCGGCCCCCTGCCTCTCTGACCTCACCCTGAGAGCTGACAGCGCTGTCCGCCCCACCCACGCCCTCGTGCCACCGTGCCTGTCCAATGAGAGGCGACCCACCATGCCGCTGCATGTCCCCCCGGCTCCCGCGCCCGCCCTGCGCTCCGTCCTCACGGCACTGGGTTCTCCCACCGCGGTCCGCGAGGCGAGGACTCCCTCCCTGCGTACCGCCCAGGGGCCCGTCACCCCCGAACTCCCGCTGCCCGTGCACGTCCTGGACCGGATCGCCCCCGAGGGCACGTCCGCGACCAGGCTGGCCGGCTGGCGCTTCCTGATCCGCTGCGGGGACCGGTCGCTGGCCGCGGCCGAGACCCGGCTGACCCCGGACGGCTGGGCCTTCTCGCACTTCTTCGAGGGGCCGTACCTCGCCTCCACCGAACTGGCCCTGCGCCAGGCCGAGTCGACGACACAGCCGTACCAGGCGCGCCTGCTGTCCCTGCCCGGCCTGTACATGCTCACCCTGTGGCTGCACGGCGACTGCGCCTCGGACGGCACCTCCGGGCATCCGGCGGCCACCGACCTCCTGGTGCCGCTGGCCCCGGCGCCGCCCGGCATCGCCGCGCACCGCCCGCACCGGGTCGCCGAGTTGCTGCCGGTGCTCAGCCTCCGGGTGACCCGGCCGCCGCTGCTCGGCTCGCCGGCCTGACCGTACGCCCGCGGCGCCGCCGTACCCGTCACCGCAGCCCCGGTGGCGGGTACGGCGCGCTCTCCGGCCCGGTCCGAGCACCCCGTTCCATGCGGACTAGCCCCATTCGGCCAGCCGGAACCACCCGAACCGACCGTGCAGTTGGAATGAACCGCCCGCGCGGGTGACGCGTCATGAACCTGTGAGAAGCGGTGCCGCGAAATCCCTGCGGATCGACGCCCGTGGGGCAACACTGGGTTCCGACCGACTTATCACAACGGGGGGCGGCCATGAACGACGTTTCACGCCGCGGGACAGACACGACGCACCTTCCACACACCACGCCTGAGCGAGAGATCCCCTCCATGTGCCAGCACCAGCCACCGTGCCCGACAGCCGACTCCGCCGACCGGGAATCCGCCCGCCTCGTGGCGCACCACCCGGAACAGGGCTGGAGCCTGCTGTGCAACGGCGTCCTGCTCTTCGAGGACACCGGCGAGATCCTGCCGGACGGCCGGATCATCGCACCGCACCGCCCGCTGGCCGGCGGCCGCATCGTGACCGCGGCCTGAGCAGCACCGCCTCGGCACCACCCGGACGGCACCGTCGAGCGCCGTCCACCGACCCGAGGGGCCGGACCGCGGCCGCCGCCGCGCGCCGGCCCCCACGCGCGTCCGCGGCCGCTCACTCCCGGTGACCCCGTGGTCGCCCTCGTGGACCCCCGTGCCGCCCTCCTGCCTCTTCGCCCACGGGTACGCGAGGCCGGAAGGCCCCGGACGCCCCCTCGGTACGCCCCCCGCCGGGCCGCGCCCGCGCCCTACCTCAGCGCCTCCCGGATCGCGCGGTACGCCGGCTTCGGCGCGAGCTGCTCGTCCCACGGCAGGGCCGCTCCCTCGCCCGGGAAGAACGCGGGGATCCACGAGTACTTGTCCGTGTAGTCCCAGAGGGTCAGCCCTGCGCACCGGCGGACCGCGAGGCACGCCTCGGTCAGGTCCCGGTACCAGTCGGCCTGCCGGGCGAGCTTCTCCTCGGTCACGGGCAGCTGCATCCGTACGTCGACCTCGGTGAGCGCTGTGTCCAGGCCGAGGCGGCCGAAGCGGCGGAGGTTGTCCTCCAGGCTCGCCGGATAGCCGTACTGGAGGGCGAGATGGGCCTGGAGGCCGAAGCCGTGCAGCGGGACCCCTTGCGCCTTCAGCTCCTTGGCGAGGGTGTGGTAGGCGTCGCTCTTGGGGCCGACGGCCTCGACGTTGTAGTCGTTGAGGTAGAGCCTGGCCTTGGGGTCGGCCTGGTGGGCCCAGCGCAGGGCGTCGGCGATGTAGCCGGGGCCGAGCGTCTTGTAGAAGATCGTCTCGCGGTAGGTGCCGTCCTCGTTGAACGCCTCGTTGACGACGTCCCAGGAGTAGACCTTGCCGCGGTAGTGCCGTACCTCGGTCTGGATGTGGTTCTTGAGGACGGCCCGCAGCTCGGGGGCCGTCCACTCCCGGTCGGTGAGCCAGCCGGGCAGCTGGCTGTGCCAGACGAGGGTGTGGGCGCGGATCCTCTGGCCGTTGGCGCGGGCGAGGTTGACGATCTCGTCGCCGGCGGAGAAGTCGAAGACGCCTTGCTGCGGTTCGGTGGCGTACCACTTCATGCCGTTGCCGGGGGTGATCATGTCGAACTCGTCGCCGAGGATCTCCGTGTAGGCGGTGTCGGTGAGTTCGGGGTTGTCGGTGGCGCTGCCGAAGTAGCGGCCGTGGCGCTCGGCGAGGTCGGCGAGCGTCCGGGGCTTGTCGTGCGCCTGTGCGGCCGGGCCGGTGGCGACACCGGCGCCGACCAGGACGGCGGCGAGCACTCCGGCGAGTCCGAGCCGGGTACGGGGGGTGCGGGGCATGGGGCGACTCCTGGGCGATCGGTGATGTCGTCGAGTCGTACGGCCGCGGGGCGCGCGTCATCCCTTCGTGGCGCCGGCGGTGAGGCCGCCGACGAGCTGGCGCTCGGCGACGGAGTAGAAGGCGAGGGCGGGAACCATGGCGAGGACGAGGTACGCGAAGACGCGGGCGTACTCGGCCGAGTACTGGCCCTGGAACTGCTGCACGCCGATGGGGATCGTCCACCAGGTGGAGTCGGTGAACACCAGCAGCGGCAGGAAGAAGTTGTTCCAACTCCCCACCACCGCCAGCACGGAGACCGTGCCGAGGGCGGGGCGGGCCATGGGCAGCAGGATCCGCCAGAAGAAGCCGAGGGGGCCGCAGCCGTCGAGGGTGGCCGCCTCCTCCAGCTCGGCGGGGATCTCCCGGAAGAAGCCGCGCAGGATGACGATCGTCATGGGCAGCCCGAAGGCGGCCTGCGGCAGGATCACCCCGAGCGGGTTGTCCAGCAGGCCGATCTGGCGCAGCAGCAGGAACAGCGGCAGGGCCGCCACCGCGAACGGGAACATCAGCCCCAGCGTGAACAGGGTGAACAGCGCCTCCCGGCCGCGGAAGGCGAACCGGGCGAAGGAGAACGCGGCGAGCGCGGACACCGCGACCACCACCACCGTCGTACCGATCGCGATCAGGGTGCTGCTGCCGACCAGTTGCCAGAAGGAGCCGGAGCCCAGGATGTCGGTGTAGTTGGAGGTCACCCACGACTCGGGCAGGCCGATGGGGTTGCGGGACAGTTCGTCGGTCGACTTGAAGCCGGACAGGACGGCGTAGACGAGGGGGACGGCCATCGCCGTGCCGACGGCGACGAGGACGATGTGCAGCGGGAAGGTACGGCCTGTCCTGCGGGCGTTCACGAGCCGCCTCCTCTCAGGGTCGTGGTGGCCCCCTCCAGATCGCGGCGGAGCACGAACCTCTGGTAGGCGAGGGCGAAGACGAGGCTGATGACGAACATGGCCACACTGACCGCGCTGGCGTAGCCGACCTGGTAACGCTTGAAGCCGTACTGGAACAGGGTCACGGCCATCGTCTCGGAGTGGTGGTCGGGGCCGCCCGCGGTGGTGACCCAGACCAGGTCGAACAGCTGGACGGAGCCGATGACGGACAGGAAGACGCTGATCCGCAGGGTCGGTGCGAGCAGCGGCAGGGTGACGTGGCGGAAGCGCTGCCAGGGGCCGGCGCCGTCGATGAGCGCGGCCTCGGTCAACTCGGCCGGGATCGACTGGAGTCCGGCCAGGTAGAGCATCATGTGGAAGCCGAAGTACTTCCACGTCATGACGAGGAACAGGGTGGCCATGACGGTGGACGGGTCGGCGAACCACTCCCCGCCCAGGCCGTCCAGACCGACCGCGCCGAGCACGTGGTCGGCGAGGCCCTGGTCGGGCGCGAAGATCATGGCGAACAGCACGCCGGTGATCGCCTCGGAGAGGATGTACGGCGCGAAGAACAGCATCCGGTAGACGGCCCGCCCGCGGATGCGCTGGTTGAGCGCGACCGCGAGGGCGAGCGCGAACGGCAACTGGATCACGAGCGAGAACACGACCAGGAGCAGACAGCGCCAGAGGTCTCCGAGGAAGACCGGGTCGTCCAGGAGACGGGTGAAGTTGTCGCCGCCGATGTAGTCCTCGGGCATGCCGAAGCCGCCCCAGCGGAAGAACGAGGCGTACAGCGCGAACAGCATCGGCAGCAGCACCAGCACGCCGAACAGCACCAGGGCGGGCACCTGGAAGACGACGGCGGTGAGCCAGTGGCGGGCGCGCCGCCGGCCCCGCCCCCGGGCCGCTTCGGCGGCCGGGGACGGGGGACCGACGGGCGGGCCGCTGCGCTTGTCCGGGAGGTAGGTCGAGGTCATCGCCGGCTACTGCTCTTCCTTCGCGATCTTGGTGATCGACTGGGCGACCTGCGCGGGTGACTTGGAACCGGCTATGAGGGCGGCGACGCTGTCGTTGATCTCCTGGCCGAGGGCCGGCGCATAGGCCTGGTCGAGGTAGAGCTGGAAGCCGGTGGCCGCCTTCAACTGCGTCTGTACGGCTTTGAGGTTGGGGTCGGTCAGCGCGCTCTCGGCGGCCGGCACCACGGGCAGCACGCCGGTCTTCTTGACCAGCTCGGTGTCGGTGGCGGCGGAGGCGAAGAACTTCAGGAAGTCGACGGCGGCCTGCGGGGCGCCGGCACGCAGGGCGTGTCCGCCACCGCCTCCGAACACCTCGGTGAGCTTGCCCTGCCCGCCCTCGACCTCGGGGAACGGGAAGAACCCGAGGTCGGCGCCGAGCCCCTTGCCGGCGTCGGCCTCCACCACCGGGGCCCACTGGCCCATGAGTTCCATCGCGGCCTTGCCGTTCCCGACGGTGGCGGCCTGTCCGGTGGGGCTGGAGTAGGCGGCGCCGAGGAAGCCCTTCTGGAACGGCTGGAGGTCGACCAGATCCTGGAGGTGCTGTCCCGCCTGGACGAAGCCGTCCCCGGTGAAGTCCTTGTCGTCGTCGGCCTTCCGCAGGGCGTCGACCCCGGCGGTGCGCATCGCGAGGTAGGCCCAGTAGTACATGCCGGGCCACTTCTCCTTGCCGGCCAGGGCGAGCGGGGTGATGCCGGCGGACTTCAACTTCCTGACGGCGTCGAGGAATCCGCTCCAGGTGGTGGGCGGCGCGCTGACGCCGGCCTGCTTGAAGAGGGCCTTGTTGTACCAGAAGCCGATCATGCCGATGTCGAACGGTATGCCGTAGACCTTGTCGTCCACCAGGTACGGCTCCTTGGCGACCGGCAGCATGCCGTCGGCCCAGCCCTTGGTGCGATCGGTGAGGTCCTCGACGAGTCCGGCGTCGACCTGCTGCTTCAGGACGCCGCCGCCCCAGGTGTGGAAGATGTCCGGCAGCTTCCCGGAGGCGATCAGAGCGGTCATCTTCGACTTGTAGGCGTCGTTCTCCAGTTGGACGATCTTGACCTTGACCTTGGGGTTCTGGGCCTCGAACTGCTTGGCCAGGGCGGCCCAGACGTCCTTGGTCGGCTGCGTGGTGGAGATGTTCCACCACTCGATGGTGGTCGTCCCCGACGATCCTCCGTCCGAGTCGCCGCCACAGGCGCTCAGTGCCGTCATGCCAAGACCGGCCGCGGCGGAGGCCGCCAGGAAGCCTCGTCGGGAGAGTCCCGGGTCGCCCATCATGCGCTCCTTGGGGTACGGAACGGCCGGACACGGCCGTTCGCGAGATCGAAAGTTTCGGCGTTAATCCAGAAAGCTTCGCTGCTGCCGCACCCTAGAGACAGCCTTAGACAGGTGGCAACCCCTTGAACACAGAGAAATTTCCGCACGTCCGTCAGACAGGTGACAGATCGAACCCTCCGAAACATTCGACCCTTTTGACGAACATTACGGAGGGGACTGTAGAAGGCTGTCCGGGCAACGACAAGACCGCGCGTCAGCTCCCCGGACTGCGAGGGACAACCGCCTCACCTGCGGTCGATCAAGCTCCTGAGCGCGACGTCGAGTTCGAGGACGTCGACGCGCGGCTCGCCCAGGAATCCGAGGGTGCGGCCCTCGGCGCGCTCCTCCACCAGCTTCTCGACACGGGCGGCGGGCAGGCCGTCGCGCTCGGCGACCCGGTGGACCTGGAGTTCGGCGTACGCCGGGGAGATGTCGGGGTCGAGGCCCGAGCCCCTGATGCCCACGCGGCGCAGTTCGGCGAACCGCTCGCGCATGCCCTCCTTGACCACGTCCTTGAGATGGCCGACGCCGACCACCCGCGCGCCGCGGTCGTCGTCGGCCGCCACCAGCAGCGGCGTACCGCCCGCCTCGGCGATCCGGTCGGCCGGTTCCCCGGCGTCCGCGGCGACCTCACCGCCCTGCTCGCGCACCCAGGCGATGACGGCGCCGGCCGCACCCTTGCGCACCCGGCGCCCGTCGACGTCCACGCCCGACATCCGGGTGCGGGCGGTGAAGGCGATCCACTCGGCGCCGGCCGGTTCGCCCTCGTGCCGCTCACGCAGGCCGTACCGCTCCTCGGCCAGCACGACGACGGAGCGGCCCCCGGGCGTCTCGTCGGCCAGTGACGACAGCTGGGCGGCGTCGGCGGCCTCGGCCTCCGTGGCGCCCCGCACCGGCACGAACTCCGCGGCCCGGCGGTTGCCGAGAGTGATGGTGCCGGTCTTGTCGAGCAGCAACGCGGAGACGTCGCCGGCGTCCTCGACCGCACGCCCCGACAGGGCGAGGACATTGCGCCGGACCAGCCGGTCCATGCCCGCGACGCCGATCGCGGAGAGCAGCGCGCCCAGCACCACCAGCGTGAGGTGCGCGCCCGCCCGGCGCCGCTCCACCGGATCCCCCGCCGTGCCCGGCCCCCTCGTCCCGACCGGCGGCCGGCCCGGCCGGCCGCCGACTCCCCTTTCGTCGGCCGGCACCGCTCACCCCGCCCGCCCGGCCGCCGCCGGAACCGGCCCGTGACCACTGCGCCCCGCCGGCCCCCCGCACCGCGTCACCCGGCGGCCCGGCCCCGCCCCCGGCCCCGCCTGCCCTTATCGTGACCGGCATGCAGTCCTACACCATCGGCCAGGCCGCGCGCCTGCTCGGCGTGAGCCCCGACACCGCACGCCGCTGGGCGGACGCGGGCCGGGTGCCGACGCACCGCGACGACAGCGGACGACGCCTCGTCCACGGCGAGGATCTCGCCGCTTTCTCGGTCGAACTCGCCAGATCCGGCGGCGAGGAGGCCGGCGCCTCCTACACCTCGGCCCGCAACGCGTTCCCCGGCATCGTCACCGCGATCAAGCTGGGCGACGTCGCCGCCCAGGTCGACATCCAGGCGGGCCCGCACCGCCTCGTCTCCCTCCTGACCCGCGAGGCCGTCGAGGAACTCGGCCTGGAGGTGGGCATGGAGGCCACGGCCCGCGTGAAGTCGACCAACGTCCACATCGACCGCACTTGACACGAGCCCTGCACGCGCCAGCACGTCCCCATACATCGCACATGCGATCCTATGGGCCGACTCGATGCCGCTCATGCGAACCTAGAACTGACTTACACCTCGCAACTGCGGCATTATTATCTCGGTATGGGCCCGTTCGAGGGACCGCGACGACACCGAGGAGCGCACCGTGACGACCCGAACCGCCCGCCGGGCCCGCCGGACACTGCGCCTGACGGGCGCCGGGGCCGCCGCACTGCTGGTGCTGAGCGCCTGCTCCTCTTCGGACGACACCTCCTCGGGGACCGGGTCCGCCACTTCGGATCCGGCGAAGCCGTCCGGCACGGTGACCGTCTTCGCGGCGGCCTCCCTCCAGGAGAGCTTCACGGCACTGGGCGAGGAGTTCGAGAAGGCGTACCCCGGTACGAAGGTCGTCTTCAACTTCGGCGGCAGCGACACCCTGGCCGCGAGCATCACCGGCGGCGCCCCGGCCGACGTGTTCGCCGCCGCCAGCACCAAGACCATGGCGATCGTGACGGACGCCGGGGACAACGCCTCCGCCCCGGTCACCTTCGCCCGCAACCAGCTGGAGATCGCCACCCTGCCGGGCAACCCCGACAAGGTCGCCTCCCTGAAGGACCTCACGAAATCCGGCCTCAAGGTCGTCCTGTGCGACGAGGCCGTCCCGTGCGGCGCCGCCGCCCGCAAGGCCCTCGACGCGAGCGGGCTCGACCTCACCCCGGTCTCCTACGAGCAGGACGTCAAGAGCGCTCTGACGAAGGTGGAGCTGAAGGAGGCCGACGCCGCGGTGGTGTACAGGACCGATGTGCGGGCGGCCGGTGACAAGGTGGAGGGCGTGGACTTCCCCGAGTCGGCCGACGCCGTCAACGACTACCCCATCGTCCCGCTCAAGGACTCCCGGAACGCCGTGACCGCCCAGGCCTTCGTCACCCTCGTGCGCTCCGCGGAGGGCCGGAAGGCACTGACCGGGGCCGGGTTCCTGAAGCCGTGACACCCTTCGCCTCCGACCTGCGCAAGGGCGACCGGCGACCGGACCGGATCCGCACCGGCGTCCCCCTGGCCCTGCTGCTGCCCGCCCTCCTGGGCCTGGCCTTCCTGCTGCTGCCCCTGGCCGCCCTGTTGATCCGGGCGCCCTGGCACAGCCTCCCCGAGCAGCTGACCAGTCCCGAGGTGTGGCAGGCCCTGCGGCTGTCCCTGATCTGCGCCACGTCGGCGACCGCCCTGAGTCTCGTCGTCGGCGTACCGCTGGCCTGGCTGCTGGCCCGCACCGACTTCCCCGGCCGCGGTCTCGTGCGCGCCCTGGTGACGCTCCCACTGGTGCTGCCGCCGGTCGTGGGCGGTGTGGCCCTGCTGCTCGCCCTGGGCCGCAACGGCGTGGTCGGGCAGTGGCTGGACTCCTGGTTCGGCATCACCCTGCCGTTCACCACGACCGGCGTCGTGCTCGCGGAGACGTTCGTGGCGATGCCGTTCCTCGTCATCAGCGTCGAGGGCACGCTGCGCGCCGCCGACCCCCGCTACGAGGAGGCGGCCACCACCCTGGGCGCCTCCCGCTTCACCGCGTTCCGCCGAGTCACGCTGCCCCTGATCGCGCCGGGCATCGCGGCGGGCGCCGTGCTGGCCTGGGCACGCGCGCTGGGCGAGTTCGGCGCGACGATCACCTTCGCGGGCAACTTCCCCGGCCGTACCCAGACCATGCCGCTCGCCGTCTACCTCGCCCTGCAGAACGACCCGGAGGCCGCCATCGCCCTCAGCCTCGTGCTGCTGGCCGTCTCCATCGCCGTACTGGCGGGCCTGCGCGACCGCTGGATGACCGCCTCGTGAACACCCCCGACCACGCGAAGGACACCCCCGACCGCGTCACGGGCACCGCCGAGGGGCTCGACGCCCATCTCGTCGTCGACCGGGGCGCCTTCCGCCTCGACATCGCGCTGAGCGCCGCCCCCGGCGACGTCGTCGCCCTGCTCGGCCCGAACGGCGCCGGCAAGACGACGGCCCTGCGCGCCCTCGCCGGCCTCGTCCCGCTCACCGGCGGCCGTCTCCGCCTGGACGGCAGCGTGCTGGACCGTACCCCGCCGGAATCCCGCCCGATCGGCGTGGTCTTCCAGGACTACCTGCTGTTCCCCCACCTGAGCGCCCTGGACAACGTGGCGTTCGGCCCGCGCTGCCACGGCGCGAGCAAGGCCGAGGCACGCGCCCTGGCGGCGGAGTGGCTGGAGCGGATGGGTCTCGCCGAGCACGCCGGCGCCAAGCCCCGCCGTCTCTCCGGGGGCCAGGCCCAGCGGGTCGCCCTGGCACGCGCTCTCGCCACCCGTCCCCGGCTGCTGCTGCTCGACGAGCCACTCGCCGCCCTGGACGCCCGCACCCGCCTGGAGGTGCGCGCCCGGCTCCGCCGTCATCTGGCCGACTTCGAGGCGGTCGCCGTCCTCGTCACGCACGACCCGCTCGACGCCATGGTCCTCGCGGACCGCCTGGTCGTCGTCGAGGACGGCACGGTCGTCCAGGAAGGCGCCCCCTCCGACATCGCCCGCCACCCGCGCACGGACTACATCGCCCGGCTCGTCGGCCTGAACCTGTACCGCGGCCGGGCCGACGGCCACACGGTGCGCCTCGACACGGGCCCCGCGCTCACCACCACGGAGGTTCTCACCGGGCCGGTCTTCGTCGCGTTCCCGCCCGGCGCGGTCACCCTCCACCGCGACCGCCCCACCGGCTCCAGCGCCCGCAACCTCTGGCGCTGCGAGGTCGCGGGCCTGGAGACCCACGGCGACCAGATCCGCGCCGACCTCACCGGTGAGCTCCCCCTGGCCGCCGACCTCACCACGGTCGCCGCCGCGGAACTCGACCTGCATCCCGGCGCCACCGTGTGGGCCACGGTCAAGGCGGCCCAGACGCACGCCTATCCGGCCTGAACCGCCTCCTGACACGCCCCCTGACACGCCGTCCCGGCCCCCGCCCTGCGCGGACGGGGGCCGGGACGGCGTACGGCTGCCGGATCAGTCCTGGTACGCGTCCAGCGGCGGGCACGAGCAGACCAGGTTGCGGTCGCCGAAGGCCTGGTCGATCCGGCGTACCGGCGGCCAGTACTTGTCGGCGGCGGACACCCCGGCCGGGAAGACGGCCTCCTCGCGCGTGTAGGCGTGGTCCCACTCGCCGCCCAGCGCGGCCGCCGTGTGCGGAGCGCCCCGCAGCGGGTTGTCCTCGGCGGGCCACTCACCGGCCCCGACCTTCTCGATCTCCCCACGGATCGCGATCATCGCCTCGCAGAACCGGTCGAGCTCGGCCAGGTCCTCCGACTCGGTCGGCTCGATCATCAGCGTCCCGGCCACGGGGAACGACATCGTCGGCGCGTGGAAGCCGTAGTCGATGAGCCGCTTGGCCACGTCGTCCACGCTGACACCGGTCGCCTTCGTCAGCGGACGCAGGTCGATGATGCACTCGTGCGCGACCAGCCCGCCGGGACCGGTGTAGAGCACGGGGTAGTGCGGTTCGAGCCGCTTGGCGACGTAGTTGGCGGACAGCACGGCCACCTGCGTGGCCCGCTTCAGCCCCTCCCCGCCCATGAGCCGCACATAGGCCCACGAGATCGGCAGGATCCCCGCGGAACCCCACGGCGCGGCCGAGATCGGCCCCACCCCCGTCGCGGGCCCGGCCTCGGGCTGGAGCGGGTGGTTGGGCAGGTACGGCGCCAGGTGCGACCGTACGGCCACGGGGCCGACGCCCGGACCGCCGCCGCCGTGCGGGATGCAGAACGTCTTGTGCAGGTTCAGGTGCGAGACGTCGCCGCCGAAGTGCCCGGGCTTGGCGAGCCCGACGAGCGCGTTGAGGTTGGCGCCGTCCACGTACACCTGGCCACCGGCCTCGTGCACCTGCGCGCAGATGTCGGCGACGTGCTCCTCGAACACCCCGTGCGTCGACGGATAGGTGATCATCAGGACCGCCAGCTCGTCGCGGTGCTTCTCGATCTTCGCCCGCAGGTCCTCGACGTCGATCTCGCCGTCCTCGGCGGTGTTCACGACGACGACCTTCATCCCGGCCATCACGGCGCTCGCGGCGTTCGTGCCGTGCGCCGACGACGGGATCAGGCACACGGTCCGCTGCTCGTCCCCGTTGGCCCGGTGGTATCCGCGTACGGCGAGCAGTCCGGCGAACTCGCCCTGCGACCCGGCGTTCGGCTGGAGGGACACCTTGTCGTACCCGGTGACCTCGGCGAGCCGCTCCTCCAGCTCATGGATGAGCGTGAGGTAGCCCCGCGCCTGCTCGGCGGGCGCGAAGGGGTGCAACTGCCCGAACTCGGGCCAGGTGACCGGCTCCATCTCGGTGGTCGCGTTCAGCTTCATCGTGCAGGAGCCCAGCGGGATCATGCCCCGGTCCAGCGCGTAGTCGCGGTCGGCCAGCCTGCGCAGGTAGCGCAGCATCGCGGTCTCGGAGCGGTGCTGGTGGAAGACGGGGTGGGCGAGGATCTCGTCGCGGCGCAGCAGCGCGGCGGGGAGGGTGTCCTCCGTGACCGCGTCGAGGGCCTCGATGTCGCCCTCGACCCCGAAGGCCCGCCAGACGGCGCTGATCTGCGCCCGCCCGGTGGTCTCGTCACAGGAGATCGCCACGTGGTCGGCGTCGACGAGGTGCAGGTTGACGCCGTTGTCCCGCGCGGCGGCGACGGCTTCGGCAGCCTTCGCGGGGACCCGCACGGTCAGCGTGTCGAAGTAGGAACCGTGCACGACCTCGACGCCGCCCGCGGTGAGCCCGGCGGCCAGGACCGAGGCGTAGCGGTGGGTGCGCCACGCGATCGCCCGGAGGCCCTCGGGACCGTGGTAGACGGCGTACATGCCGGCCATGACGGCGAGCAGCACCTGCGCCGTACAGATGTTGCTGGTCGCCTTCTCCCGGCGGATGTGCTGCTCACGGGTCTGCAACGCCAGCCGGTACGCCCGGTTGCCGTCCACGTCGACGGACACGCCCACGAGCCGCCCGGGCAGGCTGCGCGCGAACTTCTCGTGGACGGCCATGTAACCGGCGTGCGGTCCGCCGAAGCCCATCGGCACCCCGAACCGCTGCGTCGTGCCGACGGCGATGTCCGCGCCCAGCTCACCGGGCGAGGTCAGCAGCGTCAGCGCGAGCAGATCGGCGGCGACGGTGACGAGCGCCCCCAGCTCGTGCGCCTGGTCGATGACCGGCCTGAGGTCGCGTACGGCGCCGGAGGCCCCCGGGTACTGGATCAGCACACCGTTGATCTCGCGCGCGGCGATGTCGGCCGGAATGCCCTCACTGAGGTCGGCGACGACGACCTCGACACCGGTCGGCTCGGCACGCGTCTCGATCACGGCGATGGTCTGCGGCAGCGCGTCCGCGTCGATCAGGAAGAGGCCCTTCTTGTTCTTCCCCATGCGCCGGGACAGCGCCATCGCCTCGGCCGCGGCCGTGCCCTCGTCGAGCAGCGAGGCGCCGGACGTCGACAGTCCGGTCAGATCGGCGACCATGGTCTGGAAGTTCAGCAGCGCCTCGAGCCGGCCCTGCGAGATCTCCGGCTGGTACGGCGTGTAGGCCGTGTACCAGGCCGGGTTCTCCATGACGTTGCGCAGGATGACCGGCGGGGTGAAGGTGCCGTAGTAGCCGAGCCCGATCATGGAGTCCATGACCTGGTTGCGGTCGGCCAGCGACCGCAGCTCGGCCAGCACCTCGGCCTCGGTGCGCGCACCCGGCAGGTCCAGCGTGTCGGCGTTCTTGATCACGTCGGGGACCGCGGCGGCGGTCAGCTCGTCCAGGGAGCCGTAACCGACCTGCGCGAGCATCTTGGCCCGCGCCTCCTGGTCGGGCCCGATGTGGCGCTGCTCGAAGGGGATTCCCTGTTCGAGGTCGGAGAGCGGAATGCGATGGGCGGTCATTGCGGAGGCCTCCTGGTCAGACACGACCTTCGAGGGGCACCACTGGCGGGTACCCGGACGGCCTCCCCCTCTGTCATCTCAACCTGAGAGCTTCACCGGCCGCCCGAGGGCACCCGGCTTTCACCGTCGGTGAGAGCGGAAGCCGTCGACGCCGTCGGCACCCGCCCTGCTTTCCAGAGTGACCTCGTCCGTGCGGTACGTGAGCCTGAGAGATTCCGGGGAGGATTTGCTCCTTCGGCGCCTCCGGTGGTCTCCGGAGGACTCTCCCGCACGGGGTCAGCGGCCATTGCCAGACTACCAGCGAGGTCAACGAGGCCTCTCTTCGAGTGGCCGCGACTCCCGATGTGCTCTTTTGTAGTGCTGAGGGATGAGTTTGCGACCAAGTGGAGGGGCCCGTGCAGACCGACATCGACCCGCGCAACCTGATCGGCCGCAAGGCGTTCGACCGGAACGGCACCAAGATCGGCACCATCGACGAGATCTATCTCGACGACGCGACCGGCGTGCCGGAGTGGGCGGCCATACGCACCGGCCTGTTCAGCAGGGACGCCTTCGTCCCCCTGGAGCCCAGCGAACTGGTCGAGGGCACCCTGCACGTCCCCTTCGACCGCGCCCTGATCAAGGACGCCCCCGACTTCGGCGTGGGCCGTCACCTCTCCCCCGACCAGGAACTCCAGCTCTATCACCACTACGGCCTCGACGTGGCCGCCCCTCCGCCCCTCCCGGACCGTGACTTCGGCAGGCTGGCGGGCTCGGAGGAGACCTGAGCGGACCCGCCGCACGCCCGGACCAGCGCCCCCAGGAGCCCCTGCGGATCGTGGAGCGGCCGCGCCCCGTCGGTGACGACGCGTCGCGTGCCCGCGTCGACGGGATCGGTACGCGCCCAGTCGGCGGGGCCGATGCCGACCTCGACCTCCAGACCGGAGGCGGTGACGTACCGCCATTCGGTGACGGGCCCCCAGGCCCGGTTGCGGATCAGCTCTCCCAGGGCCAGGTCGCGCCCCCAGGCGTCCTCGGCAACGTACCGGCCCGGCTCGGCGGTCAGCACCACGAGATCGACATCCGAGTCCGCTCGCCCGGCGCCCCGCGCCCAGGACCCGACGAGCAGCACCCCGACGACGTCCTCGCGCCCCGCGGCCCGTCCGGTGACCCGCCGGACCACCGAACGCACCTCGTCACGCCGCTCCGCCGAGACCGCGGCAGGGCCCGTCCGTCCCTTCTCGTCCGCCACCGCCCACCGCCTCGCTCGATCCCGTCACCGGCCGTCCCCCGACCGCGGCCCCACCGCCGGCACCCGGCCGGCCGTGTCCACGGCTGATGTCCCGTCCGGTCTTCGACGCACCAGCGGCAGCGGCTCCGCCGGTTCCAGATCGGGGTCGTCGATCCGGAACGTCCGCACCCGGCCGACCTCCGACTCGGGTGTCTCGAACCGCACGGTCACCCGCCCCAGCCCGCTGCCCTGCACCCATCCGTGGCCGAGCCCGGCGTGCCGCACGTCGAGCCCCGGCCGCCACCGGTGCTCCGCGGGCACCGCCTCGGCCACGGCGGGCTCCTCCGGCGCCTCGTCCTCGGCCCCCTCGGCCCGCACGTCCGCCGCCCGCACCTCGGCCGCCTGCGCGAACAGGTCCTCCTGCGTGAAGTCGGCCAGCCCGCTGACTCCCACCCCGAGCAGCCGCACACCGCCCGTCGTGTCCACCGCGTCCAGCAGCCGCGCCGCCGCCTCCCGCACGACCGCCGGATCGTCCGTGGGCCCCCGCAGGGTCTCCGACCGGGTGAGCGTGGAGAAGTCGTACCGCCGCACCTTCAGGACGATGGTCCGCCCCGACAGACCGGCCTCCCGCAGCCGCCGCACACACCGGTCGGCGAGCCGCTGCACTTCCAGCTCCACCCGCATCCGGTCATGGATGTCCACGTCGTAGGTGTCCTCCACCGACACGGACTTGGTCTCCCGCTCGGCCACCACGGGCCGGTCGTCCCGGGCCAGCGCCATGGCGTACAGCGCGCGCCCGTGTGCCTTGCCCAGCAGCCTTACCAGCTCGTCCTCCCCCGCCTCGACCATCTCCCCGACCGTGGCGATCCCGGCCCGCCGCAGATGGTCGCCGGTCGCCGGACCGACCCCCGGCAGCGTCCGCACCGACATCGGCGCGAGCAGGGACCGCTCGGTGCCCGGCTCGATCAGCACCAGGCCGTCCGGCTTGGCCTGCTCGGAGGCGATCTTGGCGAGCATCTTCGAGGCCGCCAGCCCCACCGAACCGGTGAGCCCGGTGACCGCCCGGATGTCGGCGCGCAGCCGCACCCCGGCCAGCCGCGCCGACTCGCTGTCCCAGGCCGCTCCACCGGCCTCCAGATCCACGAACGCCTCGTCCAGACTGAGCGGCTCCACCAACGGCGACAGGGCGCGCAGCAGCGCCATGACCTGGTCGCTGATCTGGCGGTAGAACGCGCCCCGCGGCACCAGGTAGGCGGCGTTCGGAGCGAGCCGGCGGGCCTGCGCCATCGGCATCGCCGAGTGCACCCCGAAGACCCGCGCCTCGTACGAGGCGGTCGCCACCACCCCTCGCGGCCCGAGGCCCCCCACGACCACCGCCTTCCCGCGCAGACTCGGCTTGGACGCCTGCTCCGCCTGGGCGAAGAAGGCATCCATGTCGAGATGCAGGATGGTGGGCGCGTTTCTCACATCTCCGATGCTGCACCACGCCACTGACAATGAGGCCGTGCAGCCGCCCGCGAAGGCGCCGGGGCCGTCAGACCGCCCGGTTGCGCCGGCGGGCCAGCTCGTCCGCCGGGTTGGGCCCGACGAGTGTCTCACCGGTGTCGACGCGCTCCCCGTGCAGCTGGGACAGCGCGCTCTCGACATCCCGCCACACCACGCCGACGGCGATCCCGAAGATGCCCTGACCGCCTTGGAGCAGTGCGTGGACCTCGTCCGGAGAGGTGCACTCGTAGACCGTGGCGCCGTCACTCATCAGCGTCATCCGCTCGAGGTCGCTGAAACCGCGCTCACGCAGGTGCTGGACGGCGGTGCGGATGTTCTGGAGTGAGACCCCGGTGTCGAGGAAACGCTTGACGATCTTCAGGACCACCACGTCCCGGAAGCTGTACAGGCGCTGCGTACCGGACCCGTGGGCGGGCCGTACGCTCGGCTCGACCAGCCCCGTGCGCGCCCAGTAGTCCAGTTGCCGATAGGTGATGCCGGCGGCCGCACAGGCCGTCGGGCCGCGGTAGCCGATCTCCTCGGACGCCATAGACGTCGCCCCTCCGCTGCTCGGCACGGCCGCCGGTCGCTGCGGAGCGTGATCGGCCGCGCCTCCGTGATGGGGGTACCCCCCGCTCGCGCGGAGCCGAGAGCTTGAGGGAGGGTACGGACCGCTCCCCCCGACACCGAGTCCGGGGGCACCCCCCACCGTACCGTCGCCGCTGCTTCTCACGCCGACCTCCGTCCTTGACCTGCCTTCTCGACGGTAGGCAGTCACCAGGGGTGCGTCAACGATCGCCACACTCGGCACGCCGAGTGATAATCACCCTAGGAGTGGTTTCCCCCGCTCCACCGCGGGGAAAGGCTAGCCGAATGCGCTGAGCGGAAGCCGCAGGACGCTCTCATGGTCCGGCGGCAATTGCCGCGGCCGAGCCGCCGCGCCCACCGGACCACCCGCGCCTGCCGACGGCTACTGATTGCTGCTGCCGAAGTCCTCGGGCGAGATCTGGTCGAGGAACTCGCGGAACTTCTCCACCTCGTCCTCCTGCTCGTCCGGGATGGCGATCCCCGCGTCGTCGAGCACCGTGTCGCTGCCGTAGATCGGCGTCCCGGTGCGCAGGGCCAGCGCTATGGCGTCGGACGGCCGCGCGCTCACCTCCACCCCGCTGGCGAAGACCAGCTCGGCGTAGAAGACGCCTTCACGCAGGTCCGTGATGCGCACTTCGCTGAGCTCCTGGCCCACGGCCTCCAGCACGTCCTTGAACAGGTCGTGGGTCAGCGGCCGCGCCGGAGCCATGCCCTGCTGGGCGAAGGCGATCGCCGTCGCCTCCCCCGGCCCGATCCAGATGGGGAGGTAACGGTCGCCTCCCACTTCACGCAGCAGGACGATCGGTTGGTTGGAGGGCATCTCGACCCGGACACCTACGACATCGAGCTCGTTCACACAGCAACCCTAGGCCGTGCTCGGGACGTTTGGGTAGTCGGGCCGGGAACGGGTGACCGATCCGGGCGGCCCGGACCGTCCGCCTCAGGGCAGGCGCACCCCGAGCGCGGTCTGCACCAACGCCGCGTGCAGCCTGACCGTGAGCCCCGCCAGCTCCTTCGTGCGAGCCTCGGCATGCGCCCTCGTCTGCGGATTGCGGTGGCGCCGGAGCGGTGCGACCACCTGGTCCACGAGCCCCGCCTCACGGTCGGCCGCGGCCTTCATCACCCGCAGGTGCCGGGGCTCGATCCCGAACCGCCCCAGCTCGGAGACGAGGGCGGCCACCGTGACGACCTCGGCGTCGTAGACCCCGTCCTCCAAGGGCGCGACGAGCCCGTAGGCCTCCCACTCCTGGAGTTCGCGCTCGTCGATCCCGGCGGCCGCCAGCAGCTCGGACCGCCCGATGCGGGCGGCGGTGGACGCGTCGGGCCGCTCCGGTACCGCCTCCCCGTCCCGCTGCCGGCCCACGGTCGGCAGCGGTGCCGCCTCACCGCGCTCCATGGCGTCCAGATGCTCCCGGATCACCTTGAGCGGCAGGTAGTGGTCCCGCTGCATCCTGAGGACATGACCGAGGCGCTCGACGTCCTCCCGGCTGAACTTGCGGTACCCCGCCGGGGTCCGCTGCGGCTCGACGAGCCCCTCCGACTCCAGGAAGCGGATCTTGGAGATGGTGACTTCGGGGAACTCGTCGCGCAGCACGTTCAGCACTGTGCCGATGCTCATCGCACCACCGTCGACCGCGGCGGCGCCGGGTTCGGCACCGCCCCTCGGTGTTCGCAGCATGGGCCTTCCCTGGGGGTTCCCCCGGACCGGGTCCGGGGGAGGGTCAGTAGCCTCGCTGGCTCGCGTGGAAGACCAGCCGGTACTTGCCGATCTGCACCTCGTCACCGTTCGACAGCGGGACCTCGTCGATCCGCTCCCGGTTGACGTACGTGCCGTTCAGACTGCCGACGTCGGCCACCGTGAACGAACCGTCCTGGCGGCGCCGGAACTCCACGTGGCGGCGCGAGACCGTCACGTCGTCCAGGAAGATGTCGCTCTGCGGGTGCCGCCCGGCCGTCGTCAGGTCGCCGTCCAGCAGGAAGCGGCTGCCCGAGTTGGGGCCACGCCGCACGACCAGCAGGGCGGAACCCAGCGGCAGCGCGTCGACCGCGGCCTGGGCCTCGGGCGAGAGCGCCGGCAGCTGCGTCTGTCCGGTGGCCTCGGAGTCGTAGGCCTCGAGACCGGAGATGGAAATGGTGGACGTCGTCTCCGACGGGCGCTCGGGCGTCAGCCCCGGCCTCAGCGGCGCGCCGCAGTTGGAGCAGAAGCGGCTGTTCTCCGCGTTGCGGTTACCGCACCTCGTACACACCAGGGCCGACATAGGGGAAAACCCTCCACCCGTACTTGAGGTTGACGGTTGTCCGAAACCTATGCCGCCGGACTGCGCAGGGTCAACCGACGCCCCGCCCTGGCCTCCGGAAATGTCACCACCCGGACCAGCCACCTGGTCCCGGAACAGCGGCCGCTGGCCCTCCGCGTCAGGCTGTGCACGGTGACGGGCGGTCGCGTTGTCACCGCTGCCCTCTCGCGCGCTCTTGCCGAACAACTTCGCAAACAACTTCACGGGCGATTCCCCTTGACCGAAACAGACCCGCCCGTGGGGCAGGACGAACCCTGAATGATTAGACCGGCCGACCCGGACATCTTCACAACGTCCGTATCCACCAGACAGTTTCCACCACGCACCACCCGTTCGGTGCGCCGACCCCCCGCAACCTCATGCCCTTGCCCGACGGTCCCCATGCACCCCCGGTTCACTGCGAGGACGACCGAGCGTAGTCAGGCTGCTCCGCTGCTCGCAAGGCGTCCACGACGATCTTGGTGGATCGCTCCACGGACACCGTGGCCTGCTCCTTCTCGAGAGTCTGCACCACGCCCCCAGGGATGTTGAGCGCCGGTTCGAGGTCCTGCGGCTTGCCGATGACCTTGAAACGATAGGGAGCGTTGATCTTGTTCCCGTCGACGCTCACGCTCTTGCCGGATTCCGTCAGATACGTGCCGGCGACGACCCGCACGCCGTTCACCTGGATCGCCTCGGCGCCCGCCGCGCGCAGCTCCTGGATAGCGTCGAGCAGCATGTCGGCCTCGACCGTCCCCTTCGTGTCCTCGACGACCATGGTGATGCCGGGCCCCTGAGCGGCCACCGTGCCCGCCAGGATGCCGAGTTGCTTCTCCTTCTCGACCGTCTGCCTGCGGGCCTCCTCGGCCTGGTCGGAACTGTTCTCCAGCTCCTGCCGCTGCTTCTCGAGACCCTGCTTCTCGTCCTCAAGACGCTGACTGCGGTCATCGAGTTCATCGAGGATGCGCACGAGATCTTCCTGGCGCGCCCCGCGCAGGGCATTGCCGCTCTCGCTGTTGGAGGCCACTTGCACGGCCAGCCCGAAGCCGAGCCCGAACAGCAGCAGGGCGACGATGAGTTGGGCACGGCTCACCCGCGGCGGCCACAGCCCCTGCACCAGCCGCTGCCGGCCGGTCAGCGTGGGCTTCCCGCTCTCCTCGGGCCGTTCCTCGCGCGGAACGGCCGCGGGAACCTCCTGGGGCAGCTCCTTGCGCAGCCTGGTCGTGGGCGTCTCCTCCCGAGGTGTCTCGACCCGCGGTGACTCGTTGCGGGGTGACTCGTTGCGGGGTGACTCGTTCCGAGGGGTCCCGTCGGGCTGGGTCGCGTCGTGGTCGCTCATCGCCCTCACGCCCGGAAGACGTGCCGGCGGATCGCCGCGGCGTTGGAGAAGATCCGGATGCCGAGCACGACCACCACACCCGTGGACAACTGGGCGCCGACGCCCAACTTGTCACCGAGGAACACGATCAGGGCGGCCACGACCACGTTCGACAGGAACGACACGACGAACACCTTGTCGTCGAAGATGCCGTCGAGCATGGCCCGCAGACCTCCGAAGACGGCGTCCAAAGCCGCCACGACGGCGATCGGCAGATAAGGCTCGACGACCGCCGGAACCTCGGGCCGGACCAAGAGGCCGGCCACGACTCCCACGACGAGGCCCAGTACGGCGATCACGATGTGCCCTTCTCAGTTCTCGGCTCTGCTGTACGTACGATCACACTCGGTGCCGCGGGCACCCGGACGTCCTTCTCCACCGAGATGGCGGTCCGGATGCCGAAGTTCTCCTGGAGGGCGTGCAGATACAGCCCGTCGGGGCTGTCCTGGAACCGGGTGCTCAGGTTCTTCCCGTCCCCCACCGCGAGCACCGTGTACGGCGGCACCAGCGGCTTGTTGTCGACCAGTATGGCCTCGCCCGCGGCCCTGATCGCCGACAGCGCGGTCAGCCGCTGGCCGTTGACGGAGACCGCCTCGGCACCCGACGCCCACAGCCCGTTGACGACACGCTGCATGTCACGGTCCCGGACCCGCCCGGTGTCGGAGAAGCCGGAGGTCTCGCGCGGATCACCGTCACCGCCGGTGGAGGCCGCCTCGGCGTCGTCCACGACCAGCTTCACACCGGGTCCGTGCACCTCGACCGCGCCTGCGAGGATTCCCACCAGCTCCGCCTGGTCGCCCCCGCCGCTCTCCCGGAGGGCCTCCCGCTGCCGCGCGCTCACGTCGTCACGCAGTTCGTCGACGGTGTCCTCTAGCTCGTCCGCCGCCTCGGTCTCACTGTCGATGCGGTCGATCAGTTCCTCGCGCTCCTTGGCCACGACCGGAGCGGCGATCCGCGCCTGAGCGGCTCCCACGGTCACGACGAGAGCCGCGAGCACCAGGCCCGCGGCCAAGCCCAGCTTCGCGCGCAGCGTCCTGGGCAGCCCACCGACGCCCTCGGCCCGCTTCCGGACGGCCGCCTCGGCATATCCGTCGTCGAGGCTGTGGTCCATGACGTTGGTGAGCAGCGACATGGACGCGTCCGGACGCGACGCTCGCGCGGGCGTGCTCCGAACGGGGGGCTGCTGCGGCATGCCGCACATCGTCGCACGCCGCGCCCGCTACCTCCGAATGGCCCCACCCACGTGCCGGACAGGCCCCCTTGGGGACACCTGTCCGGCACGCGCGCGTGGTAGGTGTGTCAGCGCCCGGCGCTGTCCACGACGGACGACCACTCGTCCAGCAGGGCCTGCGCGGAGGCGTCGTCGGGGCCTTCCGCCCACAGGTGCGTGACCGCCTCGGCCGGGTCCGGCAGCACCATCACCCAGCGTCCGTCGGCCTCCACCACCCGGACACCGTCCGTGGTGTCCACGGAGCGGTCTCCGGCGGCCTCGACGACCCGCCGCATCACCAGACCCTTGACGGCCCACGGAGTGGCCAGATCCCGCTTCAGAACGTGCGCCCGCGGGATCCTCGCGTCGATCTGGCTCAGCGTGAGCTGCGTCCGGGCCACGAGCCCGATCAGCCGCACGAAGGCCGCCGTACCGTCGAAGACGCTGCTGAACTCGGGGACGATGAAGCCGCCCTTGCCGTCCCCGCCGAAGATGGTCGACTCGTCGCGGCCCACCCGGGTCAGGTCGTCGGGCGACGTCGTCGTCCATTCCACCTGGGTGCCGTGATAGGCCGCCACCTGCTCGGCGATCCGCGTCGTGGTCACCGGCAGGGCCACCCGCCCGCTGCGCCGCTCGGCGGCGACCAGGTCGAGCAGCACGAGCAGCGCCCGGTCGTCCTCGATGATCCGGCCCTTCTCGTCGACGAGAGAGAGCCGCTCGCCCACCGGGTCGAAGCGCACACCGAACGCGGCCCGCGACGACGCCACGATCTCCCCGAGCCGCACGAGCCCGGAACGCCTCTGGTCACTGCTCTCCGTCGGCCGGGCCTCGTTCAGACCGGGATTGACGGTCAGCGAGTCGACCCCGAGCTTTCCGAGCAGGCTGGGCAGGACGAGACCGGCACTGCCGTTCGAAGCGTCCACCACGACCTTCAACCCGGATTCGGCGATCCCGGTCGTGTCCACGTTCCGCAGCAGCGACCCGGTGTACGAGTCGAAGACACTGGCGGGGAAATGCAGGTCCCCGATCTCTCCGGGGAACGCCCGCCGGTACTCCTGCCGCGCGAACACCCGGTCCAGCTTCCGCTGACTGCCCTGCGACAGGTCCGCGCCCTGCCCGTCGAAGAACATGATGTCCACGGAATCGGGCACTCCGGGCGACGTCCGGATCATGATCCCGCCGGCACTGCCGCGCGCGGTCTGCTGCCGCGCCACGGGCAGCGGCACATTCTCCAGATCGCGTACGTCGATGGCGCTGGCCTGCAACGCGGAGATCACCGCTCGCTTCAGAGCACGGGCGCCGCGGGAGTGGTCGCGGGCCGTGGTGACGGTGGAGCCCTTCTTGAGCGTGGTCGCGTAGGCCCCTGCGAGGCGTACGGCCAGCTCCGGCGTGATCTCGACGTTCAGGATGCCGGAGACGCCGCGCGCGCCGAAGAGGTGTGCCTGGCCCCGCGACTCCCAGATCACCGAGGTGTTGACGAAGGCGCCGGCCTCGATGGTCTTGAACGGGTAGACCCGCACATTGCCCTGCACGATCGATTCTTCACCGATCAGGCATTCGTCGCCGATGACGGCGCCGTCCTCGATCCGGGCCGCCCGCATGATGTCGGTGTTCTTGCCGACGACGCAGCCGCGCAGATTGCTGTGCTGTCCGACATACACGTTGTCGTGGACGACGGCCTTGTGCAGGAAGGCTCCGCTTTTGACGACGACGTTGGACCCGATGACCGTGTGTTCGCGGATTTCCGCGCCGGCCTCCACCTTGGCGTAGTCCCCGATGTAGAGGGGGCCGCGGAGCACGGCGTCCGGATGCACTTCGGCGCCTTCGGCGACCCATACGCCAGGCGAGATCTCGAAGCCGTCGAGTTCGACGTCGACCTTGCCTTCCAGCACGTCGGCCTGGGCCTTCACGTAGCTCTCGTGCGTGCCGACGTCCTCCCAGTAGCCCTCGGCGACGTAGCCGTAGATCGGCTTGCCTTCCTTCATCAGCTGCGGGAAGACATCACCGGACCAGTCGACGGGCACATCGGCCTCGACGTAGTCGAAGACCTCGGGTTCCATCACGTAGATGCCGGTGTTCACCGTGTCGGAGAAGACCTGGCCCCAGGTCGGCTTCTCGAGGAAGCGCTCGACCTTGCCCTCCTCGTCGACGATGGTGATGCCGAATTCCAGAGGGTTGGGCACACGCGTCAGACAGACGGTGACGAGTGCACCCTTTTCCTTGTGGAAGTTGATCAGCTCGGTGAGGTCGAAGTCGGTGAGCGCGTCGCCGGAAATGACGAGGAAGGCGTCGTCCTTCAGCGCCTCCTCCGCGTTCTTGACGCTTCCCGCGGTACCGAGTGGCTTCTCCTCGTTGGCATAACTGAGCTCCATGCCGAGCTCCTCACCGTCACCGAAGTAGTTCTTGACCAGTGAGGCCAGGAACTGGACAGTGACGACGGTCTCATTGAGCCCATGCCTTTTGAGCAGCCTCAGAACGTGCTCCATGATCGGCCGGTTGGCCACCGGCAGGAGCGGCTTGGGCATGCTCGAGGTCATAGGACGAAGGCGTGTGCCTTCGCCTCCGGCCATCACGACGGCCTTCATGTCGGAAGCGTCCTCCTTGAAGAGACGACGGTCTAGCCGACTTCACCCGTCCAGATTGTCCCGCACTTTTCTGTAGCGGGCCATCGAGCCAGCGCTGAGTGCCAATCGCTTCGGCGAGATCAGTCGGCCATGGGGTCCGCACGGACCAGGCGGCGGACTTGTACCACGTAGAGGACTCCTGCCCACCAATACAGCGTTGTACCCCATCCTGCGAACGCCCATCCGAAAATAGCAGCGAGTGACGCCAGCCATCCGCTTCCGTCACTGAGCAGCAGAAGCGGGAAGGCGTACATCAGGTTGAAGGTGGCCGCCTTCCCGAGGAAGTTCACCTGGGGGGGCGGATAGCCGTGCCGCCTGAGGATGCCCACCATCACCAACAGCATCAGTTCTCGCGCCAGAAGTGCAGCGGTCAACCAGAGGGGGAGAATCTCCCGCCAGGTGAGGCCGATCAGGGTCGAGAGAATGTAGAGCCGGTCCGCGGCCGGGTCGAGCAGCCGGCCAAGGCTGCTGACCTGGTTCCAGCGCCGGGCGAGCTTGCCGTCGAGGTAGTCGCTGATTCCGCTCAGAGCCAGCACGAGGAGGGCCCAGCCGTCGCTCTGCGGCCCTCCGAACTCAGGCCTGAGAATCAGCCACAGGAACAGCGGTACGCCGAGCAGGCGCGCCATGCTGAGGATGTTGGGGATGGTGAGGACCCGGTTGGTCTGCACACGGGTCTCCTGGACCTCCACCCGGGGGCCTCCAGTAGAAAATGAGCCAACGATGCTCCCTGACCCTACCTCAACGCAAAAAAGCTCCGGCTCCTGGGCGGTATGCCCAGGAGCCGGAGCTGTAAAAGGAGTTCGGCGGCGTCCTACTCTCCCACAGGGTCCCCCCTGCAGTACCATCGGCGCTGTGAGGCTTAGCTTCCGGGTTCGGAATGTGACCGGGCGTTT
>NZ_JBIVKQ010000032.1:15470-78073 GCF_044750845.1 Streptomyces sp. NPDC088766 | reverse complement strand
AGACGAAGGCCGCTTCCACGTACGGCAGTTACCGAACCGAGTGATCAAGTACGACGCACCGTTCGACGGCGCACGTTAAAGATCAAGCTAGGGTCTTCGGCCCGGACCGGGCCGGACGGGGACGGCCCCACGACGAGGACGCGTCCCCGGACGAGGGCGGACGACCGGGTTCACGCCGGGGCGGTGAAGCCCCGGCTGCCGGTTCCGATCGCCCGGGTCGGGTGCGGCCGGCGGACCGTGCGCAGGCCGCTCGCCGCGCGCGCGTAGGCGTCCAGGTGGGCCTTGACGTACGGGACCGCCACGGTCTCGAGCTCGCCGTCGACGAAGGCCGGCTGGACGTTGACCTCGAAGACGACGCCGCCGTTCTCCACGGCCAGGTCGACCCCGGCGAAGGGCAGGCCCACCGACGCGGTGGCGGCGACGGCGAGTTCGGTGAGCCGGGGCGGCAGGTCCGGCGGGGCGATGGGGACCGGGGTGGCTCCCTGGCAGGTGTTGCAGGGGGTGTCGGCGGCGGGCTGGAGATGTTCGCGGGCGTGCACGACGCGTCCGCCGAGGACGAAGACGCGGAACTGGTGGCGCAGTCCGTCGGCGGTGAAGTTGCCCGCGTCGCGGGAGAGCATCCAGTCGGTGCCGTGCCCGGCGTAGTAGTCGGTGGCCGCCTCCAGCCGGGCGCGGGTGGTGACGTGGAAGGTGTCGTTGCCGCCGGTGCCGACGACGGGCCGCGCCCAGGTGTCGCCCCCGAGCCGCTCGAACGCCTCGCCGGCCTCCCGGGTGGTGGGACGGGACAGGACGGCGGTCTCCATCTGGGCGATGCCGTCCCGGCGGAAGCGCTCCACGGTGAGGTTCTTCTCCGTGGCGGTCCGCCAGGCCTCGGGGCCGGTGCCGAGCGTGACCACGTCATGGCGGTCGAGGAGTTCCTGGAAGCCGGCCAGGGCACGGCGGCGATGCGGCGGGATCTCGTACAGCACGACGATGTCGGGCACGAAGTCCAGCCCCTCCTCGGCGACCTGCAGCCGTAAGCGGTCTCCGTCGCGGATGCCTCGACCGGACGCGCCGGTCGCGAAGTGGCGGGCGTCGACGCGCACGGGCGGCGTGCCGGTGAGCAGTTCCACGGCGTCGGCGAGGTACTCCCGGCAGCCTTCGGACGACGTCGGATCGGCGATCAGGGCGATGCACGGTCGGGACACAGCGGCCTCCAGTGGCTCTCGACGCGCGCTCGTACCGCGGGCCCGGTCGCGCGGCCCGAACGCCGTCACGGTGTGGTGCCTGTCGCGCGGGTGGTCCTCGCACCCGTCGCCCTGGGAGCCGCGCCGGTGTGCGGGCCGTCCCCGGCCCGGACGGCTGCCGGGGCCGGGGACGGCCGGTGACCACGCAAGGATGGGGCTCGCCCCGCCGGGAATCCGTGCCGCGGGGCCGGCCGACCACTGTAGGCACCGGATCCGGCGCCGTACCAGGGCGCACGCACGCCCGGCCCCTGCCCCTCCCCCTGCGCCGTCCGCACCGGTCCGTGCGCCCTGCCCGGTGTGCCGGTCAGCCGTCCCAGGCCCAGTCGGCGACCTCCGGCAGATCGGTGCCGTGGACCCGGATCCAGTCGTGGTGGCGCAGCCGGACGTCCTCCATCCGCTGGCGTACGGCCGCGGCGCGCACCGCGAGGCCGGGGACGCGGTCGATGACGTCCATGACCAGTCGGTAGCGGTCGAGGTCGTTGCGGACGACCATGTCGAACGGCGTGGTCGTCGTACCGATCTCCTTGTAGCCGCGCACGTGCAGGTTGCCGTGGCCGGTGCGGCGGTAGGCGAGCCGGTGGATCAGCCACGGGTAGCCGTGGTAGGCGAAGATGACGGGCCTGTCGGTGGTGAACAGGCCGTCGTACTCGAAGGCGCTCATGCCGTGCGGGTGCTCCTCGCTCGGCAGCAGGCGGGCGATGTCGACGACGTTGACCACACGGACCACGAGTTCGGGCAGGTGCCGGCGGAGCAACTGGGCCGCCGCCAGCACCTCCAGGGTCGGCACGTCGCCCGCGCAGCCGAGGACCACGTCCGGTTCGCGGGTGCCGTTCTCGGTTCCCGCCCAGTCCCAGATGCCGGCGCCGCGGGCGCAGTGGGCGCGTGCCTGGTCCATCGTCAGCCAGTCGAAGGAGGGTTGCTTGCCGGCCACGACCACGTTGACGTAGTCGCGGCTGCGCAGCACGTGGTCGGCCACCGACAGGAGCGTATTGGTGTCCGGCGGCAGATAGACGCGCACGGCTTCGGGGCTCTTGTTGAGGATGTGGTCGACGAAGCCCGGGTCCTGGTGGGAGAAGCCGTTGTGGTCCTGGCGCCAGACGTGCGACGTCAGCAGGTAGTTGAGGGAGGCGATGGGCACCCGCCAGGGCAGCCGGCGGGTCACCCGCAGCCATTTGATGTGCTGGTTGACCATCGAGTCGACGATGTGCACGAACGCCTCGTAGCAGGAGAACAGTCCGTGCCGGCCGGTGAGCAGGTATCCCTCCAGCCAGCCCTGGCAGGTGTGTTCGGAGAGGATCTCCATCACCCGGCCGTGCCGGTCGAGGTGTTCGTCGACCTGGAGGGTCTGCGCCTGCCATGCCTTGCCGGTGGCGCCGTACACGGCCTCGAGCCGGTTGGAGGCGGTCTCGTCGGGGCCGACCAGCCGGAAGTCGCGCCGCTCGGCGGTGGAGCGCATCACCTCCTCCAGCAACTCGCCCAGGACGCGGGTGGGTTCGTGCACCGTCGTGCCGGGCTTGTCGACGGGGACGGCGTACGACTCCAGGGCGGGCAGGGGGAGTTCGCGCAGCAGCAGTCCGCCGTTGGCGTGCGGGGTGGCGCCGAGTCGGCGGGGACCGTCGGGGATCCAGGACAGTACGTCGTGCCGGGGGGCACCCCGCTCGTCGAAGAGTTCCTCGGGCCGGTAGGAGCGCAGCCACGCCTCGAGTTGGCGCAGGTGCTCCGGGTTGTCCCGGACGGCGGAGAGCGGCACCTGGTGGGCGCGCCAGGTGCCCTCCACCGGGAGGCCGTCGACCTGCGCGGGTCCGGTCCAGCCCTTCGGGGTGCGCAGCACGATCACCGGCCAGCGGGGGCGCTCGCCGGCGCCCTCCTCGCGGGCGGCGCGCCGGATCGCGGCGATCCGGTCCAGCGCGGTGTCCATGGCCTCGGCCATGGCGCGGTGCACGGCGGCCGGGTCGTCGCCGGTGACGTGGATCGGGTCGTGGCCGTAGCCCCGCAGGAGTTCGTCGAGTTCCGGCTCGGGGATCCGGGCCAGCACCGCCGGGTTGGCGATCTTGTAGCCGTTGAGGTGGAGGATCGGCAGGACGGCCCCGTCGTGGACGGGGTCGAGGAATTTGTTGGAGTGCCAGGACGCGGCCAGCGGCCCGGTCTCGGCCTCGCCGTCACCGATCACGCAGGCGACGAGCAGGTCCGGGTTGTCGTAGGCGGCGCCGTAGGCGTGGGAGAGCGCGTAACCGAGTTCGCCGCCCTCGTGGATGGAGCCGGGCGTCTCGGGAGCGACGTGGCTGGGAATGCCGCCCGGAAAGGAGAACTGCTTGAACAGCCGGGCCATGCCGGCCGCGTCCCGCGTGACGTCGGGGTAGGTCTCGGTGTACGAACCCTCCAGCCAGGAGTTGGCGACCACCGCCGGCCCGCCGTGGCCGGGGCCCCACACGCACAGGGCGTCGAGGTCACGGCTGCGGATGACACGGTTGAGGTGGGTGTACACGAGGTTCAGCCCGGGCGAGGTGCCCCAGTGGCCGAGCAGCCGCGGCTTGACGTGCTCCGGCCGCAGCGGCTCGGTGAGCAGGGGGTTGGCCATGAGGTAGATCTGGCCGACGGCCAGGTAGTTCGCGGCGCGCCAGTGGGCGTCCAGCGTCCTCAGCTCGTCGTCGGTGAGGCGGTCGGACGCCTGCTGGGTGTCGACGGACATCGGGGGTCCCTTCCGGATCGGTTTTCGGCGGGGTGCGGGCGGGTCCGTTCCCTCCCACCCTCTCCCTGCCACCGGGTACCCGCCAGGGCCGACCGACCCAACCGGCCGAACCGGCGGAGCCCGGACGGGTGCCGGACGGGTGCCGGACGGGTGCCGGATCCCCTGCGGCGGGTGCGGGACCCACCCCGCCGGTGCACGCCGCGGATGGCCGTCAGGGCGCTGTGTCGTCGCCGGTCGGGCCGATGCGGCCGATGCGGCCGACGTGCAGGACGTTGCCCCGGTCCTCGGCGTCCTCACTGGGCTCGGCGGCGAACCAGGCGTCGAGGATCTCCTTCAGCAACGGCTCGGAGGTCAGGCGCAGGCTGAGGGCGAGCACGTTCGCGTCGTTCCAGCGGCGGGCGCCGTCGGCCGTGGGGGCGTCGGTGCACAGGGCCGCGCGGACGCCGGGGACCTTGTTCGCGGCGATGGAGGCGCCCGTGCCCGTCCAGCAGCACACCACGGCCTGCTCCGAGGCCCCGTCGGCCACCTCCCGGGCCGCCGCCTCCGAGCACACCGCCCACCGCGCGTCCGAACCGGGCCGCAGCGCGCCGTGCGGCACCACGTCGTGCCCTCGCCCGCGCAGCTCCGCGACGAGCGCGCGGGCGACGGGTTCGTCCATGTCGGAAGAAACGGAGATCCGCATGGTTCGGAGGGTACTGAGGCGGGGCGGGCGGCGTCGCGCCGGGGAGGAGGGGACGCAGCGCGCCGTGCGGCGCAGCTCAGCCCGCCCGGGGTGGATCAGCCCGGCGACCGCCGGTCGAGAGCCCCTCGCAGGGGGGCGCGGGCGCCCTCCGCAGGCAGCCGGTCCGGAGCCCCGCGCAACCGTCTAGCTCTTCTCCGCCGCCGTCGCGGCGGGGAGTCCCACCGGGTTGCCGTCCGGGATGAGGCCCGACTCGCGCACGGCGTCGGCCAGGGGGGCGAGGAGGTGGCCGAGGCGGGCGGTCGCGTCGGGGCCCAGGGCCGTCCAGGGAGAGGCCGCCGCGGCGTCCGTCCCGGCCTCGACGGCCGCGCGGGCCGTCTCCCCGGCGGGGGTGAGCCGGCCCTCGTCGTCGAGCCAGCCGCGGTCGAGCAGTTCGGCCTGTGCCGCCCGCCATGCCGGGAGGTCCCACTTGCGGGTCTGCCGCAGCACCTCCTCGTCCGACTCGCCCGCCGCACACTTCAGCGCCATCGCCGCGACCGGGCCCAGGCCGTGGCCGACCAGGGCGGCGATGTGCCCGTCGCCCCGGTGTTCGCGCAGTGTGGTGACCGCCTGCCAGAGCCTGACGTGCGGCTGTGCCGGCCGCGGGAGTGCCTGGTTGGCGGCGCCGAGGACGCGTCCCGCCGTGTCGGCGGCCTGCGCCGCCTCCCAGGCGAGGTCGGCGGCCTCGGCCAGCTCGGCGGAACCGACCGTGTCCGGCCCCAGCACACGGGTCATAGCGGCGTCCATGGCCCGCTCGCGTGCCGAGAGGACATCGGCCGGATCCGCGTATCGCCAGGCGTCGGGGACGGCACGCGTCACACGGTCGGGGTGGAAGACGTAGAAGGAGCTGGTGACGACGGCGGCCGGAACGGGGCCGAGGGGTGCGGCCCGGAAGGCGAAGTAGCCCATCCAGAAGCCGCGCATGCCGAGTTCGTCGGCGGCCAGGTGCGCCTCGGGAGCGAAGTAGACCAGGTCGTGGACCAGTTCGAACCGCTCCCACATCGCCCGCACGACTGCGCCGTTCACCACATGCCTCCCGGTTCACGATCTCCTGCCCGCCGGGAGGCAGCATGCGCCATGGCTACCACGGCGAACAAGCCCCGCCGGACCGCCCGGTGCCCGCGGGCGGCGCGAAACGCGTCGGTCCGCCGCGGACCCGACCGGTCCGCGCCCACCGTCAAGAAGTGCTCGCACCCGGTTCCGGCCCGCTGCCCATGCCCCTCAACTCCCTTATGGAGCCGCCGAGTCTGCCGCGGAACCGTTCCAGCATCCCCGGTTCGGCGCTGACGACCCAGCGGGTGCCGACCAGGTACGTGCCGCCGTACACGCTCGCGGAGTCCAGCCAGGTCTCCTTGAGCCGCTCCTCCGGGAACGTGGTGATGAGGTAGCCGCCGTCCGCGGTGGTGCACGCGCCCTGGCGCAGTTCGTCGGCCTCGATGCGGATGTCCGCCTCGCAGCCGGTGAGTCCGGCGATCACCTCGACCTTCGCCGGGGCGACGACCCCGGCCGCGGGGGCGGCGGAGATCTTCGCCGGGTCGCTGTTCACCGCAACCTCCTCCGTGCCACCGCCGCAGGCCGTGACGGCGGAGAGCAGAAGCAGGCCTCCGGCGATCGTGGCGCCCCGCGGGAGGCGGGCGGTGGTGGGGGTGCGGCCGGTGTGTGCTCGCCGCGGCTGCTGTGGCACGTGCCTCTCCGTCCTCCGGTCCCTGACTGCACCCGGCCGTCGGCGGCCGGGCGTACGACTGCCCAGGGGTACGGCCGGTACCGGGAGGTTGTTCAACTCCCTCGCGCCGGACGGCCACCACCGCCGGACCGGCCGGCTGGACCCCGCTGCCGATCGGCCACTTTTCCCGGGCCGCGCACCCGGCACACGGCCGGTACCGCATGATGGGCGGGCCATGCAGCAGCCCACGACGACACCACGCCCGCCCCTGCCCGTCCTGCGGGCCGCGGTGTTCGCCGTCGTCGGCACGGTGCTGGGGACCGGCGCGCACCAACTGCTGGCGGAGCGGCCGGTGCCGTGGGCGCGGGGCGCGACCGCGGCCGCCGTGCTGTTCGGCCTGGGACTGGCCGGCACGCGCCGCCCGCGCCGTCCGGCCACGGTCGTCGTCGTGAGTGTCCTCGCGCAGTCCGGGCTTCACCGGTGGCTGACGCACACCGGGCACCCGCAGGCGTCGCCCGCCGCACACGTCCACGCCCCGCACGACGCTCACGCCGCCCGGCACGTGCGGCTGCACGATTCCCTGGCCATGACGGCGGCCCACGTCCTGGTCGCGGCGGGCGCCGCCGTCCTGCTGCACCGCGCGGACACGGTGTGCTGGTCGCTGGCGCGCGGGCTGACGGCCGCGCTCGACGCCGTCCGCGCCCGTCTGCTCCTCGGGGCGACGCGACGCGTGGGTTACGCGTCCGGTGCGCCGGTCGCGCCCGTCGCGGCGGAGGGGGACCGGTTGCCCGCCTTCGGGCCGGTGCTGGCACACGCACTGGTCCGACGGGGGCCTCCCCGGTCGAGGTCCGCCCTCGTCAACCGACCTCGTGGGAGAGCCCGTCGGCAGCGGCCGTACGGCTCCCGCCACACCCCGTACCTGGAGAGACCCATGTCCCGCACCACCCTGCCGCGCGGCGCGCGGCGCCTGACACTCGCGGTGGCCGCCGCGACGACCGCCGTCCTGCTGACCGCCGTTCCGGCCGCCGCCCATGTCGAGGTCGAGTCGGCCGGAGCGCAGGCCCTCGCCGAGAACGTCCGGCTCACCTTCGTGGCCGAGTCGGAGTCCGCCACCGCCGGCATCACCGAACTGCGGGTGGTCCTGCCCGAGGGCATCGAGCCGGCCGACGTGACCTACGGCGAGGGCCCGGCGGGCTGGGAGTTCGCCGCCACCGCCGACGGCTACCGCGTCAAGGGCCCGGCCGTGAAGGTCGGTGAGGACGTCGAACTCTCGGTGGTGGTCAGGCAGTTGCCCGACGTGAAGGAGCTGGCGTTCAAGACGCTCCAGACCTACGGCGACGGCAAGGTCGACCGCTGGATCGAGCTGGGCGGGTCCGGCGGCGACGACCACGGGCACGGCAACGAGGCACCCGTCCTGAAGCTGAGGGCGGCCGCGCCCGGCGCGCACACCGTCAGCCCCTCCCCCAGCGTCCCGGCGAGCCCCGCGGCGACCCCGGCGCCGACGGCTGGGGAAACCGCCACCGACCCGTCCCCGCAGGCGGCCGACACCGCGAAGGACGACGAGGGGGGCCTGTCCGCGGGCGCCTGGACCGGCATCGTCGCGGCGGTCCTGGCCGCGGCCCTGGCCGCGGTGTTCCTCGTCCGTCGCCGGGGCGCCGCCCGGCAGTAGCCGGACAGACGGCCGAGGGCCCTCGCGCACGGGGCACGGGTGCGCGGGGCCCTCGGCCCGCCGTGCGGACGGCCCGTCGGCCACGCCGCCACGCCACCAGTCCGCCACGCCGCCCGTCCGCCACCCCGGCAGGTCGGCTCCCCCGGCAGGTCAGCCGTGCGGCGCCTGTCCGCTCACCCGGTGGTCGGCGTGGCTCAGCGCCTCCAGGACCAGGCGCCGCAGATGGCCGTCGCTGAGCCGGTAGTGGATGTGCCGGCCGTCGCGGCGGGTGTCCACGAGACCGGCGAGCCGCAGCTTCCCCAGGTGCTGGCTGACCGCCGTCCGGGAGGCGCCGCAGCGTTCGGTGAGGGAGCCGACGTCCGACTCGCCCTGCGCCAGCAGCCACAGCAGGTGCAGCCGGGTGGCGTCCGAGAGCATCGCGAACACCCCGGTGGCCTCGGCCAGCCGCGCACTGTCGGGGGCTCGCAGATGCACATCGGCCGCAGGTGAGATGGGGTGGCTGTCGGACATGGGGCCAGCCTAGAGCCATCCGTCCGCGGGGCGGCCATCCGCCCGAGGCACGATCGGGCGCCCGAGGCACGATCGGGCGGCCGGGGATCGCGAGCGTCAGGGACCGCGCGCACATCACTTCATCATGTGCACAGATGCGCACATGACAGCTACACTCGTGGCACCGACCCGGACCGCGCCGCCGAGAGGGCCTCCCGCATGCTCGCCGTCCTGCGCAACCGCAGCTACCGCCACCTCTTCGCCGCCCAGGTCGTCGCCCTGGTCGGCACGGGTCTGGCAACCGTGGCTCTCGGGCTGCTGGCCTACGACATCGCGGGCGCCGACGCCGGTTCGGTGCTCGGCACCGCGCTCGCGATCAAGATGGTCGCGTACGTGGCGATCGCCCCGGCCGTGGGCGCGCTGGCCGACGCCCTCCCCCGCAAGGCCCTCATGCTGTCGGCGGACCTCACCCGTGCCGGAATCGCCCTGCTGCTCCCCTTCGTCGACCAGGTGTGGCAGGTGTACGTCCTGGTCTTCGTGCTCCAGTCCGCCTCGGCCGCGTTCACCCCGGCCTTCCAGGCCGTCGTCCCCGAGGTGCTGCCCGAGGAGCACGACTACACCCGGGCGCTGTCGATGTCCCGGCTCGCGTACGACCTGGAGAGCCTGTTCTCACCGGCCCTGGCGGCGGTCCTGCTGTCCGTCGTCACCTACAACCGGCTGTTCACAGGCACCGCCCTGGGTTTCCTCGCCTCGGCCGCACTCGTGGTGTCCGCCGCCCTGCCCCCGGTCCGCCCGGCACGGGCGGGCGGTGCCCGCGCCCGGGCCGCGGCGGGCACCCGGCTGTTCCGCACCGTCCCCGCGCTGCGGGCGCTGCTCGCCCTCAACCTCGCGGTGGCCGCGGCGAGCGCGATGGTGACCGTCAACACCGTCGTCTACGTACGCGACTTCCTGGGCCTGCCGACCGGGGCCGTGCCCCTCGCGCTCGGTGCGTACGGCGCCGGCTCGATGACCGTGGCCCTGGTCCTGCCCCGACTGCTCGACCGGGTGCCGGACCGGACGGTGATGGTGCGCGGGGCCGCGCTGCTCGGGGTCGTCTTCGCCGCGCTCGGTGCCGTCACCGGCGCGGGCGGCGGCGGTTGGCGGTGGCCCGCCCTGCTCGCCGTGTGGGCCGCCTTCGGTGCCGCCTGCGCGATGGTGCTGACGCCGACCGGACGGCTGATCCGCCGTGCGGCGCCGGCCGAGGCGCGGACGGCGGCCTTCGCGGCGCAGTTCTCGCTGTCGCACGGCTGCTGGCTGCTGACGTACCCGCTGGCGGGCTGGCTGGGGGCGGCGGCCGGACTCGGGTGGGCGGTGGCCGCCCTGGGCTCGATCACCCTGGGAGCCTCGCTGACGGCGGTACGGCTGTGGTCGGCGCCGCCGCCTCCCGCGCACACGGACCTGCCCGCGGGGTACCCGCACCCGGCGCCCGCCCGAGGCGTACGGTCCGGCCGACGGCACCGCCACGGCACCCTGGCGGACGGGGCGCACGCCCGGCCGTAGCCCTCTCCCCCGACGCGGACGTGGCGGACGCCCGCTCCCAGCCCCCTCACGAGCGCGGTGGACGCCGCTCCCGCCACTCCCGCGAACCGGCGTGCGCCCGCTCCCGGCACTCCCGCGCACGGCACGTGCCGGGATGTTTCAGCACGTTCCGGGTAGGGCTGTCCCAGGCAACCCGGAGGAGTCCATGCCCCCTGCGTCCCCTGTGCCCCCTGCGACACGCCGTGCGGCCCGCTGGGCGGCCACCGCCGCCGCACTCGTCCTCACCGGCGCCTGCGGCGGCGGCGAAGGCGACGGCGCGACGCGGACCGCGCCGGCCCCGCCGCCCACCGGCTCCGCGGCGGCACCGGCCCCCGCCGGCAGCTCCCCACCGCCCACCGCGCAGTCCCCCACCCCCACGGGCACCGCCCCGGCGGACCCGGACGGGGCCGAGCGGGACATCCGGGCCGCGTGGAAGACCCTCTTCGCCCCGGGCTCCTCCGTCGACGACCGGAGCGGGGCGGTCGAGGACGGCCCCCAGAACGCCCTGATGATCGAGAACCTCTTCGCCGACCGCCTCGGCGGCCGCCTGCGCGCCACGGTGACCTCCGTGGCGTACACGACGTCCCAGGACGCCGCCGTCGGCTACACCCTCACCCGCGACGGCCGGGCGCTGGACCCCGGCGGGCCGGGTGCGGCCGTCCGGCAGGGCGACACCTGGAAGGTCGCACTGCGTACGGTCTGCGCCCTGACCCGGCACGCCGAGGACGCGCCCAGGGCGCCGAGGTGCGACGAGCCCGGGTCGCCGTCGGCCACGGCGCGGGTGCGGCCGTAGCGCCGTCCGTTCAGCCCTTGCGGCTCACCGCCGCGTCGAGCAGCGGACCGAGTTCACGGGCCGCGCCCGTCAGCGCGCGCACGTCCTGCTCGGCACGGGCGATGAGGATCGCCCCCTCCAGGGCTCCGATCATGAGCGTGGCCAGCGGTGCGGCCCGTTCCGACGGGACACCCATGCCGGTCAGGGCGTCGGCCACGGCGCCGTTCCAGACGGCGAACGCGGCGGCCGCGGCCTCCCGCGTGGACTCGACGGACTCGGCGCAGTCCACCGTGGCCGCGGCGACGGGGCAGCCGCCCGCGAACCCGGCCGACTCGTACTCGTCGGTCCACTGCCGCACCATCTCGCCGAACAGAGCGCTCGGCGTCGGCTCGGGCAGCGCGGCCAGGAACCGCGTCACCCGGCCGGCCGCATAACGGCCGGCCCAGGCCAGCGCCTCGTTGACCAGCTGCTCCTTGCCGCCGGGGAAGTAGTGCTGGAGCGAGCCCCGGGGCGCCCGCGCGTGGGCGGCCACCTCGCGCATGCCGGTGGCGCCGACGCCCTCGCGCCGGACGAGCTGGGCCGCGCTGAAGACCATCCGCTCACGCGGCCCCCGTTCGGACGGCGCCATGGTCGACCTCCAGGATGTCGCGACTGACCGGCGCCCACTCTATGACAGCCGTCATGGGAGCGCCTACCATGACGGCTGTCATAGTGGCCCGCCCAGGGCGACGGCAATGGCTCCGCCTCGGCACGGGCCAGGAAAGGCAGCACATGACGTACGTCGGTTTCCTCGGCCTCGGGGTCATGGGGCAGCCCATGGCACTCAACCTCGCCCGAGCCGCGACGCCCCTCCTCGTGTGGAACCGCACCCCCGGCCGCTGCGAGCCCCTGCGCGCCGCCGGGGCCGAGGTCGCGGCGAGCCCCGCCGAGGTCTTCGAGCGGGCCGGCACGGTGATCCTCATGCTGGCCGACGAGACGGCCGTCGACACGGTCCTCGGCCGCGGCACCCCGGACTTCGCCGCCCGCGTCGCCGGACACACCGTCGTGCACATGGGCACGACCGCGCCCGAGTACTCCGGCGAACTGCGGGACGACATCCTGGCCGCGGGCGGCCGTTACGTGGAGGCGCCGGTCTCCGGCTCGCGGGTCCCGGCGGAGCGGGGCGAGTTGGTCGCCATGCTGGCCGGGGACGACGACGCCGTGGCGGCCGTACGCCCGCTGCTGGCCCCGCTGTGCCGCGAGACCTTCGAGTGCGGCGGGGTGCCGGGCGCCCTGCTGATGAAGTTCTCGGTGAACCTCTTCCTGATCACCCTGGTCACCGGTCTGGCCGAGGCCTTCCACTTCGCCGACCGGCACGGGCTCGACCGGCGCCTGCTGCGGGACGTCCTGGACGCGGGCCCGATGGCCAGCGCGGTCTCCCGGGTCAAGGCGCCCAAACTGCTGTCCCGCGACTTCACCGTCCAGGCGGCGGCCGCGGACGTCCTGAAGAACAACCGCCTGATCGCGCGGGCCGCCCGCACGGCGGGCATCGCCTCCCCGCTCCTCGACGTCTGCCACGCCCTCTACGGCGAGACCGTCGAACAGGGCCACGGCGACGAGGACATGGCGGCCGTCCTGCACGCGCTGGAGGCCCGCACCCGGGGTTGAGGGGCACCTCGGTGCCGGGTGGTCAGAGGACGGCGGCCGTGGCCTTGGGACGGGCTCATCGGGGCCGGTCTGGCCCTGGACACGGACCGCTGGTTCGTCGTCGCCCCCAATGTGCTGGGCGGCTGCCAGGGCAGCACCGGACCGTCCTCGACGCGTCCGGACGGACGACACTGGGGTGGCTCCTTCCCCGCTCTGACACAACGTGACCAGGTCGCCGCGGAGGCCGGCCTGGCCGACGCGCTCGGCATCGGCCGCTGGGCCCTGGTGGTCGGCGGCTCCATGGGCGGAATGCGCGCCGTGGAGTGGGCCGTGTCGTATCCGGAGCGCACGGGCGCGCTCCTCCTGCTCGCGACCACGGCGGCGGCGAGCGCGGAGCAGATCGCCTGGGCCGGCATTCAGCTCCACGCCATCCGCGGCGACCCGTACTGGCGCGGCGGCGACTACCACGGCACGGGCCGGGGCCCGCACGCGGGGCTCGGCCTGGCCCGCCGCCTCGCCCACGTCACCTACCGCAGCGAACCGGAGTTGCAGGTCCGCTTCGGTCGCACGCCCCAGGGTGCGGAGGACCCCTGGAACGGCGGCCGGTACCAGGTCGAGTCCTACCTCGACCACCACGCCGCCAAGCTGGTGCGCCGCTTCGACGCGGGCAGCTATGTCGTGCTCGCAGACGCCATGAACACGCACGACATCGGTCGCGGTCGTGGCGGTACGCGCGCCGCCCTGCGCCGTGTGACCGCCAGGACGCTTGTCGCCGGAGTGAGCTCGGACCGCCTGTATCCCCTCACCCAGCAGGCGGAGCTGGCCGCCGGGATCGGCACGGCGGACGACCTCCGGGTGATCGAATCCCCCCACGGTCACGACGGCTTCCTCATCGAGGTCGAGCAGGTCGCCGCGTTCGTACGCGAACTCCTGGGTTGACGGCTGCCGTTCGGGGCCGCCGATGCGATCGCCTCGGAACCCGGCGCGCGACACGGGCCGGCGGATCCCGGGGGACACGTCCTCGAGCCGTCGCAGGACACCGGCCCGTGCTCAACCGGCCTCGCCCATCAGCCGGTCGAGTGTCGTCCGGGCATGGAGTACCGCCTCCTCCACGGCCAGCCGTGTGCCACGGTCGAACGCCTCCGCGAAGGCGGGCCCGCCCAGGGCGGCCCGTGCCGCCGCCGCGATGCGGTCGACGTCTGCGCGCTCGGCGGGCGGCAGCGGGGCGCCCACGCCTCGCCGGGCCGCATCCGCCGCGCCGAGCAGTACGACTGCGCACGTGGCGGCGGGTTCGTCTCCGCGCAAGGCCAACGCTCCCGCGAGACCCTCCAGCGACAGCGCGAGGGCGCGCGGCTCGCCGAGGGAACAGGCGACGTCCAGACCGCACAGGTGGTGAGCGGTGGCACGGGCCGCGTCGCCGCGGAGTTCCGCGACGAAGCCGAGTTCGGCCAGGAGGAGGTGGTCGCCCGCCCGGGAGGAGACGTCCGCGTGGCCGTCGCCGATGTGCAGCAGGTGCGCTTCGGCGGCGTCGAGGTCGCCGGAGCGGCGCGCGCCGAGGGCGAGGCCCATCTCGGAGTGGATCTCGCCGTACTTGTAGCCCTGTTCGAGGGCGATGCGGCGGGCCTGCTCGTGCAGGTCGCGGGCTCGGTCCCAGTCGCGGGCGAGCAACGCGAGCCGGCCGAGCCCGGAGAGCCGCGCCGAAACCTCCGCCTCAAGTCCCAGCTCCCGGGCCATCCTGAGCCCTTCGTGCTGGCGGTGTGCCGCTTCCCGGTACTCGCCCTTGATCTCGGCCAGCGCGGCCAGCGGCGAAACGGTCTGCAACTCTCCCCATCGGTCGCCCAGTTCGCGGAAGAGACCGGCGCTGCGCAGCCCGTCGCGGCCGAGCCCGGCCAGGTCGCCGCGGACCAGCGCGAGCATCGCCCGCAGGCCGAGCGCGGCGGCGGTGCCCCACTGGTCCTTCGTGGCGGCGGAGAAGGCGAGGACACGGGTGTTCAGCTCGTCGCCGTCGGTGGTGGCGCCCGCGCTGAACAAGCCGTACGCGCACAGCCACAGGGCGCGGGCCCGGTGCAGGGTGTCGGGAACGGCCTCGACGGCACGGATGGCGGAGGCCGCGCCGGGCTCGCCGGTGAGAAGCGCGAACGCGGCGTGCAGCAGGACGAGTTCAGGGGCAACGTGACCGGGCGGACCCGCGTCCTGCGGGAGGGCTCCGAGGACGGCCCGCAGGCTGCGGCGGGCCTCGGTGAGGCGGCCCCGCAGGAGCCACCACCAGGACAGGGCGGTGGCGAGCCGTACGGCGTCGTCCGCGTCGTCCGCGGCGGCGCGGCGCAACGCCTCGTCGAACGCCGCGCGCAGATTGCCGGTCTCGGCGTCCAGACGGGCGAGCCAGGACTGCTGCCCGGCAGCGCGCAGCTGAGGCTCCGCACGTTCGGCGAGGGCAAGGTAGTGGCGCAGATGGCGGTCACGTACGGCGGTGAGGTCCTCCATTTCGTGCAGTCGCTCCCTCGCGTACGCGGAGACGGATTCCAGGAGCCGGTAGCGCCGCCCGGCCGGCACGTCCACGACGGCGACGAGGGACCGGTCGACCAGCCGCGTCACGAGATCGAGCACTTCGTCGCGGGTGACCCCCTCCCCCGTGCACACCGCTTCGGCGGCCTCGAGGTCACAGCCGTCGCTGAAGGCGGCAAGGCGGCGCAGGACGATGCGCTCGGGCGCGCTGAGCAGTTCCCAGCTCCAGTCGATCACCGCCCGCAGGGTCTGCTGGCGGGCCGGCGCCCCACGCCGTCCCGCGGTCAGGACCCGGAACCTGTCGCTGAGCCGGGCGGCCAGCTCCCGCACGCCCAGGGCGCGTACACGGGTCGCGGCGAGTTCGAGTGCGAGCGGAATGCCGTCGAGGCGGCGGCAGATCTCGGCGACGGTGTCCCGGTCGCCCGGGTGGGACGTGTCCGGATCGAGCGGGAAGCCGGAGGCGGAGGCACGCTCCATGAACAGCCGGACGGCGTCGGCGGTCGGGAGGGGCTCGACCAGGAACACCTCCTCGCCGGTCAGACCCAGCGGTTCCTGGCTGGTGGCGAGGACGTGCACGCCGGGTGCGGCGTGCAGGAGTGCCTCGGTCAGTTCGGCTGCGGCCTCGATGACGTGCTCGCAGTTGTCCAGGACGAGCAGGGTGCGACGGTCCCGCAGGGCAGCGGTGAGGTGGTGCACCGGGGAGGGGGTGCCGGTGCACGTGCCCGGCAGGACGGAGGGAGCGTCGTCCCTGATGCCGAGGGTGGTGGCGACGACCTGGGCGAGGTCGGCGGCGGTGCCGACACGGGTGCCGGCGAGTTCGACGAGCCAGACACCGTCGGGAAGTCCACCGGCGTCGGCCGCTGCCGCGGTGCCCGCCGCCACGGCCAGGCGGGTCTTGCCGACGCCGCCGGGGCCGGTGAGGGTGACCAGCCGTGCCGAGCCGAGAAGGTGTGAGAGGCCGGTGAGGGCCCGGTGCCGGCCGATGAGGGGAGTGAGGGGAACGGGCAGGTTCGAGCGGATACCGGTCGGGGGCAGGTCCTCGAACGCGGCGGGCGGTCGTTGCGCGTGGCGGAGGGGAACTCCCCCGTCCGAGCGGGGCCGGGAACCCGGTGAAGGCCGGCCACGCCGTCCGCCGCCGGGTGCGCCGGGGGCGGGGGCCAGTTCGGGATCCTGCCGGAGCACCGCCTGGTGCAGTGCGGTGAGCTCGGGGCTGGGATCGACCCCGAGCTCCCCGACGAGGCGGGATCTCAGGTCCTCGTACGACGCGAGGGCCTCGCTCTGACGTCCCGCCACGTAGAGGGCCCGGATCTGCAGGGCGCGCAGGCGCTCCCGCAGCGGGTGCTGAGCCACGAGGTCGGCGAGCTCTCCCGCGAGGAGCACATGGCCTCCCGCCTCCAGACGGGCTTGCGCCTGTTCCTCCAGCACGGACAGCCGCTGTTCCGCGAGGCGCTGCGCGGTTCCCCGCACGAACTCCTCGTCCGCGAAATCCGCGTATGCGGGTCCCCGCCACAGTTCGAGGGCCTGGGTGAGCAGCGCGGCTCGCGCGCCGGGGTCCTGGACGAGGCGGGCCTCGGCGGCAAGGGCGCCGAACCGTACGGCGTCCACCTCGTCGCCGTCACCGTCGAGCCGCAGCCGGTAGCCCGGCGGCTGCCGCACCACCCGATCCCGGCCGAGGACCCGGCGCAGCTGGGAGACCCTGGCCTGCAGGGCGCCCGCGGGCCTGCCCGGCGGCCGGTCGCCCCACAGGTCGTGGATGAGGCGGTCCGCCGCGACCGGGCCCCCGTCGTGCGCGAGCAGGTTCGCGAGCAGCGCGCGGACCTTGACTTCGGGGACTTTGACCGTCTCTCCCCCGTCGTCCCACACCACCAGTGGCCCAAGCACCCCAAACCGCATGCGAGTCACTGTATATGTACCTGCATATGTACGGGTGGCCGCCGTCTCCGGTTGCCCGGCCCGCCGCTCCGCCGACGGATCGGGCCCCGGCGGCGGGGAAGTCCACCCCCCCCCCGCTCCCTTCGGACGCATCTTCACCCACTCGTCCGGTGCGACCGGCCGGCCCGCAGCCGTTCCGAAGGATTTCCGAAGCGCCCCCGCGCACAGTCGTTCCCGACGGGTGGCACCGCGCGCCCGGCGGGAACAGCGCATCCGGGGAAGGAGCGGCGCACATGGCCAAGTACGCGGACAGGAGGGCCGTGGTGGTGGTCGGTGCGGCGAGCGGCATCGGTCTGGCCATCGCCAAGCGCCTCGTGGAGGGAGGCGCGGAGGTCCTGCTGACCGCCCGTACCCCGCAGGAGCGCGTCCGTATGGGCAACGAGCTGGGCTCCGCCGCCCGTGTCGTCGCACCGGGCGCACTCGAGGGCTGCCTCGCCCCGGGAGACGGCGTCGATCTCCTTTTCGCCGACGCCATGTCCACGGTGCAGGCCCTGGTGCCGAGTCTGAGGGACGGCGGCGCGGTCGTCCTCACCGCCCTTCCCCCGTCGCCCGCCTCCGTGCACGCGCTCGCCAGGGAGCTCGTCTCCCGCGGCATCCGCGTCAACGCGGTGGCCCCGGGCTGTATCGAGGCGCCGGGCGGCGGCGCCGTCCCCCTGCCGCCGTTGGGCCGTCTCGGCGCCGCCGAGGAGGTGGCCCGCGCCGCGCTCTTCCTGGCAACGGACGCGACCTTCACGACGGGCGCCCGGCTGCCGGTCGACGGCGGACTCGGTCCCCCGTGACCCGACGAGCACGGTGCCCGACGAGCACGGTGCCCGACCACCACCCGCGATCCGACGCAACGCGTCACCGAGAACACGTGACCGGTCCCCGACTCGGCACCGCCCCCGGACACCGCACCCCGGGCGACCGGAAGACGACACGTCCCCAGAGAATCCGGAGCACACCACATGAGCACCGCACCCGACACCGAGGCCGGTTCCGCCTCGGGCACCGGCACCGCGTCAGGTCCGGAGGGCGGAGCCGAGGGGCAGCAGAAGCTCCCGCTCCTCGCCCTCCTCGCCCTGGCCACCGCCGTCTTCGTCACCAGCCTCACCGAGACCCTCCCCGCCGGCCTCCTCCCCGCGATCAGCGACGACCTGCACGTGAGCGAGTCCGCGACCGGGCAGACGGTCACCGTCTACGCGATCGGCACCGCACTGACCGCGATCCCCCTGACGGCGGCCACCGCGGGCTGGCGGCGCAAGCGGCTGCTGCTGACCGCCATGGGCGGCTTCGCCCTCGCCAACACCGTCACCGCGGTGTCGTCCCACTACGGGCTGACGATGGTGGCACGCTTCGTCGCGGGTGTGGCGGCCGGTCTGGCCTGGGCACTGCTCGCCGGGTACGCGCGGCGCATGGCACCCGTCCGCCTCCAGGGCAGGGCGATCGCCATCGCCATGGCGGGCATTCCCCTCGCACTCTCGCTCGGTGTGCCTGCCGGAACCTTCCTCGGCAAGGTGACCGACTGGCGTGTGGCCTTCCTCGCGATGACGGCGCTCACCGTGGTGCTCCTGCTGTGGATCGTGGCGGCCGTACCGGACTACCCGGGTCAGGAGCGCGGCGAGCAGCCGAAGATGCTGCACGCTCTGCGCGTCCCGGGCGTGACCCCGGTCCTGTTCGTCACGCTGGTCTTCGTCCTGGCCCACACCATCCTGTACGCCTACATCGCCAGCTTCCTCGACGACCTGGGCATGAGTGACAACACCGACCTCGTGCTCCTCGTCTTCGGCGCCACGTCACTGGCGAGCATCTGGATCGTCGGCGCCCAGATCCACCACCGGCTGCGCGCCCTCACTGTCGCCAGCACCTTGCTGGTCGCCGTGGCCGCGGCGCTCCTGGCGGTCCTCGCCGACCACACCGCCCTCGTCTACCTCGCCGCAGTCCTGTGGGGCCTGGGATGGGGTGGCGTACCCACCTTGCTGCAGACCGCCGCGGGCGACGCGGGCGGCGATCACGCCGACGCGGCACAGGCGATGCTCGTCACGCTGTGGAACGTCGCCATGGCAGCCGGCGGGATCATCGGCGGCATCCTGCTCGACCTGATCGGCAGCGACTCCTTCCCCTGGACCGTTCTGCTGCTCCTGTTGCCGGTCCTCGCGGTCGTCCTCTCCGCACGCGGCCACGGCTTCCCCGCCAGGCGGAGCGCGGTTTAGGGCGGCGGCCGACGCCTTCGGAATCCCCGTGCACGGGGATTCCGAAGGCCTTCCCCGATGATTCGCTCGCTTCACCAAGCAATTTGTTCATATGTTTTTGACAATTCACCGCTCTCCCGCTCACACGGTGTCCACGCCAGGCCCCGAGCACGTTTCCGCTGCTCAGACCGCGAAGTTTCAAAGTGAACGACCGACCGCTGAAATTTTCACTTCGAACGGTATTTTGATACCTCGTACAGATGCGTTACGCACCGACCCCGGTGCGTGAGTGTCGCGGATACGAGGGGGCGTAGCTTCACATGCCATCAAGCGGGAGACGGACGACGGTGGGCGACGGTGCGCGCACGCAGATGTTCGTGGAGGACGTTTTCGGATCGCTCCAGCGGGTGGAGCAACGCCGTTGGGCCCGAGCGTATCTGTGGGCCCTGACCCACATCTCGGGCAAGAAGACGCCGAGGCGTCTGGCGCGGGCCGGGTCGTTACCTTCGGCCGCGGTGAACGGCCTGCATCAGTTCATCAACGGCAGTCCGTGGGACTGGCAGCCCGTGCGGCGCAGGCTCGCCCTGTGGGTTTCCGCCAACGCGGCGCCGTACGCCTGGACGGTGGCCGAACTCATCATCCCCAAGAACGGCGAACACTCCGTGGGCGTGCACCACCGAGTGGACGCCGCGACCGGCCGCACCGTCAGCTGCCAGCGCGCGATCGTGCTCTTCCTGGCCACCGACACCGACTGCTTTCCCGTGGACTGGAGTCTCGTGCTCAGCGGTCCCTGGGACTGGGACGTGGAACGCAGACGCCGCGCGCGTGTACCGGAGGCGGAGCCGGCCCGCCCCGCCGGTGCCCACGTCCTCGGCCACGTCGCCGACGTGCTCGCACAGCCCCTGCTGCCACGCGTTCCCTGGGTCCTGGACCTGACACGGTGCGAGGACGCGGGCGGCGTGCTCGCGGGGCTCGCCCGGCAGGGCGTCGACATGGTGTGCGAGGTCGACCCGGATCAGGTCGTCCTCATCGGACGGCGCACTCCCACGGTCAGCACCGTGGGCGCGCTGATGGAGATGCGTCACGCCCGGAAACCACACCTGATGTCGCGCCAGACCCCGGGCGGCCGGGCCAGGACGGTGCCGGTCTACAGCTGCACCGGCACCGTGCGTCTGCCGCTGCTCGGCATCGGCGGGGAGGGGAACTCCCGCGAATACCGCGTCCTGAAGCGGCCCGACCCGGACGGCCGGCGGTCCCCCCGGTACTGGATCACCAGTCTCACGGACCGCGACGTGGAGGAGGTTCTCGCCCTCGTCCGCGGCCTTGTCGCCACCGTGGCGGCCGTCACCACCATGCGGGAACGATTCGGCGTGCTCGACTTCGAGGGGCGTTCCTTCCCCGGCTGGCACCACCACATGACCATGGCCTCGGCCGCATACGTCTACCAGCGTCTGCACGCCGCTCCCCCGACGCCGACCGTGTCGCCGCCGCCCTCCGAGCTCATCGGGACCGCAAGCTGACGAGAGGTGAGGAGAGCCACGAGAAAGGGCGGAACGTATGACGACCGTACTGGTGGTGGAGCAGAACGCCTCCGTCGCCGAGGCCATGGTGCACAGTCTCGGACGCCAGGGGTACCGGGCTCGCAGCGTCGACACGGGGGCCCGGGCACTGCGGGTGTACCGCGAAGCGGACCTGGTGCTGCTCTCCCTGGAACTGCCCGACATGGACGGACTGGAGGTGTGCCGGTCCCTGCGCAGCGGCAGCGACAAGCCCCTGATCGCCGTCACCGATCTCGACGACGAACTGGACCGGGTCCTCGCCCTGAAGGCCGGCGCGGACGACTGCGTGGTGAAGACCTGGGGATTCCGGGAGATCGGCGCCCGCATCGAGGCGGTACTGCGACGCGCCCGCCCCCTGCCGGGTACGACGGGAACCATTTCCCTGCATCCTCTCCACATGGATCCACGCACCCAGGAAGTGCGCCTGGACGACCGGGTCGTCCCCGTCACCTCGAAGGAGTTCGAACTGCTCTACGCCCTGGCCGCCGCTCCCGAAACCGTCCTGTCGAGAAAAGCCCTGATGGCGAAGGTGTGGGGCAGCAACTGGGTGTGCGCCAGCCGCACCATCGACACGCATGTGAGCAGCCTGCGGGCGAAGCTCGGCTCCAGCGGATGGATCATCACGGTTCGAGGGGTCGGTTACCGGATGGGGCACGCCCGGCGTGCGCTCGAGGCGTCCGAGGGCTGAACCGCCGTACGACACGGCCGGGCCGGTGGCCCCGGGGTGGCGAACGCTCCGGGGCCATGGCGGTGTCAGGCGGCCGCGCGCTCCAGGCGCCGCAGCAGCGGGTGTCCGGCGGGAGTGCCGTCGCCCGCGACTCGCCGCGCCCACCAGGCCGACGCCAGGTTGGAGGTCAGCAGTGTGCGGCCGGCGTCCTCCCGGACGAGCTCGGCGAGGGCGGCGAGCGTGGCCATGCCCGTGCCGGTGAACAACAGCGCGGTGTCGTCGGGGAGTTTCCGCGCCCGTATGCGGTCGAGGATCGCCTCTGTCGTGACCTGGTACGGGTCGTAGCGGTCGTCCCCGGACGGGTCCTGTGCCGCCGGAACCCGCACGACACCGTCGACCGTGAGGCCGGCCTGCTCCCAGAAGGCGCGGGAGGTGTCGGTGAGCCACGACTCGTACGGGGAGACGAGCGTCAGACGCGTCACGCCCAGCGCACCGCACGCCGTGAGGATCGCCTGCGTCGACGACTGCACGGGGAAGCCCGCACGCGCGGACAGTTCGGCGCAGAAGGTCCGGTCGCCGTCCGGGCCCAGCAGATAGTGCGAGGCACTGCACGCCACCACGGCGGCGTGCAGACGCATGCGGCCGAAGGCGCCGACGGTTTCCGGGAGTACGTCGTTGTACGTCTCCAGCATTTCCCTGAGCCCGACTCCGGGCGTCACCGGGAAACGAGACGTGTACACATTCACACGAGGACTCAGCAGGTGATGGAACTCCGGTTCCGCCGTGGGGTTTTCCGGAGGTACGACAACCCCGATCCGAGGCAGCGAAGAAAGGTTCATCTCAACACCGTACGACGGTACTCGCATCAGTGGCGCCCCTTTCCCTCTTCACATTCCTTGACTTTTTTCCACAGAGCCTGACTCGAGAGATCTTGCCCTTTTCCACGGTCCGGCCGAAGGTATTCATCAGCGCATCGACTGCAGCATCCCTTTGATGAGGAGTGAAGGAAATGGCCGCAGCAGAAAGCGACGAGAAGACGCCGGAACCGCCCCGCATATCGGACGCGACCTTGCGGGACTCCGCTCACATGGCAGGCGTCGAGTTCGGCCCCGAGGACGCCGCGGTCATCTCCGACCTGCTGGTGAAGACCGGCGTCGAGCTGGTCGAGGTGGGCATGGTGGCCGGTCCGGACTCCAAGGACGCCGATCTCGTCCTCGCCACCCATGAGGCCGTCGGCCCGGAGCGCAGCATGACGCTCGTCGTCGTACGAGACCGTCGGCAGGTCGCCACGGCCCTCGACGAGGCCGAACGCCTGGGCGTGCGCCACATCATGTACTCCATCCCCACCTCCGAGCAGCACGCGAAACTGAAGCTCGGCTCACCCAGCGCCAAGTTCCTGCACACACTTGCCCGTTCGGCGATCTCGCAGGCCAAGGAGCGAGGCTTCCACGTCACCTTCAGCGGCGAGGACGGCGCCCGCACCCCCAGGGAGCGGCTCGTCCCCTACGTCACCGCGGGATTCGAGGCCGGCGCCGACCGGTTCCGGCTGGCGGAGACCGTCGCCCGTCTGTCGCCCTGGCAGATGGAGGAGGTGATCGCCGGCCTCACGGAGATCGACGGCTCGGAGATCGAGATCCATTCGCACAACATGCTGGGCATGGCCGTCGCCAACTCCCTCGCCGCCGTCCGCGCGGGCGCACGGTGGATCTCCGCGACCGTCGGCGGCATCGGCGAACGCGGCGGCAACGCTCCACTGGCCGAACTGCTCACCTCGTTGCGCGTCATCCACGGCGACACCCGCTTCGACCTGACCCATCTCACCGAGCTGTCGCGGGTCGCCCTCAAGGGCGCCGGCCTCGGCGAGGCGTTCCAGCCGGGGCCGACCACGCCGCACGCCTTCGCCTACGAGCTGCCCGGTCAGCTCAGCCACCCGGAGGCGTACGAGACGCTGCCCGCCGAATCAGTGGGCAACACCAGGGAGTTGCAGGTCCGCACCCGTCTCACTCCCGCCCTGGTCACGTGGGCGCTCGCCGACTCGGAGATCTCCGTCGACGTCGAGGCCTTCACCCCGTGGCTCATCGAGCGGCAGGAACACGGCGGCCGCCCGCTGCTCGACCGGGACGCGATCCGCAAGGCCGCCATCGACTTCCGGGCCGCCTGAACCGCATCCCCACCCGACCCACCCCCTTGCCGCCATCCCCTCACCCGCCACCACCGACGGAGTTGACTTATGTCCACCGCCACCCTCACCGGTGTCTGCCCCGAGTGCGAGACCGACCTGACCGTACCGCCGCTGGTCCAGGGCGAGACCCTCTCCTGCCCCGAGTGCATGCTCACGCTCCGCGTCGAAGCCGTCGACAACGGACGGCTGACGCTGCAGATGGTCGAGGTCCAGCTCCGCGACTGGGGGCAGTGACATGGCCGGCAAAGTGGCCGTCGTCGCAGACCGGGTCGGCTGGGAGGAACGCCAACTCATAGGCCGCGCTGCCGACTTCGGCCTGCAGATCGACTGGGTCGACGACGGCTCCCTGGGCCTGGGTGACGCCGGGGCACCGTCGATCGACGGCTACGACGGCCTGCTGATCCGCAGCCGCAGCTACACCCGCGGCGGTCTGCTCGCCACGCTGGCCGAGTCGACCGGCGTGCCCGTCCTCAACTCCGCCGCGGCCGTCCACGCCTGCGAGAACAAGCTGGTGCTGCGCGCCGTGCTGCGCGCCGCCGGCGTGCCGGTGCCGGAGTTCCGGCTCGTCCTGTCCCGCAAGGATTTCGAGAAGGCGCTCGACGACCTGGGTCTGCCGGTGGTGCTCAAGCCCGTCTACGGCGGCATGGGCAGACGCGTCACCCTGATCCGTGACCGGGACCTGGCGCACTCCGTCTACGACTACGTCGAGGACCTCGGTCACGCCTTCGAGCAGGCATGCCTGGTGGAGCCGTACGTGAGCGGCGGCTCGGTCCGCGCTCTGGTCGTCGGCCGGCAGATCGTCGCCGCAGCCGAGTTCGAGAGCGCCGGTGCCGACTGGCGCAGCAACGCGGCGCTCGGCAACCGGAGCCGGGCACTGGCCCACGACCCCGAGGTGCAGAAGGTCGTGGACGACGTCGTGGACCGGCTCGGCGCCGGCATCTACGGAGTCGATCTCTTCAGGACACCTTCGGGCCTCCTCGTCAACGAGGTCAACCATGCCCCCGCCTGGCGGGGTGTGGCGTCGACGACGGGAGTGGACATCCCGTCGGCCGTCGCCCGGCACGTGCAGGAGACACTCGCATGATCCGTGCAGGAATCATCGGCGCCTCCGGATTCACCGGCGGTGAACTCATCAGGCTGGTGAGCCGGCATCCCGAACTCGAACTGACCTTTCTGGGCGGCAACTCCAGCGCCGGCAAGCGCCCGGCCCAGCTGCACCCCGGGCTCCGCACCGACCTGGGCCTGGCCATCGAACCCGTCACGGCCGACGCCGTCGCCGAGCGGTGCGACGTGGTGTTCCTCGCCACGCCCGCCCAGGTCTCGGCCGAGCTGGCCGTGCTCCTCGCCGACCGCGTCCCGTGTGTGATCGACCTGAGCGGTGCCTTCCGCATCCGCACCCCGGAGTTGCACGAGCGCTGGTACCCCAAGGCCGAACGGCGCACCGAACTGGCCGACCGCTTCGTCTACGGGGTGCCGGAACTCGTCGGGGACCAGCTGGTCGGGGCCCCGCTCATCTCGGTGCCCGGTTGCTACGCCACCGCGATCACGCTGGGGCTCGCCCCGCTGACCCTCGGCCTGGGCCTCGACCTGAGGACCGTGGTGGTGGACGGCAAGAGCGGCTCCAGCGGCGGCGGCCTGCAGCTGCGCACCGCCGACCTGCACCCGCTGCGCCACGGTGCCATCGCGCCGTACGCGCCGACGGGGCACCGGCACGCCGCGGAGGTAGGCGACTTCCTGAAGCGCGGCAGGCGCGGCACCATCGGCTCGCTGACCATGTCCGCGTACGGGGTGTCGCATGTGCGCGGACTGCTCGCCAGCGCCTACGTGTTCACCGACGACGCCGTGGACGGGCGCGAGCTGCAGCGGGCGTATCTGCGCTTCTACAAGGGGCATCACTTCGTGCGGGTGCGGCGGCACACCGAGACGCTGATCCCGGTGCCGGACCCGCAGGCCGTCCTGGGCTCCAACTTCTGTGACGTGACGGTCCTGCGTGACGACGAAAGGGATGCGGGCGGCCGCATCGTCGTCCTCGCCGCCCTCGACAACCTCGTCAAGGGCGCCGCGGGCCAGGCCGTGCAGGCCATGAACAAGCGGTTCGCACTGCCCGAGGAGACGGGCCTGACGATGCAGCCGGTGATGCCCGCATGAGCAATGCCCGCGTACACGATGCCCGCGTGCACGATGCCCGCGTGCACGATGCCCCGGCGAACCGGAACGACCGGACCCCGACCGTGGTGAAGCTCGGCGGCAGCTGCCTGGACGATCTCGGCGCCGCGTGGTGGGACGATCTGGCCCGGCACGGGCGGGAACGGCCGCTGGTCCTCGTGCACGGCTGGTCCAAGCCGCTGAAAAGGCTCCACCCCCGCTACAGCGAGCCGTCGGCCATCCTGCGCGACCGGTACGGCAACCAGAGCCGCTGGACCACACCCGAGGTCATCGCCGACGTCAAGACCGTCAGCGCCTCACTGGGCGAGGAGGTCCTCGGGCGGCTGGAGCGACGCGGCGTCCTTGCCGAGCGGCTGCTCGGCAGCGACGGTCTGGTCCGCGCCGGCGAGGGCGAACGCTGGTGGTGGCGGAACAAGCAACTCGTCGAACTGGACAACCTCGTCGGCCCGATCACCGGTGTGGACCCGGCCCGGCTGAAGAACCTCCGGCCGGGCCACGCCTACCTCGTCACGCCGCTGGCCCGCAACACGGCGGGCCAGGAGGTGAACACCGATGCCGACCGGGCCGCCGCCGCCCTGGCCGGGGCCACCGACGCGGCCGACCTGGTCCTGGTCACCGACGTGGCGCACCTGCTGATCGGCGGGGAGCCGGTGCGCCGGATCACCGCCGAAGCCGCGGCGGCGTTCCGTGACAAGGGCGCCACCGGCGGCATGCGCAAGAAGCTGCGGGCCGCGGGCGAGGCCCTGGAGCGGGGCGTGCAGCGGGTGGTCATCGGCAACGCACCCGTCACGGAGCTGCTCGCCGCCCGTACCGGCACCGTCATCACGCGAGACTGAGGAGTACAGGACGTGGCGCATTCACGTGTTCTGGTCGTCGACAACGGAACGCTCTCCCTCAAGCAACTGCGCAGCCGATTGGAGGAACTGGGCTCCGACACCGAGGCCGTCGACGCGGCCTCCGTACCTGCCCGGCTCGACAGGCGCCACCGGGCGATCGTGCTGAGCGGCACCAAGGTACGGGCCTACGACCGCGAGCACTACAAGCCGCTCGTCGACCTCGTCATGGGCGCCGACGTCCCGGTCCTCGGAATCTGCGGCGGCATGCAGATCCTCGCGGTCGCGGCGGGCGGCGTCCTGGCGGAAGGGCCGCAGCGGGTCGGCGGCCACGAGGTCCAGGTCGACAAGGAAGACCGGCTCTTCACGTACGTGAAGCCGACGGTGACGGTCTTCCACCGCCACACCCTCTACCTCCGAGGGGCCCCGGAGGGCTTCCGCTCCATCGGCCGTTCCGCACACGCGCCCGTGGAGTTCCTGCGGTCCGACGACGGCCGGATCTACGGCGCCCAGGCGCATCTGGAGTTCCGCAGCGACGGCCTGGAGATCCTGCGCGGCTTCGCCCAGCTCTACCGGTGACGCCACGCCGCGCGCAGTTCCCCCGACCTCATCTACGTACTCGAGGACTTGGCATGAGTGATCTGGAAAACCCGCAGGAGCCCGCCTTCACGGTCCACCTGAACGGCAGCGGCGGCACGGTCAGGGGCTGGGTAGTCGTCGACACGCTGTACGACGGCCTGGCCATGGGCGGCGTCCGGATGACCCCCGCGGTCACCGAGGAGGAGGTGGCCGGCCTCGCCCGCGACATGACGCAGAAGTTCACCCTCGCCGGACTGCCCATCGGTGGGGCCAAGGGCGGCATCGTCTCCGACGGCGACAACCGCGAGGAGACGTTCCGCACCTTCGGCCGCACCGTCAAACCGCTCCTGCACGGCGGCATCCACCTCGGCATCGACATGGGCGTCACCCCCGCCGACCGCGCCGTGTTCTTCGCCGAGGCCGGCTACGACCCGCGCTACCGCCTCGGCGCCCCCGACATGCCGATCGACTGGCGCACGTACTACGAGCCGCTGATCGACTGCACCGGTCACGGCGTCGGGGTCGCGGCGGTCACCGCCCTGGAAGCGAGCGGCCGCACCGGCCCGGCCCGGGTCGTCGTCCAGGGCTTCGGCGCCGTGGGCCGGGCGGTCGCGCGGTTCCTGGAGGACCGCGGTCACGTGATCGTGGGCGTCGCCGACGTGCACGGCACCCTCAGCGCGGACCGGCTGCCGGTGGCCGACCTGGTCGCCGTCACCGACGAGTTCGGGCGGATCGACCGCTCCCGGCTGCCGCAGCACGTCACCGTCTCCACCGAGCCGGACGCCTGGCTCGACATCGACGCCGACCTGCTGATCCTGGCGGCGCAGAAATACGCGCTGAACACGGACAACGCGCACCGGCTGCGGGCCGGCCTGGTGGTCGAGGGCGGCAACCTCAGCTCCGACGCCGAGGCGAAGGAGAAGGCGCGGGCGTCGGGCGCCGTCCTGGTCCCGGGTGTGATCGCCAACATCGGCGGGGCCGCCTCGGCCGCCCTGGCGGTCACCCGGGTCGTGCCCTTCGACCTGGCGGCGGACGCGCGCAAGGCATGGGTCTTCGCATGGGTCGGCGACCGCGTGCGCCACAACACGCGGGACCTGCTGGAGATCGCCGCCGCGCGGGCCGGCGACCCGCTGCCGGAACTGCTCGCGGCCCGCCGCGAGGAGCGCCGATGACCGGGGCCGCACACCCCGGCCCGGCAGCGGCTTCTCCCGGGGACCGCGCGGCGGAGTACCGGCGACGCGGCTGGTGGCGCGACGAGACCTTCCTCGACGACCTGCGCCGGCAGGCGCGGGAACGCCCGCACCGGCTCGCCGTCGCGGGCCGGCGCATCACCGAGTCCCGCACGGACACACTGGACTACGCGGAACTGGCCCGCCTCACCGACAGGTTCGCCCATGCGCTGCTGGACCTCGGTGTGCGCAGGGGCGACTTCGTCGCCGTGCAGCTTCCCAACCGGTGGGAGATGGTGCCGCTGATGTTCGCCTGCATGCGCGTCGGCGCCGTCGTCTGCCCGATCTCCCCCGTCTGCCCCGAGGACGAGCTCCGCCACCGTCTCGCCCTCACCGGGGCCCGGGTGTGCGTCACGCTCCCCGCCTGGTCGGGCACCCCCTTGGTGGACATCGCCGTCAAGCTCAGGGACGAACTCCCCACGCTCGACGCCGTGGTGGTGGTGGACGGCCCGGTGCCCGGTGGTGCGCTCTCCTTCCACGACCGCTTCGTGGCCGGCGCCGGGGAAGAGGGCCACGGCGCGGGCCTGGACGGCCTGGCGCTGACGGCCGACGAGCCGTTCGTGGTCCTTTTCACGTCCGGCACCACCGGCGCGTCCAAGGGCGTGCTGCACAGTCAGAACACCGTCCACTCGGCCGTGCGCGGCTACGTCGACGCCTTCGGGGCCGGGGACGACTGGGTGGCAGCCGTGTCCACGCCGCTCGTCCACTACTCCGGCTTCGCGCAGGGCGTCCTCGCGGGTGTGATGCTCGGTGGCACCGTCGCCTTCCAGGACGTGCGCAGGAACGAGGCACTGCTCGACCTGGTGGAGCGCTACGGCGCCACGCTGCTGTACGGACCCCCCGCCACCCTCGCCGACGTGGCCGCCTCGCAGCGGGCCGAGAAACGCGACACGAGCACCCTGCGTCACGTCGTGATCGGCTCCGCACCGGTCCTGAGGGAGCTGGCCGACGAGGTCCGCGAAACGCTCGGCGCGCGGGTCCACTCCCTGTGGGGCATGTCCGAGAACGGGCCGGTGACCATGACCCGGCCGGAGGATCCCGAGGGCTGGGCAGCACACAGCAACGGCCGCGCCATCGACGCCATGGAGACGCTCATCGACCCCGCGGGCGTCGGGGGCGGGAACGACTCCGTGGGCCGACTCAAGGTGCGCGGCGCATCACTCGCGCTCGGCTACCACCGGCGTCAGGACGCGTTCGCGGCGGAGTTGGGGGCCGACGGCTGGTTCGACACCGGTGACCTCGCGCGGGACGACGGCCGCGGCGGTGTCCGCATCGTGGGCCGGGCCCGGGACGCGATCGAACGCGACGGCCTGATCGCACCCATGACGGAGCTGGAGGCGGTCATCGGCAGCCACCCGAAGGCCGCCGAGGCCGCGCTGGTCGGCCTGCCGGCAGCCGACGGCCGGGCCGGGCCGGTGATCTGCGCCGTCGTGGTCCCGAACGGCTCGGTGGGCCCGTCGCTCGACGAAGTCCGCTCGCACGTGCGGGAGTCGGGACACGATTCCCGCTTCCTGCCGGACCGCGTGGAGCTGCTCCCCGCACTCCCGAAGACGCTCACCGGCAAGGTGCGCAAGGCGGAGCTGCGACAGCGGTACGCCGCGACGAGCTGACCGGCTCCCGGCCGGTCCACCCGACCGGGAGAAACCTCGCCCCCCCTTTCGTCACCGACTCTTCCGTCACCGACCGTTGGAGCCCCCATGCCCGAACCCACACCGGTGTCCATGTCGGCCACCCTGGCCGCCGACGAGGCTCTGGAGCGCAGGCGCCGCGCCGGTGAGCGGGTCCTGTCGATGGCGAGCGGGGAGATCGGCCTGCCGGCCCACCCCGCGCTGAAGGAGCGGCTGTCGGCCGCGGCGGACGACAACGCGTACGGCCCCGTGCCCGGAAGTCCCGCGCTGCGCGCCGCGGCCGCCGGGTACTGGGGGCGGCGTGGACTCGGCATCGACCCCGGCCTCGTCGTGGCGGGCCCGGGCAGCAAGCCGCTGCTGTTCGCGCTGCTCCTGGCGATCGGCGGCGACGTGGTCGTACCCGTACCGAGCTGGGTCAGCTACCCGGCGCAGGCCCGGCTCGTGGGGGCGCGCCCGCTGCCCGTACCGATCCTGCCGGGGCAGGGGGGAGTACCCGACCCGGAACGGCTGCGCGAGGCCGTCACCCTCTCGCGCGCCGCCGGACGGGACCCGCGATGCGTGGTGGTGACGGTGCCGGACAACCCGACCGGCACCGTCGCGGCGCCCGCGACGGTGCGGCGCCTGGCGGACGCGGCCCGGGAACTGGACCTGGTCATCGTGTCCGACGAGATCTACGGCGATCTGGTGTACGACCCCTCCTCGCCCGCCGTGTCCCCGGCCGTGCACGCACCCGAGCGCACCGTCGTCACGACCGGTCTCACCAAGAACCTGGCGCTCGGCGGCTGGCGCACCGGGGTGGCGCGGCTGCCCGACAGCGGCATCGGGCGCGCCCTGCACACCCGCCTCGTCTCCGTCGCCAGTCAGATCTGGTCGAGTCCGCCGGCGCCGGTCCAGGCGGCGGCCGCGTACGCGTTCGGGGAACCTCCGGAGATCACCGAGCGCATCGCGTCGAGCCGAAGACTGCACCAGGCCGTGGCGCGCGCCGTCGCCCACCGCTTCACCGCCGTGGGGGCCGCCCTCTCCCCCGTCCGTGCGACCTGTTACCTCTACCCGGACTTCGGACCTCTGCGTGCCCGTCTGGCCGAGGCCCACGGCGTGAGCGACGGCGACGGCCTGGCCCGTCTCCTCCTGGAACGCCATGGAGTCGGGGTGCTGCCGGCGAGTGCCTTCGGGGAGTCCGGGCGCGCCCTGCGGATCCGCGCGGCCACCAGCCGCCTCTACGGCGAGAGCGACGAGCAGCGCACGGCCGCACTGCGAGCGGCAGATCCGCTCCGACTGCCGTGGATACACGCGGCGGTCGAGCGGGTCGGTGAGGTCCTGACCGACCTCACCGGCACTCCCGTCCCGGTTTCCCGCCCCTGACCGTCACCACCGTCCACAAGGAGTCCTCCCCGTGTCCTCGTCCTCGTCTCTTCCCCCCGTCCTGTTCGAGGCCTCGTACAAGGGCGAACGCCACGTCGGCTTCGGCCTGCCCGTGCCCGGCGCACCGCAGACCCTGCACCGGGTGGCCGACGGACAGCTCGCGGCCGCCTTCATCGACACCGACGGCTCGCCGGCCGCTGTCCGGACAGCCGTCACCGAGCGTGCCGGGACGACCGTCACCGTCGCCGCCGACGACCCCGAGGTACGCCCGCTGCCGCCGCTGCTGCCGACGGCCACGGGCAACGCCCTGCTGAGCGGTTTCATGGGTACGCACAAGAAGAAGTGGGGCGGCGAAACCGCTCCGGAGGGTGCGGAGTTCACGCCGCCCAAGTGGTTCTTCAAGGGTTTCGGCGACTGGGTGCGGCTGCCGGGCGAGCCGTTGAACGTACCCGCACGGCCGGTCGCCCTCATCGAGGAGCCGGAGGTCGCCCTCGTCTACGTCAACGACGCCGACGGCACCCCGCACTACGCGGGCTACACCTTCGGCAACGACCTGTGCGACATCGGCCTGCACCGCAAGGACCCCGGCTACAACCCCTACTGCAAGTTGTGCGACACCGCCCTGACGCCCTGGCTGTTCCTCGGCCCGCCGCCGCGCTCGGTGAACGGACGGGTCCGCATCGTGCGGGGCGGTGCGACGGCCTGGGAGGGGAGCTTCGAGTGCGGCGGCGACGCCCTGTACTTCCGGGTGCAGGACATGGTGGAGCACCTGTTCTCGTTCCCCGCGGTGCGGCGGCCCGGTCTGGTCAACTACGTGCTTCTGGGCGCCGACGAGGCCAGCTTCCACGACGGGTTCAGGATCGCCGACGGCGACCGCGTCGCCATCGACGTGAAGAGCCACGGGGTGACCTTCGAGAACGCGGTGCGGCACGTCTCCCCCGCGCCTCTCACCACCTCCGGGAGCGGCGTCCCGGCGGTATGAACACCTCGTGAAAACCCGCCCCTGAACCTGTGCACTCCCCCACCGGCGTGTGCAGGCTCTGGGGGGGGAGCCGCAGGGCACCACCCCGCCACCCCCTTCATCTCATTCGGCCGGATCTCCGCAGGAGCCGGCCCGGACCTCAGCAGAAGGAGAGACCGCACCGTGCCCGCCGCAGGAAAGAAGCAGGTGCACCTCGCCGCGCAACTGCCCGCCATCCACAACGTGACCGTCTGGTCGGACCCCAGGTCCGAGAGCCAGATCGCCATCGACTCCTTCATACGGCTCGCACAAGCCGCCGAACGCGGCAAGTTCGACTTCTTCTTCCTCGCCGAGGGACTGCGGCTGCGCGAACACAAGGGCCAGGTCTACGACCTGGACGTGGTGGGGCGCCCGGAGAACCTGACCGTGCTCAGCGCGCTCGCCGCCGTCACCACGCGCCTCGGCCTCGCCGCCACCGTCAACGCCACCTTCAACGAGCCGTACGAGGTGGCGCGTCGGCTCGCCACCCTCGACCACCTCAGCGACGGGCGCACCGCGTGGAACGTGGTCACCAGCTTCGACGCGTTCACCGGCGAGAACTTCCGCCGGGGCGGCTTCCTCCCCGAGACCGATCGCTACACCCGCGCCGCCGAGTTCCTCCGCGTCGCCCGTGCGCTGTGGGACAGCTGGGCCGACGGCGACGTCCGCGCCGACGCGGAAGCGGGCGAGTTCGTCCGGCCCGCCGCCGGGCGGTTCACCGAGCGCGGCCGGCACTTCGACGTCTCCGGGCGGTTCACCACACCCCGCGGCCCGCAGGGACACCCCGTGATCATCCAGTCGGGCGAATCCGGCGAGGGACGCGAGTTCGCCGCGTCCGACGCCGACGTCATCTTCAGCAAGTACAACCGGCTCGACCAGGCCCGTGCGTTCTACCGCGACGTGAAGGGGCGCCTGGCCCGGTACGGCCGTGCCCCGGAGGACCTGAAGATCGTCCCCACCGCCACGGCCGTCGTCGCCGACACCGACGAGGAGGCCGCCGCGTACGCCGACGAGATCACCCGCGCCCAGGTGGGCCCGCAGACCGCGATCGCCCATCTGGAGGCCGTCTGGGGCCGGGACCTGTCCGCGTACGACCCGGACGGACCACTGCCGGAGATCGACCCCGAGCCCGACTCCCTCGTCCTGAAGGGGCATTCGGTGTTCCGCAAGGGCCGTGGCAAGACGGCGCGGCAGTGGCGGCAGCTCGCTGCGGAACGGGGCCTGAGCATCCGCGAACTGGTCATCGAGGTCAGTGGCGGCCAGACCTTCGTCGGCAGCCCGAGCACCGTCGCCGACGCCATCGATCACTTCGTCCAGAGCGACGGCGCCGACGGCTTCGTGCTCGTGCCCCATCTGACCCCCGGCGGCCTCGACGACGTGGTGGACCGGGTGGTGCCGCTGCTCCAGGAGAAGGGCGTGTTCCGTACGGAGTACACGGGCACCACGCTCCGGGACCACCTGGGCCTGAGCAGACCACCGCACGCGACGCATCCCGGCCGTGACCAGAAGGACGAGAAGGAGGCATCGTGACCGACGACGCCCCGCTGCACCTCGCCGTCGCTCTCGACGGCGCCGGATGGCACCCGGCGGCCTGGCGGGCCGCCGGCGCCCGGCCCGGCGAACTGTTCACAGCCGGATACTGGGCGGACCTGGTCGCCGAGGCCGAGCGCGGCCTGCTCGACTTCGTCACCTTCGAGGACGCCCTCGGCCTGCAGTCCGCCGCCTTCCACCGGCCGGACGACCGCACCGACCAGGTCAGGGGCAGCCTGGACGCGGTCCTGCTCGCGGCCCGCCTCGCCCCGCTCACCACGCACATCGGTCTGGTCCCGACCACCAACGTCACGCACACCGAGCCGTTCCACCTGGCCATCGGCATCGCCACCCTCGACCACGCCAGCGAGGGCCGCGCCGGCTGGCGCCCGCAGATCTCCGCGCGCGCCGCCGACGCCGCCCACTTCGGCCGCCGCACGACACCACAACTCACCGACGGCGACGTACGCGACCCGGAGCTGATCGCGAGGCGGCTGCGCCCGCTGTTCGACGAGGCCGTCGACGTGGTGGAGGTGGCGCGACGGCTGTGGGACAGCTGGGAGGACGACGCCGAGATACGGGATGCGGCCACCGGCCGTTTCATCGAGCGCGACAAGATCCACCACATCGACTTCGAGGGCGGGTACTTCAGCGTGCGGGGCCCCTCGATCACGCCGCGCCCGCCGCAGGGCCGGCCACCGGTGACGGTCCTAGCCCACGCCTCCACGCCGTACGACCTCGCGGCGCGCGGCTCCGACGTCGTCTACGTCACGCCGCACGACCGCGCAGGCGCCGCGGCGATTCTCACGCAGGTGGACGCGGCGGTGGAGGAGGCCGACCGGGACGTGCGGGAGTGGCCGCTGAGGAAGTTCGCGGACCTCCTCGTCTTCCTCGACGCGGAGCCGGGCGCCGCCGCCGACCGCAAAGCGCGCCTGGACGGTCTGGACGGCGCCGCTCTCTCCTCCGACGCCGAGATCTTCACGGGCACGCCCGGCGACCTGGCCGATCTGATGCTCGACTGGCGCACCGCAGGGCTCGACGGTTTCCGGCTGCGGCCCGGCACGTTGCCGCACGACCTCGTTGCGATCACCCGTGGCCTGGTCCCGGAGCTGCGGCGGCGCGGCGCGTTCCGTACCGCCTATCACAGCACGACCCTCCGGGGTCACCTGCGTCTGCGGCACCCGGACAACCGCTACGCGCGAACACGTTGACACCGGACGGGTGATCGACGGCCACCGGCCTGCGGGCCGGGGCAGCGGCCGGCGGCTGTTCCCGCCGGGGAACCGGTCTCTGCCGCTCCGCCACTCACCCTCCCGTCACACCACGACAGGAGGGTGAGTGGTTCCGGAAGGGCCTCGGCCGCTGTCCGGCGCTCCCGGGCATCGGCCCGGCCGCAGGGGACCGGAGCCGGCGCCCGCTCACCTCTTGCGCCACTCCTCGGCCAGCAGCTCGTAGGACCGCACCCGGTCCGCGTGCCCGTGGGTGATCGTGGTGATCAGCAGCTCGTCGGCGCCGGTGGCCTCCTGGAGCTGTTCCAGCTGGTCGGCGACCCGGCCCGGGGAGCCGACGAACTGGGTGTCGAGGCGGTCCTGGACCAGCGCCCGGTCGGCGTCGGACCATGTGTGGGAGCGGGCCTCGTCGGGCGTGGGGAACTGGATCGCGCCCTCGGCCGTACGGATGCTGCGGACCCACAGGCCGTAGCCGGTGGCGAGTTCGCGGGCGGTCTCGTCGTCCTCGGCGACCACGACGTCCGCGGAGACACTGACGTACGGTTCGTCCAGGACGTCGGAAGGCCGGAACGCGGCGCGGTAGGCCTCCGCCGCCTCCAGCACCGTGCCCGGACTGACGTGGTAGTTCGACGCGAACCGCAGACCGTTGCGGCCCGCGACCTCGGCGCTCTCGCCGCCGCTGCTGCCCAGGATCCAGATCTCGAGGTCGGCGCCCTCTCCCGGCACGACGTGGGCCTCGGCTCCGTCCGCGGAGCGGTACGTGCCCGCCAGCAGCGCCAGGATGTCGTCGATCTGCTCGCCGTAGGGCTGCGACTCGGCGTTCGGCTGCTGGAGCAGCTTGCGCTGGAGGGCGATGCGCGGTGAGCCGAGCAGGTGTTCGAAAGAGAAGCGGGGCGGGATGCGAAGGCCGTTGGGGGCGCGGCCGTCGACCACCGGAGTGGAGGTCGGCGATGCGGTGGCGGGCCCGCTGGGCGGGCGTCCGCCGGAGCGGCCGAGCCCCAGGTCGAGGCGCCCGGGGTGCAGCGCGTCGATCAGGCCGAACTCCTCGACCGTGGACAGGGCGGTGCGGTGGCCGAGTTGGACGGCACCGGCGCCGAGCCGGATGGTCGAGGTCGCGGAGGCGGTCAGGGCGAGGACGACCGCGGGCGAGGTGCCGGCCACGCCCGGGTTGAGGTGGTGTTCGGCGAACCAGTAGCGGGTGTAGCCGAAGCTCTCGGCGTGCCGGGCCAGGTCCATGGAGTTGCGCAGCGCCTCGGTGGCGGTGGAACCGGACGAGATCGGGACCAGGTCGAGGACGCCGAGGGGGATGCGGGACATGTGCGGAGGGCTCCTCAGTGGTTGGCGGGGACGGAGGCGGGCGCGGGTTCCGCGAGGACCGGGCCCCACGGGAACGGTGGATCGGGGATCTCGCGGCGCAGCACCGACGCGATGTCCGACTGGAAGAGTTCGAGGGAATCCCGGTGCTGACGTTCCGTCAGTCCACCTGCGTCCGCGTGCAGATGCAGCACGGTGTGCCCGAACCGCTCGTGGTAGCGGTGCACCTTCTCGATGATCTGCCGGGGACTGCCGATCAGCGCCGAACTGCGCTCCACGAAGTCCTCCAGGGTCGGGAACACCGGCTCCAGGCCCAGCCGTTTCTGGAAAGCCAGGTTCCCCTCGAACACGGGCCGGTAGGCGGCGATCGCCTCCTGGGAGGTACGGGCCGCGCAGAGGCCCGCCGTCCCCGCGCCGACCACGACGGCGGCCGGGTCGTGGCCGTAGTGCTCCCAGCGCTCGCGGTAGTGGCGGATCAACTCGGCGTAGGGCTCGATGGGGTTGGTGACGTTGGCGGAGAAGAGCGGGTCGCCGTGACGGGCGGCCAGGTCGACCGACTCCTTGCTGGTCGCGCTGCCGTGCCAGACCCGGATCGGCTGCTGGAGGGGCCGGGGCCACACCTCCGCGTCCTTGAGTTCCGGGCGGAAGCGGGTCCGGGCGGTCACCTTGTCCTGGCGCCAGATCCTGCGGAACACGTCGTAGCTTTCGGCGTTGCGGTCCCACTGGTCCTCCGGGGTGACCTGGAACAGGTCCCGCTGGGCGGCCCCGTTGCCCTTGCCGATGATCAGCTCGAGGCGTCCGCCGGAGAGGTGGTCCAGGGTCGCGTAGTCCTCGTACGCCCGCACCGGGTCGAGGAGGCTGAGCGTGGTGACCGCCGTGAACAGCCGGATGCGGGAGGTGAGGGCGGCGATGTGGCTGAGAACGACCGGTGGTGAGGAGGAGATGAAGGGCCGCTCGTGCCGCTCCCCCACGCCGAAGCCGTCGAAGCCCAGTTCCTCGGCGAGAAGAGCGTTGTCGAGCGCCTCGCGGAAGCGGTCCCGGGTGGACTTCCGTACGCCCGTCACCGGGTGCGGGGCGTGCGCGATCAGGGTGATGGCGAGGAACTTCATGACGCCGCACGCTCGTCGCGCGCCTCGTCGGGGTGAGCCAGGCCGAGGTGGTCGCGCAGGGTGGTGCCCGCGTACTCCGTGCGGTACACGCCGCGTTCCTGGAGCAGCGGGACCACCTTGTCGGCGAAGGGGTCGAGGCCGCCGGGGGTGATGTGCGGGACGAGGATGAAGCCGTCGGCGGCGTCGGCCTGGACGAAGTCGTTGATGGTCTCGGCGACGGTGGCCGGGGAGCCGACGAAGTTCTGCCGGTTTCCGGTCTCGATGACCAGGTCGCGGATCGACCACTTGTTGGCGGCGGCCAGGTCGCGCCACTCGCGGGCCGTGGTCAGCGGGTCACGGTACATCCGTACCTGGGCGCGGCCGCGGGCGATGGTGTGCTCGCCGGGGTCGGGGTCGATGTCGGGGAGCGGGCCGTCGGGGTCGTAACCGGACAGGTCCCGGTTCCAGACGAACTCCAGGTGCTTGATGGCCGTGGCCCCGCTCACCTGTTGGCGGCGCACCTCGCGGGCCAGTTCCTCCGCCTCGGCGTCGGTGTCGCCGAGGACGAAACTCGCGGCGGGCAGGATCAGCAGTTGGTCGCGCGTACGGCCGTAGCGGGCGAGGCGTCCCTTGACATCCGTGTAGAACGCCTGGCCCTCCTTGAGGGTGGCGTACCGGCTGAAGATCGCGTCGGCGCTGGAGGCGGCGAACTCTCTCCCCTCGTCGGAGTCCCCCGCTTGGAAGATCACCGGGCGCCCCTGCGGGCTGCGCGGGACGTTGAACTGCCCGTGGATGTCGAAGTGCCGGCCCTGGTGCACGAAGGATCCGGCCTTCGCGTCGCGCAGGAACGTGCCGGTCGCCCGGTCGGCGACGATCTCGTCGCCGTGCCAGGAGTCGAAGAGCTCGTTCGCCGCGGTCAGGAACTCCTTGGCCCGGGAGTAGCGCTCCTCCTGCGGGAGGAAGCCGCCGCGGCGGAAGTTCTCGCCGGTGAAAGCGTCCCAGGACGTGACGACGTTCCAGGCGGCGCGGCCGTCGGAGAGATGGTCGAGGCTGGCGAACTGGCGGGCCACCTCGTAGGGCTCGTTGAAGGTGGAGTTGATGGTGCCGGTCAGGCCGAGGCGGTCGGTGACGGCGGCGAGCGCGGCGAGGATCGTGAAGGTGTCAGGACGGCCCACCACGTCCAAGTCGTAGATCTTGCCGCCCTGTTCGCGCAGCCGCAGCCCCTCCGCGAGGAACAGGAAGTCGAACTTGGCACGCTCGGCGGTCCGGGCGAAGTGGGCGAAGGAGCTGAACTCGATGTGGCTGCCGGCCTCGGGCGCGCTCCACACGGTGGTGTTGTTGACGCCGGGGAAATGGGCCGCGAGGTGGATCTGCTTGAGCGGCTTGCTCATGGTCGGGGGGGTCCTTCCGGCTCAGGCGGTGGCGTAGCGGTTGGCGGGACGGGAGAGCCCGAGCAGCCCGCGCAGGGTGTCGGCTTCGTAGGCGCGGCGGAAGGCGTTCCGGCGCTGGAGTTCGGGGACCAGGCCCCGGGTGATCGCCGGGAGGTCGTGGCCGGCGACGGCGGGGCGCAGCCGGAAGCCGGACAGCCCCGACGACTGCAGTTCCTGCAGCAGGTCGGCGAGTTGGGCGGGAGTACCGGTGAAGACGGGGGCGTCACCGGTGTACGGGTGTCCCGCGAGGGCGTCCAGACGCGCACGGCGGGCCGCGGCCTCGGCGGGGTCGTCGTCGAGGAAGACCACCAGGTCGCCGAAGATGTGCAAGGTCTCGTCGGCGCGGCCGGCCGCCGTCTGCTCGGCGCGGATCTCCTCGACGACGGCACGCGCCTGGCCGGCGTCGTGCGGGGTGACGTAACCGATGTCGGCGGCCCGGGCCACCAGCCGGTAGGGGATGGTCGCATGGGCCAGGGCGCTGACGATCGGCTGGCCCTGGGGCGGGCGGGGAGTGATCGAGGGGCCCTTGACGTTGAAGTGCCTGCCCTCGAAGTCGATGTGGTGCAGCTTGTCCCGGTCGACGAAGCGGCCGGTGGCGACGTCCCGGATCTCCGCGTCGTCCTCCCAGCTGTCCCAGAGCCGGCGCACGACCTCGACGTAGTCGGCGGCCTCGTCGAAGGCGTCGGCCACCACTTCCTGCACAGCAGGCGTGTCGTAGTCCTCTGTCCGGAACGGCGGGAACGTACGGCGGCCGAAGTGCGCGGCCTCGTTCCGGCGTGCCGTGATCTGCACCCGCAGACCCGCGCGGCCGGTGCTCACGTAGTCGAGGGTGGCGATCGCCTTGGAGATGTGGAACGGCTCCGTGTGAGTGGCCACCACTGTCGGCACCACACCTATGTGGCTGGTCAGCGGGGCGACCCGCGCGGCGATGAGGACGGCGTCGAGGCGACCGCGAACCTGGTCGGTGCGGCCGTCGGGCCCGGTGGGGGACGAGGACTGGAGACCGAGGGCGTCCTCGATGGTCACGAAGTCGAGCAGACCGTGCTCGGCCTCGGTGACGAGGTCGGTCCAGTAGGCGGCGGTGAGGAGTTCGCCGGGGCGGGCGACGGGCTCGCGCCAGGCGGCCGGGTGCCAGCCGGCGCCGTCGAGGGCGACGGCGAGGTGCAGGGGGGAGGGTGACGAGGACACGGGAGTGGCGCCTTCCTGATGAGCCGTACGAGGGAGTCGGCCCCGTACGAAGGGTGTGGCTGTGAGGACAACGGGTCAGGAGCAACGGAGCGCGCCGGCCGTGCGCAGCAGGTCGACGTGCGGCCGGGAGCACAGGTGCGGGCGGCGGGGCGGGGCGGGTTCCACGGCGCGGTGACGGGACACGGGACGCATGTGCCTCATCTGCGCCCTTCCGGCCCGGCACCCCGGGGTCCTGGCCGGTCTCGGGCCCGCGGGCCCCCGAAGGGGCGCCGCTCGCTCGTCGGCAGGCACGGCAGCACGGCTATGCCCTTCCTTCCGGCCGTCCGGCTTCCTGTCCGCCGCGGCCTTGCGTTTCCGGCTGCCCGCCCGGCGCGCGCACCAGCGCGAACCGCGTACGACGGCGCAGCGTGAACCCGATCGACTCGTAGAGCCGGATCGCGTCGGTGTTGCTCGCGGCCGCGTGGAGGAAGGGCGTGTCGCCGCGTTCCCTGATGCCCGCCGCGACCGCGCGGACCAGCCGGGTGGCCAGGCCGCGGCCGCGGTGGTCGGGATGGGTGCAGACGGCGCTGATCTCGGTCCAGCCCGGCGGGCGGAGGCGTTCGCCGGCCAGGGCGATCAGCCGCCCGCGGTCCCGGATGCCGAGGTAGGTGCCGAGTTCGACGGTACGGGGCAGGAAGGGGCCCGGCCGGGTGAGGGCGATCAGGCCGAGGATCTCGGGTACGTCGGCGGCCCCGAGCCGTACCGCTTCGGGTGCGGGTTCGGCGTGCAGCGCGGTGTCGACCATCTGGACGCCCTCACCGCTGTCCTCGGTCTCCCAGCCGCCCGGCACGGTCCGGACGGCGGTGACCGGGGTGACGGTGCCCGGTCCCACCAGGGCGGCCAGGTCGTCCCAGGCACGGGGATCGGCGGGGTCCTCCAGGGCGGTGAACGGGGAGACGTCCCTCGGGTAGCGGGCGGCCCGGCCCACACGCTCGGCGAGATGGGCGTGCGGGCCCGTGAGCGCGGCCCAGGCGGCGTTGTCCAGGACGTGCGGTTCCGTCGGGCTCGGGGACGGGGCGTGGTGAACGCTGGTGGACATGGCGGTGCGGGATCTCCGTATCTGGAACGCGGCGGGGCACGGCCCGGGCTCCGCCGTGACACGGCGGAGCCCCTGGGGCGGGCGGCGGATCAGGAGTTGTCGAGCGGCAGCCCGGGCGGGTTGACCTCGGACTTGGCGACGGCCTCGTTGGAGAGGTTCCAGGCGGTGAGCCACTTGGCGTACTGGCCGTTCTCGATCAGGTGGTTGATCGCGTCCGCGAGCGGCTTGGCCAGCCCGCTGCCGTTCTTCGCGGTGGCCGCGATGAGGCCCTGGAGCGTCGCTCCCGCGCCGGAGAACTCGCCCGCGTTGCGCGTCGGGTCGGGCGTCCTGGCGACCTGGGTGATGTGGTAGGAGATGCCGGGGTTGGGCCCGAAGTAGGCGTCGATCTTCCCGCTGGACAGGGCCAGGTAGACGCTGTTGTTGTCCTGGAAGTACTTGACGGTGAGTTTCTTGCCCTCCTCGGCCAGCTTCTCCTTCCACTCCAGCAGGATCTTCTCCTGGTTGGTGCCGGCGCCCACGGAGACGGTCTTGCCGGCCAGGTTCCTGTAGTCGCCGTCGAAGTTCCAGGTGCTCTTCTTCGGCACCTCGAAGGCGAGGTTGTCCTGCCGGTAGGAGGCGAACTCGTACTTCTTCTTGCGCTCCTCGGTGTCGGTGACGTTCGAGAAGGCCACGTCGACCTTGCCGCTGTCGATGCCGACGAACAGGTTCTCCCAGGTGGAGTTCTTCACCTCCGGCTTCAGCCCGAGGACCGCGGCGACCAGCCGGCCGAGGTCGGGTTCGGCACCGGTGAGGGTCTTCTGGTCCTCGCCCACGTACGCCAGCGGCGGGAAGCCGGCGGGCAGGGCGCCGACACCGATCACCAACTTGCCGCTCTCGGCGACCGACTTGGGCAGTTCGGCACTGATCGACTTCACCTCGGAGACCTTCAGTTCGGTCTCCTCGGCGGCTCCGTTGGAGAGTGCGCCGACGGTGACCGTGCCGGCCGACTGGCTGTCGGTCCTGGTGGCGGCGTCACTGTCGCCACCGCACGCGGCGAGCCCTGCGGCGAGGGAGGCGACGGCTGCGGACGCGGTGACGCCTCGGAGGAGTCTGCTGCGGAGGCTGGGAGTGCGCATGGGTGTCCTTGTCGGTTGTGCGATGAGAGTGTGTGCAGCGGGGGGGTGAGGCGGTCCCGGTGGGTCGCGGGCCGCGGAAGGAGCGCTGTGGAGGCGTTCCGCCGAGCGGACGGCAGGGTCACAGGACCTTGCTGAGGAAGTCCCTGGTCCGCTCGTGTTTCGGGTGGTCCAGCACCTCGGCGGGCGGGCCCTGTTCGACGATCCGGCCGCCGTCCATGAAGACCACCCGGTCGGCGATCTCACGGGCGAAGCCGATCTCGTGGGTGACGATGACGAGGGTGGTGCCGCTGCCGGCCAGGTCCTTGATGACGGCCAGTACCTCGCCGACCAGTTCGGGGTCGAGGGCGGAGGTGGGTTCGTCGAAGAGGATGACCCCGGGCCGCAGGGCGAGGGCACGTGCGATGGCCACGCGCTGCTGCTGGCCGCCGGACAGCTGCCGGGGGTAGGCGGCGGTCTTGTCCGCGAGCCCGACGCGGGCGAGCAGGTCGCGGGCCAGTTCCTGGGCCTCGGGCCTGGTCAGTTTGCCGGTCGCCACCGGAGCCGCCGCCACGTTGTCCAGCACGGTCAGGTGGGGGAAGAGGTTGAAGTTCTGGAACACGAAGCCGATCCGGCCGCGCTGGGCCAGGATGGCCCGTTCGCTCAGTTCCTTCAGACGATCGCCGTGTCTGCGTACGCCGATCAGCTCACCGTTCAGGCTGACATGGCCGATCTCGGGCTTCTCCAGGTGGTTGATCACCCTGAGGAGCGTGGACTTGCCTGAGCCGGAGGGGCCCAGGATGACCGTGACCTCTCCGGGCCGCACGGTCAGCTCCACCCCGTCCAGGACCCGGTGGGCGCCGTACCACTTGTGCACGTCGTGCACCTCGACCGCGGCAGGGCGTGTCCCGTGCGTCACGCCGGTCTCCGCCGTCGGTGTCGCCTCGGTCTTCCCGGTCGTCTTGGCCGTCCCGGTCGTCTTGGCCGTCCCGGTCGTCCCAGTCGTCTTGGCCGTCATATCGCCGTCTCCCTCCGGACTCGGGCCCGCAGGTCGCGCAGAACGGTCAGCAGCTTCTGCAGCGGGGTCGGCGGCAGGGTGCGCAGCGCGCCCCGCGAGTAGTACCGCTCGACGTAGAACTGGATGACGGACACGAGACTGGTGAGGATCAGGTACCAGGTGGTGGCGACCAGCAGCAGCGGCACGATGTCGCCGGGGTAGGTGCTGCCCATGCTCTGTACCGAGCCGAAGAGGTCGAGCAGCGAGACGTAGAAGACCAGTGAGGTGCCCTTGATCAGGCCGATCAGCTGGTTGACGTAGTTCGGGGTGATGGAGCGCAGCGCCTGCGGGAACACGATCTTCGCGAACTGGTACCGCCTGGGCAGGCCGAGGGCGGCGGCCGCCTCGTGCTGGCCCTGGTCGACGGAGAGGATGCCGCCGCGCACCGCCTCGGAAGCGTACGCCGCCTCGTTCAGACTCAGTCCGACGACCGCGACGACCATGTCGGTGGCGAGCCGGGACTCGTCGAAGGTGAAGAAGGCCGGGCCGAACGGCACTCCCACGCTCAACGTCTGGTAGAGCGCACTGAAGTTGTAGAGGAACAGCAGGACCACGATCAGCGGCACCGACCGGAACAGCCAGGTGTAGACCCAGCTGACCGCGCGCAGCACCGGGCTCGGGGAGAGCCGGGCCAGTGCCAGCAGGACGCCGCCGAGCAGGCCCAGCACGGCGCTGTACACGGTGACTTCGAGGGTGATGAGCAGACCGTCGAGGATCGTCGGGCGCAGGAACCAGTACGAGAAGCGGTCCCACTGGAAAAAGGGGTTGGTCACCAGTCCGTGGGTGATCTGGGCAACCAGCACGAGCACGACGGCCGTGGTGATCCAGCGGCCGGGGCGCCGGAGCGGAAGGACTCGCTGCGCCGTCAGGGGCTTCGGCGCGGCAGGGGTGTCGGGGCGGGGGATCGCCTCGGCGGAGGTGTCGGGGCGGGGGATCGCCTCGGCGGAGGTGTCGGGGCGGGGTGTCGCCCCGGCGGGCGGTGCTGATCCGGAGGACACAGCGATGCCCGGGGATTCACTCATGGTGGGCTCCAGCGGATTCGGAAACCCCGGTCCACGGAATGCGGCAGTACCGCGCCGAGCGGGAACGGCTCGGCACGCGGCGACGCACGGGTGCACGCGGAACGGGGGCTGGGCGGGGAGAGGTCACACCGCGACGGCGGTGGTCGTCAGAGGCTCAGAAAGCCGTCAGCCTCGACAGAGGGTGCGACAGGCGGCCGTACACAGCGCGCTGTTGACGCGCAGCAGGTCGACGGAGCGGTCCGCGCACAGCAGGACGCGGCCGGGGCGTCGCCGTGCGGCGGTCCCGTCGGCTGCGTACATCGCTGTCACCATCACTTCTCCGGCCCTCAGGCATCTCGGTCTGCGTCGCAAGTTAGGCATGTCCCGAAAAGAATGTCAATGCAAGTGACCACCAGGTGAGACCGCACCCGCGGCCTTCTCGACGGCCGCACGGAACGCACCGGAATCAGCGCGACCGGTCACGAACGTCGGCGCCCGCAGGGCGGGTTCGCCCCGCTCACGCGGGCAGCGGCCCCGGCCCGCCGGCAGCAGGACGAGGCTCATCGCTGAGTTCACGAGCCTGCGGAGGGGATCGCGGCCGCGGGCCGGGCGGCCGGGTCCGTGCGCGTGGCCCGGGTCCACAGTCCCTGAGCGGCGAGGCGCGGCAGGACGTTCTCGCCGAACCAGTACGCCTCCTCCAGGTGCGGGTAGCCGGAGAGGACGAACTCGTCGATGCCGAGCCGGTGGTACTCGGCGATCCGTTCGGCCACCTCGTCGTGGCTGCCGACCAGTGCCGTACCGGCTCCGCCGCGCACCAGGCCGATGCCGGCCCACAGGTTGGGGTGGATCTCCAGTCCGTCGCGGCCGCCGCCGTGCAGGGCGAGCATGCGTTTCTGTCCCTCGGACTCGCTGCGGGCGAGCCCTGCCTGTACGGCGGCGACGGTCTCGGGATCGAAGCCGTCGAGCAGTCGCCGCGCCTCCGCCCACGCCTGCTCGGCGGTGTCGCGGGTGATGACGTGGAGGCGGATGCCGAAGCGGATGTTCCGTCCCTCCTGCTTCGCCAGGGTCCGGATCCAAGCGGTCTTCTCGGCGACGGCGGCGGGCGGCTCGCCCCAGGTGAGGTAGACGTCGGCGTGCCGTGCCGCGACCTCCCCCGCGGCGGGCGAGGAACCACCGAAGTAGATCTCCGGCACGGGGTCGGGCAACCGGGTGAGCCGCGCGTCCTCGACCCTGAGGTGCTCGCCCGCCAGATTCACGGTCCCGCCGTCCCACAGCGCGCGGACGACCTGAAGGAACTCGTCCGTGCGGGCGTAGCGGGCGTCCTTGTCGAGGAAGTCACCGTAGGCGCGCTGCTCGTGGCTCTCCCCTCCCGCGACCACGTTGAGCAGCAGGCGGCCGCCGCTCTGCCGCTGGAAGGTGGACGCCATCTGCGCGGCCAGCGTGGGTGAGACGAAGCCGGGCCGGAAGGCGACCAGGAACTTCAGCCGCTCGGTGTGCCGGCTGACCATGGCGGTGGTCAGCCAGGCGTCCTCGCACCAGGCGCCGGTGGGGGTCAGCGCGCCGGTGAAGCCTAGGTCCTCGGCGGCGCGGGCGATCTGGGTGAGGTAGCCGATGTTCGGCGGCCGGTCGCCTCCGGTCGCGGTGACCGGGGTGCCGTGGCCGCCGCCCACGACGTGGCGGCTGTCGCCGTTGGTGGGCAGGAACCAGTGGAAGGTGAGGCTCACTTGGGGCTCACGCCCTTCGCTCGTCGTCGTCGGCGGTCACGGTCAGGCTGCTCGTCCGGCGGCAGCCGGCAGGGCCGTTCGGCTGCCGAGGGCTTCGGAGAACTGGTCGACGACCTGTGCGAGGGCCTCGGCCGGGCCCGGCGCGACGGTGAGCGTGCCGTCGGTGCCGACCGCGATGTCCTTGTCGAGCGTGAACCAGCCCTGGACGATGTGCGCGGCGCCCATGGAACTGAGGACCGGGCGCAGGGCGTAGTCGATCGCCAGGACGTGTGCCGTGCTCCCGCCGGTCGCCAGCGGCAGGACCGTCTTGCCGGTCAGTCCGTACTGCGGCAGCAGGTCCAGCAGGGACTTCAGCAGCCCGGAGTAGGCGGCCTTGTAGACGGGTGTGCCGATCACGACCCCGTCGGCGCGGGCGAACAGTTCGGCCGCCTCGACGATCGCCGGGTGCCGGAAGTCGGCGCCGAGCAGTGCCTCGGCGGGGATGGTGCGGACGTCGAGCGGGATCACCTCGTGCCCCTGGGCCGCGAGCCGCCGGTCCAGATGGCGCAGCAGGCGGGCGGTACGGGAGGCGGCGGAGGGACTTCCGGATACGGAGAGGACGGTGGCCATGGCGGACCCTTCGGGGGCGTGGGACGGGGGTGGGGTCGGTGCGGGGACGCGGAGCGGACCCCGCACCACGGCGGTGCTGCGGGTCCCGTTCCTGCGAGGGCTGCTTGTCGGACTGGGGCGGTCCGGGCGGGCTGCTTGTCGGACTGGGGCGGTCCGGGCGGGTTGGTCTCGGACTTGGTCACGGCCTCGGCGGGCAGGCCCTGCGGGCCTCGTCGCCGGACAACGGGGTGTGACCGGTCGTCGGGTGCGGGCCGCGGGCCTCCAACCGGCTCGGCCCGGTGGTCAGGTGGATCCGCCGGTGACCGCGGGTGCCCGCCTCACGCTCCGGCTCGGCGACGACGCGCCGGGCCAGGCCGCGCCGCCACTGGGCGGAGTGCGTCCGGCTCCTCCCCCGGACTCCGTCCGTGGGGACCCCCGTCGGCTCGGCCGTGGTCGCGTCGTACCGACGGAAGGCATCGGTACTCCTTGTCGAAGGCGGCACCGGGGCGCGGGGGGTTTCGGAGCCGGCGTTGGTGGCGGCGATGCCGAGGAACTCCGCTGGCATGGGAGATGGCCTTTCTCGAGTCCTCCGGGGCCGTGCGTGGGCGGCGTGCGGGCACGACGGAGCAGCCCAGGGTGCGGCCGGGTGTGACGGCACTTCAGAGGGCTGTAAACCAGGTGGGGAGCAGATCTGATGACGCCGGGGCACGGGCCTTCGGCGGGGTCGGGCCGCAGTCCCGCGTGTCAGGTCTCGCAGGACCGTCCGTCCACGGATTCAGCGTGTGTTCAGCGAACGCGTACGACGGTGCGGCGAGGGAAGCACTCGGCCCGCGACGGGGCACCGTGGGAGGAACGAACCGACCGGACGGCCCTTGGCCGAGTCAGGTGCAACACGCGGCGGACCACACTCGACCGAAGTCGATGTGGTCACGGGTGACCAGGCGCTGCTCGGCATTCATGCGACCAATTGAGCAGCACATCTCGCTTCTCGTCAACTCAGGCCCGGATGATGGACCTGAGTCGGGCAGCTCCGGTGTTCCGCCGCGCGCGGCAGCCGCACCGGTCGCATCGAGGGACGCGGCGAGCACGGTGACGCGAGCCGTCCAGGCCTTCGTGAGGCCCTGGGCCGTCCGGTCGCACTTGTCGCCCGATCGGACGGGGCGAACGCACCCGAGGCCCGTCGGCGGTCGGCGGTCGGCGGTCGGCGGTGACCGGTGAGCCCGCCCACGGTGTTGCGTTCCCTACATTCCCGATCGAATTACTAGGGAAATGTTGACGGCCTGCCCGGCAGGTGCGCAGGATGATGCACATGTCCCCCCCGCAGCAACGACTCGTTCGTCGTCGGCATGTCGACTTTGGTCACGTCGTCAGCGCCGCCTGCTGTCGCCCGTGAGGCACACGGCTCACACGTCGCCCGTGCCACTCCGCTCCTTCTCCTTCCTCCCAGGCGGTCAGGCGAATCCGCCCGCTGCGCCTGGTGGCCCGACACACCCCTGAAGGACGACCGCCATGACCACGGCACTTCCGGCCCAGGCCGCTCCACCGGATTCACCGCTCCCGGACATGCGCCGTCTGCGCCTCGTGGACGACACCACGCAGAGCGGCACGGAGCAAGACGGTTCGCCCCCCCCCTCGTCGGCTACCTCGTACTCGTCCCCGAGGGCACCGATCCCGCCCGGCTCTTCGCCGAGAACGTGACACGGCCGGAGATCCGACCGGTCGCCCACGCGGACCCGTCTCCCGTGCGACAGAGGGGAGTCGGGACCCTGCGCATCGATTCCGCACGGCACGTCGCCGAACTGGACGGACGCGAACTCGACCTCACCTACCTGGAGTTCGGGCTGCTGGCCCATCTGGTTCTGCATCCCCACCAGGTGCACTCGCGCGAGCAGCTGATGTCCGACATCTGGGGCTACGAGCACATCGGCGACGGCCGCACCGTGGATGTCCACGTCGCGCGCCTGCGCCGCAAGCTCGGCAGCGCTCACCGGCACCGGATCGTCACCGTACGGCGCGTGGGCTACAAGTACGTGCCCGACCAGCAGGAAAGCCCCAACACCGCACCCTGATGCCGACCTTGAGGAGACCACCGCCATGGGCGTTGCCACCGCGCCGTCCGGACTCGTCCCGGAATCCGACCGGAGCGGGCCCGGCCGTGCGCTCTGGCTGCGCGTGGCCCGCGAGGCGGCGGACGACCTGGCCACGGACGCGGTGAGCCGGGAGCAGGCGGGCAAGGCCCCCTTCGACGAGGTGTCCCGGCTGCGTGAGGCAGGACTGCTGACGCTCCTGGTACCGGCCGAACTGGGGGGCGGCGGCGCGGACTGGCCCACGGCGTACGCGGTCGTCCGGGAGATCGCCGCCGCCGACGGCGCGATCGGTCAACTGCTGGGCTGTCACTACTTCCTGTCGTGGAACGCCCGGTTCTTCACCGAGCCCTCTCTCGCCGCCCGGATCGAGCGGCAGTCCGCGACGGAGCAGTGGTGCTGGGGCGGCGGTTTCGCCCGCCAAGAACTGCCTCCGACCCTGACCAGGAAGGCCAGGGGCTACACGCTCGACGGTCGTCAGAGCTACGCCACCGGGGTCCTGGTGGCCGACCGCCTCGCCGTGCGGGCCGTGCGGGCCGACACCGGCGAACCGCTCGCCGTCGTCGTCGATCCCGCCCACCACGGCGTCCGGATCGACGGCGACACCGGCACCTTCGGCCAGCGGCTCGCGGCCGGCGGCAGCGTGGAGTTCGACGCCGTACCGGTCGCCGCCCGCGACGTACTCGGTTCCCTCTCCGCCGACGAGGACGTCCTGTCCCCCATGGCTGCTCTCACCTCGCCGGTCGGACGCCTCCTCTCCGTCCAGCTCCTTCTCGGCATCGCCGAGGGGGTGCTCGCCGAAGCCCGCGAATACAGCCGGGCAGGGCACTCGCCCTGGTATCCCGCCCGGCCGGTCGACCACTCCCAGGACCCGCAGGTACTGACCGCCTACGGAGAAATCACCGTCCTCACCCGCTCCGCCTCCGCACTCACCGATCAAGCACTGGAGGCCGTGCACGCCGGGCTGGCACGCGGCGAGGATCTCACCTACGACGAGTACGCGGACATCTCGGTCCTCGTCACCATGGCCGAAGCCGCCGCCTCCCGGGCCGCGCAGGAGTCCACCACCCGCGCCCTCGACATCATCGGCGCCCGCTCCGCCTCCGCACGGCTGGGCTTCGACCGCTTCTGGCGCAACGCCCGGACCCACACCCTGTACGAGCCCCCCGCCCACCGGCTCCGCGACGTCGGGGACTACTTCCTCAACGGTGCGCACCCTCCCTTCGTCCTGCCCGTCTGACCCGGAGGTCACGGGGCGCAGGATCGCCGGATCGCCGGATCGCCGGATCGCCGGATCGCCGGATCGCCGGCAGAGCCCGCTCGGCCGTCCGCCGAGTCCGAAACCTCGTCGCGCGCCTGCGCGTCGGTCCGGATCTCCGGGCCGGCGCCGGCTGCGCCGTCGGACGCTGAACCCGCCGGCGGACGCCGCTCTCCACCACCGCATCTCGCAGTCGGGCTGCCACGGCCATGCCGCTGTCGGCGGCAACTCACGGCCCGGCCGCCCGCCGACATGTCCGCGTCGACCAAGGCCCCGGCGCCCGGACAAACCCCCTGACGCACCGAGCCACCCACCGTCTGTCCCAAATAGCGAGAAGGGGTTGTTCACCATGTGAACACCCCCTTGGGGTGGGCGCCACCTTCTGCCACGATCCCCATCAACCAGGTAGGAATACTAGGGATCGATGGGGGTGGCCATGCGAACGCTCGACCGCACGAGCCGGATGCTGCCCCTTCTGACGTCGCGTCGTCACATCGACCTCGTCCGTACGTCCAGTGCCATCTGTCGGCCCCTCCGACGCAGCAGCACCTGACCCCCTCCGAACCAGCACGGCCTCCCCGTCCGCTCCGGCTCCGTCGGCGGACCGGACGCCTTCGGCCGGCTGCGCCCCGGCGTTCCACTTCTCGGCACGGGCCGGCATGCCTGCCACCGACGGCCGAGGGGTGGGGGTGCCGGCGCGTGCCGACAAGCAGTCGCCCCGCCTTCTCGTACCTCCCTGTTCACCCAATTCCCCGAAAGGACACCTCCGTGTCTGCCGCGAGACCGCTCACCACCCTGCGCACCATCGCCGTCATAGCCTCGCTCCCCGTGCTGCTGACCGCCTGCGGGTACGGCTCCGAGTCGACCGACGAGGGCGGGAAGAGCGCGGTCGCGGCCGGCGCCGAGAAGCTCTCCGCCGACGAGGTGAAGATCGGCTACTTCCCCAACCTCACGCACGCCACCGCTCTCGTGGGCGTCCAGGAGGGGCTGCTCCAGAAGGAGCTCGGCGGGACCACGATCAAAGCCTCGACCTTCAACGCCGGTCCCTCCGAGATCGAGGCGCTCAACGCCGGCTCCATCGACATCGGCTGGATCGGCCCCTCCCCCGCCATCAACGGCTACACCAAGTCGGACGGCAAGAACCTGCGCATCATCGGCGGTTCCGCCTCCGGCGGCGTGAAGCTCGTCGTCGACCCGAAGAAGATCAAATCCCTGGACGACGTCAAGGGCAAGAAGATCGCCACCCCGCAGCTCGGCAACACGCAGGACGTGGCGTTCCTCAACTGGATCGCGGACAAGGGCTGGAAGGTCGACGCCCAGAGCGGCAAGGGCGACGTCTCCGTCGTCCGCACCGACAACAAGATCACCCCCGACGCCTACAAGTCCGGTTCCATCGACGGCGCCTGGGTGCCCGAGCCGACCGCGTCCAAGCTGGTCGCCGAGGGCGCCGAGGTGCTGCTGGACGAGTCCGACCTGTGGCCCGACAAGAAGTTCGTGATCACGAACATCATCGTGTCGCAGAAGTTCCTCAAGCAGCACCCGGACGTCGTCGAGGCCGTACTGCGCGGCTCGGTGAAGACCAACGAGTGGATCAACGCCAACCCGGACAAGGCGAAGGCGTCCGCCAACACGGCACTGGAGAAGCTGTCCGGCAAGGCGCTGCCCGCCGGCGTCCTCGACCCGGCGTGGAAGTCCGTCACCTTCCTCGACGACCCGCTGGCCGCCACCCTCGACGCCGAGGCGGAGCACGCGGTGAAGGCCGGCCTGCTGGAGAAGCCCGACCTGAAGAGCATCTACGACCTCACCCTCCTCAACAAGGTCCTCAAGGCCGAGGGCAAGGACACGGTCGACGACGCCGGTCTCGGCGCCCGGTAAGGACGACCGGACCCGATCACGTTCCCAGGAGGTGACGACCATGACGACCACGATCGCCAAGACTGCCGAGGACGCCACGGCGGCCGCGCACGCCGCCCGGATCGAGCACGTCTCGAAGTCCTTCCGCGTACCGGGCACGCCCGGCGGACAGCAGCTCGTGCTCGACGACATCACGCTCGATGTCGCACCGGGCGAGTTCGTCACCCTCCTGGGGGCCTCCGGCTGCGGCAAGTCCACCCTGCTCAACCTGGTCGCGGGACTGGACCGGCCGTCCGCCGGCTCGATCGACACGGACGGCCGGCCCGCCCTGATGTTCCAGGAACACGCCCTGTTCCCGTGGCTGACCGCGGGCAAGAACGTCGAACTCGCCCTGAAACTGCGCGGAGTCGCCAAGCAGGAACGCCGGCAGGAGGCGGAACGGCTGCTGGAACTCGTACGGCTGCAGGACGCGTACCGCAAGCGGGTGCACGAACTGTCCGGCGGCATGCAGCAGCGCGTCGCCCTGGCCCGTGCGCTGGCCCAGGACAGCCGGCTGCTGCTGATGGACGAACCGTTCGCCGCACTGGACGCCATCACCCGTGACGTACTGCACGACGAGCTGACCCGCATCTGGAGTGAGACGGGACTGTCGGTGCTGTTCGTGACGCACAACGTGCGGGAGGCGGTGAAGCTGGCGCAGCGGGTGGTGCTGCTGTCCTCACGGCCGGGGCGCATCGCCCGGGAATGGACCGTCGGCATCCCGCAGCCGCGCCGCATCGAGGACAGCGCGGTCGCCCGGTTGTCCCTCGAGATCACCGAGGAACTGCGTGAGGAGATCCGCCGCCATGGCCGGCACTGACACCGGCGTCGACATCGCGAAGGGCGGCTCTCCCGCAACCGGGGAGCCCCAAGATCCCCGTGACCTGACGGGTCTGGAGGCCGGGCTCGACGCGCTGGACTCCGTACGGACCGGTCGTACGCCGCTGCGCGAGACGCTGACACGCAAGGTGCTGCCGCCCGTCACCGCCGTCGCACTGGTGCTGGTGGTCTGGCAGCTGCTGGTGTGGGCCGAGATCGCCCCCGCCTACAAGCTGCCCCCGCCGTCGGCGGTGGGGGACGAGGTGACCGCCGCCTGGCGGCAGGGCACGCTGCTCGACTACATCTGGACCAGCGTCTCGCGCGGTCTGCTCGGCTTCCTGATGGCCCTCGTCATCGGTACGCCGCTCGGCCTGCTGGTCGCCCGGGTCGCCTTCGTCCGGGCGGCGATCGGCCCGATCCTGTCCGGCCTGCAGTCGCTGCCGTCGGTGGCCTGGGTGCCCCCCGCCGTGATCTGGGTGGGCCTGAACGACTCGATGATGTACGCCGTGATCCTGCTCGGCGCGGTCCCCTCCATCGCCAACGGCCTCGTCGCGGGCATCGACCAGATCCCCCCGCTGTTCCTGCGCGCCGGCCGGACACTGGGCGCGACCGGGCTGCGCGGGGCCTGGCACATCGTGATGCCCGGGGCGCTGCCCGGCTACCTGGCGGGGCTGAAGCAGGGCTGGGCGTTCTCCTGGCGGTCGCTGATGGCCGCCGAGATCATCGCCTCCTCGCCCGATCTGGGCGTCGGCCTCGGCCAGTTGCTGGAGAACGGGCGGAACAACTCCAGCATGTCGCAGGTGTTCCTGGCCATCTTCCTGATCCTGCTCGTCGGCATCGCCATCGACCTGCTGATCTTCAGCCCGCTGGAACGGTGGGTGCTGCGCGGCCGGGGCCTGCTGGTCACCCGCTGAACCAGCGGATCGCGCCCGCCACGGACACCCGCCCGGCAGCGCCGCCCCGCCGCGCCGCCCCCGGCGCACGGCACCGGCTCCGCGGAGGCGGGCATCACCCCCACGGCGGAGCCGGCCGCGCTGTGCGCGCAGGAGACGGCCCCGGCCGCACGTGTTCCACGGTGTGCCGGCCCGGTCCGCCGCGCGGGGAGCGACAGCCCGGGTTCGCCGTCAGTGGCGGTTCCCCCCTGCGGCCTTCGGCGGGGGACCCCGCCCGTCGCGGGGGTCAGCTGAGCGCGTCGATCGCGTAGAGGGCGCCGAGGGCGGTGGCGAGGGTGCCCAGCAGCAGACGGAGGAGCGTTTCGGGCAGACGGGGCTGGAGGCGGGCACCCAGGTAGCCGCCGATGAGGCCGCCGAGGCCGCAGGCCAGGCCGAGGGACCAGTCGGGGGCGATGCTGCCGGTTCGGGCCAGGGACAGCAGCGCGTAGGTGGAGGCTCCGACGACGGACGTGGCGAAGGTGGAGGCGAGCGCGGCGGGGGCGACCTTGGCGACAGGGACCCCGCGGCCGGCCAGGACGGGGCCGAGGATCGAGCCACCGCCGATGCCGTAGATCCCGCCCACCACCCCGACGGCGAGCGCGAGGCCGGTGACCGTCCGGGGCGCGGGCTCGGGGCGCGGGCTCTCCAGGTGCGCGGGGCGGAGTGTCCCGGTGATCAGCCAGAGGCCGAGCGGCAGCATCAGGGCGGCGATCAGGAGCCGGAAGACGTGGGGGCCCGGCAGGGCGAAGACGCGGATGAACGCGCCGAGGACCACGCCGGGGAGCGTGCCCGTCACCAGCCGGCGGACGAGCGGGCCTCGCAGGGCACCGGCACGCCGGTAGCGCAGGAGGGCACCTGGCCCTGCTACGACGTTGTAGAGAAGGTTCGTGGGGGTGACGGCCGGGTCGGGGACAGCGAACACGCTCAGTTGCACCGGCAGCAGGAAGACGGCTCCGGACACCCCGGCCGGGGCGGTCACCACGGCGATCAGCAGGCCGACCACGACGCCGGCCGCTCCCAGTCCCCACTCCACCCGGTTCCCCCTGCGCGCGTGTCAGCCGATGCGGACCCCGGCTCGTGCCCCGAGGAGAGCGTAGAGCGTCTCGCCGACGTGACGGCGATGAGGCCGATGCCGGTCGTGGCCGGGCGGCGGCCGCCGCCGTGGACGGGGTCACCGGTGTCGGCGACCGGTCCCGACCGCGGTACGGGCACCGAGCGCCCTTCCCCTGCCGCAGCCGGGTGCGCGCCGGTACCCGCCGAGCAGGCCGGACTCGTCGAGTTCCGCCGCATCGCGGAAGCACGAGCCGGAAGGGACCGCGTCACCGGTGGTGCGACGAACAGCGGGTCGGCCGGTCAGTACGCCTCACGCCGCAAGCAGGTCCGGCAGTTGTCCCGTCGCGCGATCACCGGAACACCGTCGGGGCCCTGTCGAACACGCACGTCGGGCACACCTCGCCGCACCGGTCGCGTCCGATGCGGCGGTCACCTTCGACGATCTCGATCACGCGGCCCGGCCTCCTGCGACCGCCGACCGACGCGGCTCGGACTGCGGCCGGCTCCATTGACGGATCACGGCGGCGATCGGTAAAGTTTCAAGTGGCATTGAGTGTCAGCGTGAAGCCCTGGCTTGCTGACCGGCAACCCTCCGACGCGGTGGGGTGCTCCAGGTGAAAGCCCGGCCGGGTCGCCCACCCGGCAAGCGCGTGGCCCCGTGACAGGGCCTGGACCACGGAGGAATGAGCGTGCGGCACAGCAGCGTCTCGAGTCCCTCCATCACGGCCGTGGCGGCTCTCTCCCGATTCTCCCGCCGACGCCACATCGACCTGCAGCGCATCACCACTTGCCTGTGTCGTGGCTGACCGAGTCCCGTCGGCTGTCCGAGGACGTTCACCGCTGCCTCTGACGCCCGCGGCAACCTCCTGATCCTTCCCCGCCCCACGCCCTTTGACCGTGTCGCTCTTTCCCGGGAGCGACACCGTCCACGCCTCTCCATGTCCGCACGGAAACGTGCGTGACGGCTTTCGAGTAGGAGAAATCATTCCGTGATACCGCATCCGGATTCCCGCCCTGCCCGACGGGCGGCACTGACCGCGCTCCTGACAACCAGTGTGCTGCTGACCGCATGCTCGTCCGGCGGCGGCAGCGGTTCGAGCAACGACAGCGGCCGGGCCCGGTCCGGCGGCACACTGACCTTCGCGGTGGGCTCCGACGCCGGCTGCGTGGATCCGCAGCAGGTCGCCAGCAACGACACCGTCTACTCGCTGCGCCAGATCGTCGACTCCCTGACCGACCAGGACCCCGGGACCGGCAGGATCGTGCCGTGGCTGGCGAAGAGCTGGGACATCAGCCCGGACACGACGACCTTCACCTTCCACCTCAGATCCGGTGTCACCTTCAGCGACGGGACACCGCTGACCGCGCAGGTGGTCAAGGACAACTTCGACGCGGTACCGAAGCTGGGCGCCCTGGGGGGCCTGGCCCAGGGGTACCTGAGCGGCGTGGAAAGCACCTCCGTGGTCGGCCCGCTCACCGTGCGGGTGAAGTTCAAGCAGCCCAACGCCCAGTTCCTGCAGGCCACTTCCACGTTCTCACTGGGCATCGAGTCGTCGGCGAGCGTGAAGAGGTCCCCGCAGCAGAAGTGCAGCCGGGGAATCGCCGGCAGCGGCCCGTTCACGCTGAAGCAGTACGTGCAGAACCAGTCGATCACCTTGGCCAAGCGCGCCGATTACGACTGGGGTTCCTCGCTGTGGACCAAGAAGGGCGCGGCGTACCTCGACAAGCTGGTGTTCAAGGTGGTGCCCGAGGCAGGGGTGCGCACCGGCAGCCTCCAGTCCGGTCAGGTGGACGCGATCAGCAGCGTGGGCAAGGCCGACGAGGCGGCGCTCAAGGGCGCTCACGTGGACCTGCTGCGGCGGGCCAACCCGGGCAACGTGTTCCACCTGGGGCTGAACAACTCCCGGCCGCTGCTCAAGGACGTGAAGGTGCGTCAGGCGATCCTGTTCGCCATCGACCGGCAGCAGATCGTCGACGCCGTGTTCCCGACCGGTACGCAGCCGGCCACCAGCATCCTGGCGCACACCACACCGGACTACGCCGACCTCGGCCCGGAGCTGGCCCACGACGCGGCGAGGGCGAAGTCCCTGCTGGACTCGGCCGGCTGGAAGACGGGCAGCGACGGCATCCGGACGAAGAACGGCGGCAGACTGAGGCTGTCCGTCACGTGGTTCGCCAACGCGGCCACGAACCAGCCCGCACTGGAGCTGATCCAGCAGCAGCTCAAGGCCGTCGGCATCGACGTGGTGCTCGAGGAACGGCAGATCACCCAGTTCGCCCCGACGCTGCAGTCCGGCGACTTCGACGCCGTGTGGGGCAACCTGACCCGGGCCGACCCGGACATCCTGCGCAGCCAGTACTCCACCCGGCTGGCCAACTTCTACCACCTGCCGGCGAGTCCGCTGGACTCGCTGCTGACCCAGCAGGCGGCCACCACCGATGCGGCCAAGCGCAAGCAACTGGTCGGCCAGGCACAGCGGTTGATCGTGCAGAACGCGTACGTGGTGCCGGTGGTGGAGCTGCAGACCCAGCTCGGGGTGGCGAAGAAGGTGCACGGCCTCGGCCTCGAGGCCTCCAGCCGGATCCAGCTGCACGACACCTGGATCGGCTAGCGCATGCTCCACTACGTGATCAAACGCGTCGCGCAGGCGCTCGGAGTGCTGTGGGCGGCCTACACGGTCTCGTTCCTGGTGCTGGACTTCCTGCCCGGTGATCCGGTGTCGGCGATGGCCGGTGCCGGAGCGGACTCCGCGCAGATCGATCCGGCGCAGCTCGCCAGGCTTCGGCACGAGTACGGCTTCGACAAGCCGGTACTGGCGCAGTACGCCGACCACCTCGGCAACGCGGTGCGCGGGGACTTCGGCGACTCGGTCTCCACCGGCCGTTCGGTGACCTCGACCCTGGGCGACGCACTGCCGCAGACCCTGGCGCTGACCGGTACGGCGCTGGTGCTCGCGGTGGTCCTCGGCGGCGGTCTCGCGGTGCTGGCGACCTGCACCTCGCAGCGGTGGCTGCGGCAACTGCTGCTGTCGTTGCCGCCGCTCGGCGTGTCGGTGCCGACCTTCTGGGTGGGGCTGCTGTTCGTCGAGCTGTTCTCCTTCCGGCTGCGGTGGTTCCCGGCGTTCGGCAACGACGGTCTGCGGGGCCTGGTGCTGCCGGCGCTGACACTGGCGATCCCGACCGGTGCGCAGGTCGCACAGGTGCTGGCCAAGAGCCTGCTCACGGCCCTGGACCAGGCCTATGTGGAGACCGCCCGGGCCAAGGGCGCGGGCAGGTGGCGGATCCACCTGCGGCACGCTCTGCGCAACGCGTCGTTGCCGGCGCTGACGGTCGTCGGGCTGCTGGCCGGGCAGCTGATCGCCGGTTCGGTGGTCGTCGAGACCGTGTTCTCCCGCGACGGCCTGGGCCGGGTCACGGCGGCCGCGGTCACGGCCCAGGACATCCCGCTGGTCCAGGGAGTCGTGGTGTTCGGGGCACTGATCTTCGTGCTGGCCAACCTGGCCGTCGATCTCGTCTATCCGCTTCTCGACCCGCGGATCGTGGTGGCCTCCGGAAGGAAGGGGAGTTTCGCATGACCCGGTCCCTTGTCGACGACGTCACCACCGGTGCCGCGCCCGGCTCGGCGCCACCGGTCGAACCCGGCATCGGCCCGAGTCCCGGGCGAGGTCCCGAACTGCGGCGCGTCCTGCGGTTCTTCCTGCGCCGCCCCGGTCTGCTGGCATCGGTCCTCGTCGTGGTCCTCGTGGTGCTGGCGGCGTTTCGGCCGGGGACGTTCACCTCGCGGGACCCGCTGGACGGGGTGCCGTCGCAGAACTTCCGAAGCCCCGGCGGCGCGCACTGGTTCGGTACCGACGAGCTGGGACGCGACCTTTTCTCCCGGGTGGTGCACGGTGCGCAGCTGTCGCTGAAGGCCACGCTGATCGCGGTGGCGGTCGCCTTCGTGGTCGGCGGTCTGCTGGGCCTGGTCGCCGGATTCGTGGGCCGCTGGGTCGACGACGTGCTGATGCGCTTCGTCGACGTACTGCTGTCGATCCCGGCGCTGTTCCTGTCCCTCGCACTGGTCACGGCGCTGGGCTACGGAACGGTGAAGGTCGCGGTCGCGGTCGGGGCGGCCGGCGTCGCCGGCTTCGCCCGGGTGACGCGCGCGGAGGTACTGCGGGTGCGGCAGGCGGTCTTCGTCGAGGCGTCGCGATCATCCGGGTCCCGCTGGTACTCGGTGCTGGGCAGGCACGTGCTGCCCAACGCGGCAGGCCCGGTGATCGTCCTGGCCACACTCGACTTCGGCGCCTCCGTCCTGGCCGTGTCGTCGCTGAGCTTCCTCGGTTACGGGGCGCCGCCCCCCGCACCGGAGTGGGGCACGTTGATCTCCGACGGGCGCAACTACCTGGCGAACGCCTGGTGGCTCACCGCACTGCCCGGCCTGGCGATCGCCGCGACCGTGCTGGCCACCAACCGCATCGCGCGGGCGCTGGACGGCGAATGGTCCCGACAGCGATGACCGGCCCCACGACGAACGACCCCGGAACGGGTGGGAACTTGACGAACACACCGGAACCACTGCTGGAGGTAAGGGGCCTGTCGGTTTCGTACCGCACCCGCGGCGGCACGGTGCAGGCCGTGCGCGGCGTCGACCTCGACGTACGGCCGGGCCAGGTGACCGCGGTGGTCGGCGAGTCCGGATCCGGCAAGAGCACGACCGCCCATGCGATCGTCCGGCTCCTGGCGGCGAACGGCAGCATCGACGCCGGCACGGTCCGCTTCGGCCGGCACGACCTCGCCTCGCTGTCCGAACGCGATCTGCGCACCGTACGCGGTGCGCAGATCGGCCTGGTGCCCCAGGACCCCACGGTGTCGCTCAACCCGGTCAAACGCATCGGTGAGCAGGTCTCGGAGGTGCTGCGCATCCACGGGCTGGCGACCCGCCGCTCCGCTGCGTCGGAGGCGATCGCGATCCTGGACCGGGCCGGGCTGCCCGACGCGGCCACCCGCGCCCGGCAGTATCCGCACGAGCTGTCCGGCGGGATGCGGCAGCGTGCCCTGATCGCGACGGCCATCGCCGGCCGGCCGAAGCTGATCATCGCCGACGAGCCGACCAGCGCACTGGACGTCACCGTGCAACGGGTCATCCTCGACCACCTGCAGCATCTCACCGAGGAGTCCGGCACCGCCGTTCTGCTGGTGACCCACGACCTCGGCGTCGCCGCCGACCGGGCACAGCGGATCGTGGTCATGTCCGGGGGCCGGGTCGTCGAGGCCGGTCCGACCCGTGACGTCCTCGACGACCCGCGGCACGAGTACACCCGGCGGCTGCTGGCCGGCGCGCCGAGCCTGGCCACGGCCCGCCCCCGGGCCACGGTCACGACACCGTCCGCCGCCGAGGCGGCGCCGCTGGTCGAGGTCCACGGCGTGGTCAAGGAGTTCCGCCTCCCCCGCTCCAAGGGCTCGGCGCGCAGTGTGCGCGCGGTGGACGACGTCAGCTTCACCCTCCACCGGGGCCGCACGCTGGCCCTGGTCGGCGAGTCCGGATCCGGGAAGTCCACCACCGCCCGGCTGGTGCTCCGTCTGACCGACCCGACCGCCGGGCGCGTCGTGTTCGACGGCACCGACGTCACGGCCGCGCGCGGGTCACGGGTGAGGCAGTTGCGCCGCCGGGCCCAGCTCGTCTACCAGAACCCGTACGCCTCGCTGGACCCGAGGTTCTCCATCGGCGAGGTGATCACCGAGCCGTTGCGTGCCTTCAAGGTCGGCGACCGCGCCTCCCGGCTCGCCCGGGCCCGGGACCTGCTCGATCGGGTGGCGCTGCCGGCGTCGACGCTGGAGCGCCGCCCGGCGGAGCTGTCCGGCGGCCAGCGGCAGCGCGTGGCGATCGCCCGCGCGCTGGCGCTCTCCCCCGACCTGGTGGTCTGCGACGAGCCGGTGTCCGCGCTCGACGTGTCCGTCCAGTCCCAGGTCCTCGACCTGCTCGCCGAACTGCAGGCCGACACCGGGGTGGCGTACCTGTTCATCTCGCACGACCTGGCCGTCGTACGCCAGATCGCGCACGAGGTCGCCGTCATGCGGGCCGGCCGCATCGTCGAGAGGGGTACCGCCGAAGACCTGTTCGTCCGCCCCCGCCACGCGTACACCCGCGAGCTGCTCGCGGCGATCCCCGGCGGCCGTTACGCCACGGCCGCATCCGACCCTTTGGAGAAGAAACACACATGACCCTTCAGGACACCACCGCAGAGCTGTCCGCCTTCACCCGCGACTGGCAGGAGTGGCACTCCGGGCGGGAGGCACGACTCGCCGACCCCCACGGGTTCCTCGCGGTCACCGGCCTGCACTGGCTCGGCAACGAGCCGCAGCGCTTCCGGGACGCTCCGGGCGCCTGGTCCACCGGCACCGACGGGGTCGTCGTGGTCCTCGACGACGGTGAGGAACTGGTCGTGGGCGGAACCCCCGTCCGCGGTGAGCACCGCTTCGGGGTGCTCCCGGAGCGCGGCGGAGTCGACGCGGTCTGGGGCGACGCCGTGATCGAGGTGGCCAAGCGCGGCGGACACGACATCGTCCGTCCCCGGCACCCGGACGCCCCCCTGCGCTCCGCCTTCACCGGCACGCCCGCCTACACCCCGCATCCCCGCTGGGCGGTGACCGGCCGCTACACCGCCTTCGACGAGCCGCGGCCGACGACCGTGGGTGCGGCGGTCGAAGGCCTTGAACACGTGTACGACGCGCCGGGCCGGGTCGAGTTCGTGCTGGAGGGACGCCCCCTGACGCTGACCGCGTTCCCCGGACACGGCCCGGGGAGCCTGCTGGTGCTGTTCACCGACGCGACCTCCGGGGTCACCACCTACGCGGCCAACCGGGCCCTCGCCCTCGACCCGCCCGCCGCCGACGGCACGGTCGTCCTGGACTTCAACCGGGCGACGAACCTGCCGTGCGCCTACACCGACCTGGCCACCTGCCCGCTGCCGCCGGCCGAGAACCGGCTGCCCGTGGCGATCGAGGCCGGGGAGAAGATCCCCCGCGAGCGGGGCGGTTCCTGAGCATCCGGCGCCACCGGGACGACCGCGACCAATCGGACTCCGTCTGTCGTCGAACCCTGTCGGCAATCGCGGCTGGGATCTCCTTGGCCGACTCCGGGAACCGGGCCTCCACCTCGAAGGACTTCAGCAGCAGCGCGAACCCGAGACGGGTCGCACCCGGCTTGTTCCGCACCTTCTTCATGTCGTCCTCGAGTGGCGTCCGGACCTCGATCAGGTCCTCCGGCCCCCAGCCCTGCCGCACCCGGGGGGGGGAACCGACGTCGTAGCGAAGCCGGGCAGGTCCCAGGCCTCCACATCGTCACGGGACAGGTACCTGCGGGCACCGTCCCACACACGGTGGGTGTCCGGAACGCCGTGGATCAGGATTGCGGGCATGAAGGTGACTCCTTCGTGAGGAGAAAGTGCCTGCCGGCGAGGTGCGGTCCCGTGGCCGGCCGCGAAGTCTCGGATGATGTGCCGTCGGCAAACATACGTTGTGTCACGTCCGGCCGTGGAAGGTCCTGTCCGGTCACGGCCTCGCTCACACGGTGGAAAATTGTCGCCAGGTGGTGTCGAGGTGGACCGGTAAGGGGATGTGAGGTCGGATCACATCGCTGCCGACAGATCTCGGTGCGGGCGGCGGACCTCGTGGGCGACCGGCCCCGTTCCGTCCTGCGGCAGCAGGTGCGTTTCACCGTATGGACCGGACAGGAGACACTCCCGTGACGCCTCCGCCCGCGACCGCCGGAGGGAGACGCACACCACACACCGTAAATATGAATCTTAAAAGCAAGTTAGCTACGATGCGGTTGTGCGACTGACCAAGTACACGGATCCGGCGTTGAGGGCGGCGATGCGCCTCACCGTCGTCGAGGGTGGTGAACTGCCGACCGCCCGGGAGATCGCCTTCGCCGTGGGGGGGGGCGGGCCCCCCCCCGCCCCCGCCCCCCCGCACCCTCAGGCCACACGGGGGGGGGCATACCCCCCCGGGCGCCACCCCCCCCCCCACCCCACCCGGTC